>JAUCGI010000132.1 GCA_030378035.1 Desulfobacterales bacterium HSG2
TAAAGAGCAAGATAAAGATAAAGATAAAGATAAAGATAAAGATAAAGAGATTTGGAAATCTTTAAGTTTACACTTATGGTCCGCGTCCTGATCAGGGGGAATAAGCGATGTCCCCCAATTTGCAAATGCGCCCGTGTCAACTGACAAATGAAGGATGCCCGATTTCTTTTTCAATTCCAGGGTGCGACAACCGGGAATAATTTCAGGGAATGCAAAAAAATCATTGTAAATTTAATGAGTGTAACCAAAATGAAACATGAACCTCGCCGACATACGCGCAGATGAAAATCCGGGCTTATGCCCTTATACGCAGAGACGCGTAGACCGCAGAGAACAGAATCCTCCGCGTTCTCTGCGTTTGAGCCTCAAAAAATCAACTCTGAAACCGCTTTACTTTGGTTACACTCAAATTTCAAATTTAATCTTGCAATTCAGACCGTTTTATGCAAAATAGATATAGAAATACGAATCGCCACATACCAAACATTAATAAGGAAAAACAAATGTCCAGACATCTCAAGATTGAAAAAACTGAAGGCGTCGCCCGTCTCACTTTTGCCCGGCCAAAGCATAATGTGCTCAATATCGAAATGATGAATGATCTGAACGCCGAGTTGGAGAACCTTATTGCGGATAATGATCTCAAGTGTGTCGTTATACTAGGCGAGGGGCCGAGCTGGTGCGCGGGGGTCGAAGTGGCGGACCACAAGCCTGAAAAGGTGGATGAGATGATCGCCGTGTTCAACAGAATTTTTGAACGGATGGATAAGCTCGAAGTACCGACCATTGCGGCGGTGCATGGTGCGTGCCTCGGCGGCGGCATGGAGATTGCCATCGCGTGTGATATTATCGTGGCTTCAAAGAAGGCTGTTTTCGGCCAGCCGGAGATCAAACTCGGCTTCTTCCCGCCATACTCGGCCATCCGCCTGCCCCAGTTGGTGGGTCCGTCAAAAGCCATAGAAATCTGTACCACAGGCAAGCGGTATTTCGCAAAAGAGGCTCGGAAAATGGGGCTTATCAGTTACAAGACGGATGAAGACGAATTCACCCAGATGGTGGACAAACTTGTGGGTGAAATCAAGACGAGCAGCCCGCTCATTATCCGCCTGAACAAGCGTGCGGTGAAGCAGCATTTGGGAATGGATTTTTCAAAAGCGATTGAAAGCGTCAGCGATCTTTTCCTGAATACCCTGATGAAAACAGAGGATACCTTGGAGGGCATCAGGAGTTTTGAGGAAAAGCGTCGGCCTGAGTGGAAGAACAAGTAAAAAAAAGACCTCCGAGGTTTTTAAAACCTCGGAGGTCTCCGCGAGGTGTATGGAAGGAGGACACATTATGGGAACAGCAATCCGTTCTGTATCGGAGTTTCCGGACCACACCCTGTATGACGATGATGTTCATACAGAGGACGAATATTATTACGGATACCGGACAATTATAGAGTATGACGAAAACGGCGAGACTTCCTTCAGGTACCGGCCGCTGACTCTGGAGGACTTTCTGGAACCTGAGGAAGGAGATGTCTACATGCAAGGGAATGTGCACGAAGAGGATGTTGGCAGGCTGAAAAGCATTTTTCGGTATCATCTGAGAAACCGGGAGGACGTGGCGGTTTACAGCGACATGAAGATTATATGGGGTATCGGAAACTTGGAGAACCCGGCACCTGACATCAGCGTCATAGAAAATGTGAGAGATCCGAAAGAGTCGAGGAGCAGTTTTTATGTTCCGGATGAGGGGGTGAAGCCCTCTTTCGTTCTCGAGGTCGTGTCACCCAGATACAGAAAGTCGGACTTCAGCGACAAGCCGGAAATATACAGGAAGGCCGGGGTGTCCGAATATGTCATCATCGATCCGGGCCTTAAAAACAAGGAAAGATCCTACACAATCAGCGGTTACAGAATGTTCCATGGCAGATATGTGGAAATGAGTCCGGATCATCGGGGCCGGCTTCACAGCGTGACCACAGGCGTCCGGATCGGCATGTCCGAATCGGGGGACAGGATTATCGTTTACGACGCTTATACGGATGAGGAGATTCTGTCCGATGACGAACGGGCGGAACAGGAAAAAAGATTGGCGGAACAAGAAAAAGCTCGGGCAGATCTGGAAAAAAGACGGGCAGATCTGGAAAAAAGACGGGCGGAACAAGAAAAAAACCGGGCGGAACAAGAAAAAAACCGGGCGGAACTGGCAGAGAACCGGGCGGAACTGGCAGAAGACCGAGCGGAACTGGCAGAAAATCGGGTGGAACTGGCAGAAGACCGAGCGGATAGTGCAGAGAAAGAGATCATGCGTCTGAAAGCGCATCTGAAGGCAATGGGAATTTCGGCGGGCTGAGTTTCGGTCGGGGCGGATCGGACCGCATTGCCGACCTGTCCGCTCCGGCATGTTTCATTTTTTTATGGACAGATATGTTTTCTTAAAACCCGATGATCAGGTTTTTCTGATTTCCGGCTTCCGATTTACCGGGAATAACCGGCAATCCGCAACAAAAACCTGAGCATCGGGTAAAAAACATCTTCGCCGCCGGACTTTGCAAATGATCTGGCAATAAGAATCAGCTTTTCGGGAAAACACGGTTTTTCCCGGATGGTGTGAAAGGATGACAAATTATGGGAACAAACCGTTCTGAATCAGCTTTTTCGGACTGTACCCTGTGTGACGATGCTCATACGGAGGATATAGATTACGGATACCGGACACTTATAGACTATGACGAAAACGGCAATCCTTCATACAGTGACCGGCCGCTGACACTGGATGACTTTCTGGAACCCGAGGAAGGGGATGTGTATCTGCAGGGGAATGTGCATGTGGACGATGTTTACAGGCTGAAAAGCATTTTCCGGCATCATCTGAAAAACCGGAAGAACGTGACGGTTTACAGCGACCTGAAGATTATATGGGGGATGGAGGGTATCCCGAATCCCGCGCCGGATATCAGTATTTTCAAGGATGTGAAGGACCCGAAAAAATCGAGAGAGCATTTTTATGTCCCGGAGGAGGGGGTGAAGCCCTTTTTCATTCTCGAGGTCGTGTCACCCATATACCGGGATCCCGGCGTCAACAAAAAGCCGGAAATATACAGGAAGGCCGGGGTGTCCGAGTATATGATCATCGATCCGGGCCTTGAAAACAACGAAATATCCTACACAGTCAGCGGTTACAGTCTGATCGACGGCGAATATGTGAAAATGAGACCGGATTCCCGGGGCCGGTTTCACAGCATGACCACCGATGTCCATATCGGCGTGTCCGAATCCGGGGACAGGTTTATCGTTTATGACGCCCGTCTGGACAAAGTGCTTCTGCCTGCTGACGAACGGACGGAACTGGCAGAAACTCGGTTGAAACTGGTAGAATTTAAGTTGGAACTGGCAAAAAACTGGGCGGATAATGCAGAAATTCAGACGGAATTGGCGAAAACCCGGGCGGAATTGGCGAAAACCCGGGCGGAATTGGCGAAAACCCGGGCGGATAATGTAGAGAAAGACATCATACGTCTGAAGGCGAAACTGAAGGCATAGGAATTTCGGCGGATTGAATTCCGTCCGGGGGCCGCATTGTCCGCCGACCTGTCCGCTCCGGCATGTTTCACTTTTTTACGGACAGATATGTTTTCTTAAAACCCGATGATCAGGTTTTTCTGATTTCCGGCTTCTGATTTGCCGGGAATAACTGGCAATCCGCAACAAAAACCTGAGCATCGGGTAAAAACATCTTCGCCGGACTTTGCAAATGATCTGGCAATAAGATAAGAATCAGCTTTTCGGGAAAACACGGTTTTTCCCGGATGGTGTGAAAGGATGACAAATTATGGGAACAAACCGTTCTGAATCAGCTTTTTCGGACTGTACCCTGTGTGACGATGCTGCTCATACAGAGGATATAGATTACGGATACCGGACACTTATAGACTATGACGAAAACGGCAATCCTTCATACAGTGACCGGCCGCTGACACTGGATGACTTTCTGGAACCCGAGGAAGGGGATGTGTATCTGCAGGGGAATGTGCATGTGGACGATGTTTACAGGCTGAAAAGCATTTTCCGGCATCATCTGAGAGACCGGAAGAACGTGACGGTTTACAGCGACCTGAAGATTATATGGGGTATGGAGGGTATCCCGAATCCCGCGCCGGATATCAGTATTTTCAAGGATGTGAAGGATCCGAAAAAATCGAGAGAGCATTTTTATGTCCCGGAGGAGGGGGTGAGGCCCTTTTTCATTCTCGAGGTCGTGTCGCCCATATACCGGGATCCCGACGTCAACAAAAAGCCGGAAATATACAGGAAGGCCGGGGTGTCCGAGTATATGATCATCGATCCGGGCCTTGAAAACAAAGAAATATCCTACACAGTCAGCGGTTACAGCCTGATCGACGGCGAATATGTGAAAATGAGACCGGATTCCCGGGGCCGGTTTCACAGCATGACCACCGATGTCCATATCAGCGTGTCCGAATCCGGGGACAGGTTTATCGTTTATGATGCCCGGCTAGGCAAAGTGCTTCTGCCTGCTGATGAACGGGCGGAACTGGAAAAAACCCGGGCGGATAATGCAAAAATTCGGGCGGAACTGGCAAAAAGCCGAGCGGATAATGCAGAAAGCCGGGCGGAACTGGCAAAAAGCCGGGCGAATAATGCAGAAATTCAGGTGGCAAAAATCCAAGCGGAATTGGCGAAAACCCGGGCGGATAATACAGAGAAAGAAATCATACGTCTGAAGGCGAAAATGAAGGCAATGGGAATTTCGGCGGATTGAATTCCAAGAGCGGAGATGCTACTCGCACCTGTGAAAGCTGATGGTATTTACATGATGAATAGTAAGAATATAAATACTGAAATAAACAGATTGTCTGATATATATCATTCTCTGGACAAATTTGAGAGAAGCAAATTTTTTACTCTGTTAGATCTGTTTATCAAGGCGGTGAGAAAAAAATCAGATCATAGTGAACTGATTAAATTTTTAGATAGTTATATAAACAAAGGCAAAGATAAGAATAGTGATACATACAGTTTTAAAAAAATAAGGAGTCTGATTGCAAGTCGGAAAGAAATTCCTCAAAGAGACTATGAGCGAATTAATGAATTTATATGGAAAATCCTTCCGGAACTATCATTGTTCAGAGATATTAATGAATTAAACAACTTTCTGTCTTATATACTCAACTTTGAAGCAAAGTATCACCCCAGATTGAAGAATAAAAGAAAGTTGACAGATATTTATAAAAAGTTCTATGATTCTTTGGATAAAGATGAAAGAGATGAAATATTTCGCGACTTAGCTCTGCGGGTATTTGCGGAAGTTTCCAAAAAAGAGAGAGATCGTTATATGGAGAAGAATTAGAAAATGAAAGTTTCCTATTAATATTTGATCCAAAAAGGAGGCCGAATGTCAGAAATCAATAAAATCGGCGTTATCGGCGCAGGAAATATGGGCAGCGGCATTGCCCAGAAGATCATCCAGGAAGGTATCCATGTCGTAATGCTTGATACCAGCGAAGAATTTGTTGAACGCGGGATCAGCAATATCAGAAAGATGCTCCGGGAGGGAGTGGAGCGCAGGATTTTCACAACGGACCAAGTTGAGGATATCCTCTCCCGCATTACCGGAACAACCGATTTCAGTGCGGCCAGGGATGCGGATCTGGTCATTGAGGCTGTTTTCGAGGACAAGCAGGTAAAAACCGATCTCTTCAAAAAGCTTGATGAGATCTGCTCAGACAAGACCATCCTTGCCACAAACACCTCAAGCTTCTTTGTCAGGGAATTCGCGGACCAGATATCCCGGCCGGACCGCTTCATCGGACTTCATTATTTCTACCACCCCGCAAAGAACCGCCTTCTTGAAGTGATTCCCCACAGCGGCACAAGCGAAGAGACGATTGAAAAATCGATGCTTGCGGCAAAGCTCCACGGCAAGACCGCCATTCTTGTCAAGGACGCGCCGGGCTTTGCGGTCAACCGCTTCTTTGTTCCGTTTCTGAATGAATCCGCCCGGATGCTCGAAGAGGGTGTCGCGGATATTCCCACCATCGAGGAAGGCGCGAAGCGCGGACTTAAAATCGGCATGGGACCCTTTGAACTGATGAACGTGACCGGCATCCCCATAGCGGTTCACGCTGCCACGACGCTTGGCAGCGAACTTGGCCCTTTTTACGCGCCTGCCGACATCCTGAAAGCTCAGATGGAGAAGAAAGAGAACTGGAACCTGGAAGGAGATGTTGATGAATCAAAGATTCAGGCGGTGACGGACCGGCTTCACGGTGTATGCCTCGGGGTCGCGGCCGCGCTGGTGGATGAAGGGGTCGCATCCGTGGAAGATACGGACCGGGGGGCAAAAATCGGGCTCCGCTGGGCCATGGGACCGTTTGAGATAATGAACAAAATCGGCATTGATCGGACCTGTGAGCTTGTCAAAGCAATCACGGAGAAATATCCTGATTTCAAAATGCCTGACATACTCCGAAAGCAGAAGGAGAAGGCCGCGCCTTTTACGTTCAGATTTGTCGATCTTGATGTGAAAGAGGGTATCGCACGGATTACGATCAACCGGCCCGAAGCCATGAACGCTCTGAATGAGAGTGTTGTCAGCCAGTTGGAGACGCAATTCTCCGAGGCTGAGAAAAATCCTGATGTCAGGGCGATTTTGTTTCAGGGCGCGGGAAAGGCGTTTGTTGCCGGCGCGGACATCCGCTATTTTATCCGGAACATAAAGGCGGACAAAATTCATGATATTGTGGAATTCACGCGAAAGGGCCATGAGCTTCTGCTCAGAATCGAGAATTCTGAAAAGTTTACCATTGCGCTTCTTGACGGGCTTTCCCTCGGGGGCGGAAGTGAGCTTGCCCTCTCCTGTCAGGCGATTGTGGCCACACCGGCCGGGTCAGTGGGCTTCCCGGAGACCGGCATCGGCATCTATCCCGGGCTTGGCGGAATGCTTCGCCTTGCGCGCCATGTCGGTCCGGAGCTTGCCAAGTATTACACATTTACCGGAACCGCGATCAGCGCGCAGGATATTTATGAACTCGGCATTGCAACGAAGCTTGTCCCGCCCGCCCAGGCGGATGCGGCTGTAAACTCGCTTGTTTCAGAAGGAAAACCCGACAAGTACCGGGAGCGTGAAATCCCTGAAAAATTCAGGGCGTTTGTCCAAATGTGCAGCAAAGAGAATGTGAAGAGACTCCTTTCCGGAAAATCGCCCGAAGGCGTACCGGATGATCTCGCGGCCAAAACCGTCAAAATCGTCAGTTACAAAGCGCCCATTGCCCTCAAAATCGTAAATGAGATTATCGACCAGCAGGCAGGCAAATCCATGAAAGATGCCGTGGAAATCGAGATTGGACGCCTTGAGGAGATATTCTCAACAGATGACGCGCTTGAAGGCCTTTCCTCCCTTGGCCGAAAACGGCCCGAATTCAAAGGATAAAGAATGAAGAATCAAGCATCAAACATCAAGCATCAAGCATCAAAGATCAAGCATCAAGCATCAAACATCAAGCATCAAACATCAAGCATCAAGCATCAAGAACAACTTGCCCGCGAGGGCTGGGAAAAACAGACGACGTATGACGAGCCTCGGCTTTCGGAAATCGTCCGGATGTATGAGGAGCTTGATTTCGAGGTGCATCTTGAGCCGTTTCATCCCCAGGAAGAGGAAGGATGTGCCGAGTGCATGAAGGCATCGCCTGAGAAATACAAGACAGTTTATACGAGAAAGCTGCATTCGTCCAAGGACAGAAAGGATTTTGTGGTCTGAATCGGCTATCAACTTTGTAACAATTCATACCACGAAACACACGAAACAGGAAACAGGGACCTGACTGCGGGCGTAAGCTTTTCGTGTCCTTTCGTGTCTTTTGTGTTCTGACACAGGCTGTCCGTGGGCTGATGAAAATGTCACAAACAGGGTTGCCAATTGTGATCCTGTTTTTGTTCCCCATTTTTTTGGCCTGAAAATCAGCCGCTTAAAAAATGGCGGGGAACAAAAAACGGGATCAGCTTTTGGGAACATCGGCAACATTTTCATAACCCAGGCTGTCCGGCTTAAATTGATAGCCTCTGAATCCGCGTTTTAACCGCGGAGGACACAAAGGACACACAGAGAACACGGAGTCTCCGTGGTTAAGAAACGGATGTTGCGGTTCTGTATCATTTCAGGCGATTATGAAAACGCAGAGGCCGCAGAGAACGCGGAGAACCGCGGAGATTCAGATGAGACTCCGCGGTTCTCTGTGCATCCTCTGTGTCCTCTGTGGTTAAGAAACGGATTCAGACCACAAAATCCGTCAGAATCAGAGATATGTCAGATGCCTGCCGCACTGACGGTTGGGAGCATATCTCCTGTCTGAGTGATGCCCGGAAAATAATAACCCGTAGGCTGAAGCAGCAGATTATCTTCCAAAAATGCCATGAGAAACCGGTAAGATGCTTCAATGGCATAAAAGTAAAAAGGTGTCTTTTTTTTATGGTTCGTCTGATCCGCCACCGCTTTGACAATGATGCATGAGTCCGTGTTCTTCACTCGGGCAATTGTCCCGACTGAAGCAGTTCCCATTTCTGTTGCAAAAACTTCCTGCATATATCTGCCGATGCCGGGGAATAACGCCGGATATTCTTTTTCCGGGTTTCCTGCTCCCATCGACACGACATGAACCTTCGGCTGAACAGACACCGACGGAATTCCCATGGGACGCCTGCATTTTATGGTATTTACCCAATCCGAGGAAAAATCCTCTGCTTTCCGGCTCCACAAGGGGCTGAGATGATAATCACTTATATGATGAAAAACATCTTCCCCCTTTACTTTCCCTTCCTGAAAATCTCTCAGTGTTTCAGCATCATACTGAAACACCCGATCCGCAATAATCACGTCTCCCAATGAGACGTTATCCGCCTCCCCTGCACAGACACCGACTGTTGAAATACAGCGCGGCTTAAACTCGTTCACCATAAGCGATACAAGCTCCGGAGCGAAACATCCCTTTTCGTCAGTGGGATGTGCAACAGTTATTGAAAATTTATTTCCCGCATGTTCGCCGATTTCCCTGGTGTGACAGACAAAGCCTCTGCTGTTCTTCTGAAACTGCCAGTCTGATTCCGCTTCAAGCACCACATCAAACTCATCTTTCGACGCGCTAATCAGCAACACGTCAGACTGAGAAGTATTTTTAATCATTTTCAGCCGTCTCCTTCCTTTTTAATAGTGTCAGACACAGAAACCAGGTTTCCTTACACCTCCGGCACTTCCGAAGTTCCGGAAACTTCGGAAGTCTGATATATCCGGCTGATTTAAGCTATAGAGCAGATGGGTATATAAATCAATGGGGTGAAAAGAGTATTCAGGGGGGGAAATTTCCTGCTTTCAGGGTAAAGGATTATCATGCTGAGAGGGGTTGACAGATCCCCCGAACGCTGTATATATATCTATATGGATTGTGTGTAAGAAGGGGAAACATAATGAACCCGTTCCGGCCAAGCCCGATTAAGCATGGAGGCAGCTTAAACTGATGAAGGATTACAGACCTTTAAAAAAAGCAACCGACATGGCAGAGATCGTTTCAAAAGGCGATCTGCGGAAATCATGGATTGTGTGGCGTCCTTCATAGAAGCTGAAAAGTGGTTTACACTTTTTCCGACTTGCAGAACGACTTTGCGGGCCGTTCGGAACGATTTGGAAAATCGTTCTACAGCAAAGTGTAAACTGACACATGAAGGATGCCGATTGTGTGTAAGAAGGGGAAACATAATGAACCCGTTCCGGCCAAGCCCGATTAAGCATGGAGGCAGATTAAACTGATGAACGATTGCAGACCTTTAAAAAAAGCAACCGACACGGCAGAGATCGTTTCAAAAGGCGATCTGCGGAAATATTACCGCTTCCGTCCTGCAAGATTCTACGGCGGCATTGCAACGGCAGATTGCGTGGGATGCTGTCTCCGATGTCTGTTCTGCTGGTCGTGGCATCAGGTTATCCGTCCTGAAAAACACGGGCGATTTTACTCCCCCTGTGAAGTTGCGGGAAACCTGAAAGGTATTGCCCGAAAAAAGCGGTTTCGTCAGGTGCGGATCAGCGGCAACGAACCGACCCTTGCAAGAGAACATCTGCTCCAGGTGCTTGAGCTTATCCCTGATGACCTTCTCTTTATCCTTGAGACCAACGGGATTCTGATCGGGGCTGACGAAACTTATGCAAAAGACCTGAGCCGGTATGAAAACCTCCATGTCCGGGTGAGTCTCAAAGGCTGTGCAGGAAAAGAATTTTCAAGGCTGACAGGAGCGAATCCGACAGGCTTTGAATTGCAAATTCAGGCTTTGGAAAATCTGATTCGTTTCGGCGTCAGCACGCATCCGGCTGTGATGGTCAGCTTTTCCGGACAGGAGAGCGTCAGGGATATCCGAAACAGGCTTTCAGGGATACGTCCTGAATTTGCAAGCTTTGAGATTGAGGAACTTGCCATGTTCGGGGATGTGGAAAATCGTTTAAGAAACGCAGGTATGTTATAAAAGATAAACTGATTTAGGGAGCCCTTGAACTTGAACTTGCCCGCAAATGAATGTTCACGTTCAAGTTTAAGTTTAAGTTTAAGTTCAAGTTCAAGTTCAAGTTTAAGTTTAAGTTCACTGCGACTTCCTCGAAAAGAGTTATAATCAGCAAATAAATTGAGTATGACCAAAATTGAACAATATCGGAAAATCCGAAATCCGAAACAGATTCCGAATATCAGATTTTCAGAACATTCACAGCCTGCTATTTCGGATTTCAGATTTTGGTCTTCGGATTTGTTCCGAATTCTGATATTCAGTTACACTTTGCAGAACAATTTTGCAAACCGTTCCGACCTGCAAAGTCGCTGTGCAACTCGGAAAAAGTGTAAACTATTTTCAGCTTCTATGAAGGATGCCTTGACAAGATAATCTCCAAATGTTCACGTTTACGTTGTCGGAACTCTTTTTATGACCTTGACAAGATAATCTCCATGATTATTGTTTACAGACAAAACAGGAAAGAAATTCTGATTATAACGGATTTAGGGGATTCCCGCGAACTTGAACTTATACCTGAAGTTGCCCGTAAATGAATGTTCAGGTTCAAGTTCAAGTTTAAGGGCACGGCATGTTCACAGGGATCCCGTAAATCCGTTATAATCAGAAGAAATTTTTATGGAGGTGATACTTATGCCAATGAGATGGGATCCGTTCAGAAACATATCCACTTTGCAAAGTTGTATCAACAGAGCTTTTGAAGAGGCTTTTCCCCCGAGAAGGGGAGTTGACGATGAAGAGGCTTCCTTATGTGCATGGAAGCCGGTTACAGATATCTATGAGACTGATGAGGGAATTGTCATCAAGGCCGAACTTCCCGGGGTGGGAAAGGAGGATGTTTCCGTGGAGATCAAGGATAATATTCTTACGCTCAAGGGTGAGCGGTCTGTTGATGAAGAGATCAGCGGGGAAAAGTACTATCGTAAGGAGAGATGCTTCGGGACATTCCACAGGTCTTTTACGATGCGGGATATTGTAGATCCCGATAAAATAAAGGCCAAGTTCAAAGACGGCGTTCTGGAAGTGCTGGTTCCCAAGCCCGAGGAGGATAAACCCAGGCAGATCAGAGTGAATATCGAATAAAACCGCGGGGGCGTGTCCCTGACACGTCTCTGCAAATCGCAAAAACTCTCTTTTTGTCCCGCATTTGAAAAGCTCAGTCATAATGAACAAAGATAACAACCGCTCATTCAGATTTACAATAAGCCTTCAGTATTTCTTATATTTCGGAATAATGGGCATCACCCTGCCCTATTTCAATTTATACTGCTATCACTTAGATTTCAGCGGCTCCCAGATCGGCATTCTCTCCGCTTTGAGATCCGTGGTGGCGGTTCTGTTCTCACTGATATGGGGAAGACTGGCAGACCGCTTTCAGACCCGAAGGCCGATATACATTATCTGCAATTTCATCAGCACAGCCTTCTGGGTTTTCTTTCTTTACACCACGGACTTCCACGGAATGATTGTTGTCACCATAAGCTATGTAATATTTCATGCGCCTATCATATCCTTTCTGGAAGCATTCACCATGGATGTGCTCGGCAGAGAGAAGAAAAGCTACGGAAGGATAAGGGTATGGGGAACCCTCTCGTTTATAGCCGTCAGCATCATTCTCGGAAAAGCCATTGAGCTTTATTCCGTAAAAATCATTCTCATACTGATTCTGGCAGGTTCCCTCCTTCAGGCCATATTTTCCCTAAGAAGCCCC
>JAUCGI010000133.1 GCA_030378035.1 Desulfobacterales bacterium HSG2
TGTGTTATCAGCGGCTGCCGGCGAAGAGAGGTATTATGAGGGAATCGAATGTTATCAGGAGCGCCTGAGAAACCCTGAAAAACTGGGGTACAGAGAAAACTGGTTTCCATGCATTGAAATGTTTCAGAATGCTTACAGGGAGGAACCGTCAGGACCTTATGCCGCTGCAAGCCTTTACATGGCCGGAAAACTTTACCGGGAATTATACATCCGTTCATCCAAAGGGTCTGACAGAGCCTCGGCCCTCGACTATTTTAATCGCGTAATCAGGCGTTTTCCCAGAAGCGATTACCGGCCCAAGGCGGAAGAGGGGATACAGTCGCTTTCCCGAAAAAAAATCCGAAAGGCAGGTTCGGAAGCGAAAACGCGGCATCTGGAAAGAAAGGTGAGGGATAAAAGATTTGCAAGATCGAAAGCTGAATACAAGGCATCTGTCGCAACAAAAATAAAAGATGAATCACATCCGGAAAAAAAGTCCCCGATCTTCACCAAGCCGTCTGCCAGGAAGAAGAGCACCTCTGTTATCACCAGCCTCCGATTCTGGTCCAATCCGAGCTACACCCGCATTGTTGTTGATGCGGACGGGGAGACCCCTTTCTCTCACAAGTTGCTGAAAAAGGATCCGTCTGCCAACAAACCCCACCGACTTTATATTGATTTTGAGGATAGCAGACTGGGGAAAAATATCAAGAGACTTATTTCGATTAATGATGATTTGCTTACCAATGCCCGGGCCGGCCAGCAGATGTCCGATCTGGTCAGGGTGGTTATTGATATTAAATCATTTAAGACCTATAAGATATTTTCTCTCAGGAATCCGTTCAGGACGGTCATTGATGTGTGGGGAGGGGATGCCAGCAACAGACCCGGGAGTAAGATCGTCGCAAAGCGGTCTTCCAAGAAAAAGAAGAAAAAAGCCGGGGTTATAAAAAGGAAGCCAGGAAAAAAGAAAAAAAGGGAAGGGCCGATAGAAAATAAAAAGCCGAGGCTTGATAAATCAGAGAACTTGGCAATATCGCTCGCATTGGGAGTGAAACGAATTGTCATCGATCCGGGTCACGGAGGGCGGGACGGCGGAGCAGTGGGGTATAACAAGCGTGTTTATGAAAAGAATGTTGTTCTGAGCATTGCAAAACGGCTTGCCAGAAAGATCCGTCGGAAACTGGGGTGTGAGGTCATTATGACCCGCACCACGGATCGTTTTCTCAGCCTTGAGGAGCGGACCGCCATCGCGAACACAAAAAATGCGGACCTTTTCATATCCATCCATACCAATTCCCATGAGGACAAAAGGGCTTACGGTATCGAAACCTATTTTCTCAACTTGGCCACAGATGAGGATGCTGTCAGAGTCGCCGCACGGGAGAACGCCACAACAAGAAGAAACATCAGCGATCTGGAAAAAATTCTGAATGATCTGATGCATAACGCCAAGATTAATGAATCGAGCCGTTTGGCAGCCTACGTCCAAAAATCTCTGTGCGGCCATCTGAAAAGGAGATACAGCAAGATCAATAACAAAGGCGTAAAACAGGCGCCCTTCTATGTGTTGTTAGGTGCCCACATGCCCTCCGTACTGATAGAGACCTCCTTCATCAGTAATAAAAGGGAATGCAAAAGATTAACCGATTCGACCTACCAGGATCATCTGTGTGAGGCCATTCTGAGAGGCATTCGCAAATATATCCAAGAAACAAATCCGACAGCATTGCTTAGGATGCGGCCCAAAAGAAGTGGTTAACTTGATACTTGATACTTGATGTTTGATACTTGATACTTGATACTTGATACTTGATACTTGATACTTGATACTTGATACTTGATACTTGATACTTGATACTTGATAATCCAGCAACCAGTTTCCGGTATCAAGCACCAAGTATCAAACATCAAACAATCAAACAAAAAGCTTATGTGCTGAAAAGAAGTGGGTAACTTGATACTTGGAACTTGATAATCCAGCAACCAGTTTCCGGTATCAAGTATCAAACATCAAACATCAAACATCAAACATCAAACATCAAACATCAAACATCAAACATCAAACATCAAACATCAAACATCAAACATCAAACAATGAAACAAAAAGCTTATGTGCTGATTGCAGCCGTTGCATGGCTTGCTTTAGCTGCTATCATAAACTGTGGGGAAAAATCTGAAGAGCGGGACGCGAAGTCGGTGCCGGTCCGAAACTCACAGTCCGGTAAACATGGTCTGAAACCGGCTCCCGACTCACAGCCCAAAATCCCGAAGTTCTTAACCAATACTGTCGGTATGAAATTCGTCTACATCCCGCCGGGTTCCTTTATGATGGGAAGCCCCCGGGATGAAGCGGGCAGGTATGTCGATCGGGAAAAGCAGCATCAGGTAAAACTGACGCGGGGATTTTACATGCAGGTTACTGAAGTGACACAGGGGCAGTGGGAGGCGGTGATGAAAAAAAATCCGTCCTATTTCAAAAACTGCGGGAAGGACTGCCCTGTGGAGCAGGTCTCCTGGAATGATGTGCAGAGATTCGTCTGGAGACTGAATCATAGAGAAAGGCTGCATACATACAGCATTCCCACCGAGGCGGAATGGGAATATGCATGCCGGGCCGGAACCGTGACCCGCTTCAACTGGGGAGATGAGGCGGACTGTTCCAAAGCAAACTACGGCGTTGCTTTTATCCGTAATGAATGCAAAGAAATCAACCCGGGAAGGACCGTGAAAGTCGGAAGTTTTCCGCCGAATGCCTGGGGACTGTATGACATGCATGGCAATGTTGGCGAATGGTGCCTGGACCGGTTTGACAACTATCCTTCCAAGGAAGTGACCGATCCGGCCGGCGGGTATGCAACTGTGGATCGGGTTTACCGGGGAGGGAGTTGGTCTGTCATCTCGCGCTACTGCCGTTCAGCCAATCGTGACGCGGACTCGCCCAATGCCAAACTGGGTGATGTGGGCTTCCGCCTTGTCAGATCGGTTTCGGGATACAGAACGAGGGGGTTAATAGTGGATCCTTATCCTGTGATTCAGCAAAATGAAAACGGATATGGAGTGGCACAATAAATTTGTCCCCTATTTTTCTTGCTCTTGCTCTTGCTCTTAATCTTAATCATGCTCGCGTCTATCCGATTAAGATTAAGAGCAAGAGCAAGAGCAAGAAGCAAGGGAACTATGAACTTCTGCCGAGCATGTAAGCAGCAATAGCTTTGTCATTTGACCTGTCAAAAGAGGTTATGATCTTTGATGGACGAAACTCGACGCCTATACAGGGGCCTCTTTCATACCTTACGGTGACCTCTTTGTGAATCAGTGTCTGACGCGGGTCGTCCAGGCAAAACTCTATAACCAGCCTATCACCGATCTTCATCCCTTTTTCCGTTTCTAACTCCAATTTCACTCCTCCGCGGGATATATCTTTGACGATCATCGTTTTTCTTCTTTCTTTCCAGATATAACTTCCTGGCAGATGGACGATCTTTCGGGGGAACATTCTCCTCTCCAGAAGAAGCGTATAATCATTTCCGCATGAACACCTGTGGGTTATCCTGACTTCTTCTTGAATATTTCTGTACCCGGCAACATTTAACATTTTCCTTTTTTTACATTTCGGGCATGTGAAAGATGCTTTTTTATAGTTGTTTATAAAAACTTTTTTCTCTTCCATTTCAATTTTTCCCGACCAGCGGATCTGGTTGTGTGTGATAGCTTCAAAGGCATACGCTTCCATAACAGCCCCCCTCTCTGTAACATTAATAATAAACCAGTGTCTATTCAATTTCTTTATTTCATAAAACAGAGGAACAAATCAATGGGGTATAAAGAGTATTCTGAGGTGGATATATCCTACTACAGCAAATCATAAATTCGTCCCCCTTCCTTATATAAGAGAGGGGTGACGAATTTATGATTTGCTGTAGTAGATATCAGGCTTTTTTCGGATTCCGGAACCCCGGAAACAGCGGTCAGCCGGAAGCCGGAAGACCTTCCGACGCGAGATCCGATGTCCGGAAACACCGATTATCTACATTTTGGGAATGCACCCGGCACACTGTCATGCCGGGGAATCGGCGGGATTCCCGGCGGAATCCATTTTTTGTCCTGTACTCAGCCATAACTGATATTTCAGTTTTTCATGTTCTCCAAGCTTGACATTCATAGGAATCAGGTCTAAACAACTTTCCCATTTGGGCAGGCAGACCGTACAGTTGCATTGGGCAAGCGGCAGATGAAATGGGTAAGTTGTTTGGACCTGACTCCATAGCTGTTCATCAGGCAGGCTTTTCCCGGATATTTAAGAAATTTTCCGGATAAAATCAGAATTTTCTCTGATTTTCCTGATTGACAACATTTTCTTATTCAGATATGAAACAAGTTGACTGTAATAAGGATGAAGGAAACAATGAAGAAGGGGGCGCATTTACAAATTGGGGGACATCGCCTATTCCCCTGATCAGGACGCAGATGAACGCGGACACACGCGGATTTTTTTTTGTCAGCGTGTTTCCGCGTTTGTCTGCGTCCTGATCAGGGGAATTTGAATATCCTCCCCAAGTCGCGAATACGCCCATGAAGAAGATAAAATGACGCGCTATGCTCATCGGTGGTGGAAAGCTAGTACAGCAACTTGGAAATTCATCCCTTTGTCATTATAAGAGAGGGGGACGAATTTACAAGTTGCTGTACTAGTTCGTGGCTTCGTTGGGAGTTTGATCATAAGTACCTAGTGCCACCAAATAAGTTTTGACAAGTTGCTCCTTTATAAGCGCACTTGTCAAAACTTATTTGGTCTGGCACTAGTACAACAAATCATAAATTCGTCCCCCTCTCTTATAAAGGAAAAGGGGGGGACGAATTTATGAATCGTTGTACTAGCTATATATTTTCGGGTAGAATTATCCGCGGAATCCGCTGAACCAGCTTAAATGAGATTCGGATAAAAATACCGGAAATTTTTTGGCCAGGTACTCAGCAGCCCACAAAATCCGTTAGAACCAGGAATATTGTAAAGAATATAAGGCATCCTTCATTTGTCAGTTGACACTTCTGAAAGAACAGCGGGACGCGGATGTACGCGGACAAACGCGGATGTGAGTTCGTTTCCCAGAAAAAGTGTGAGGTAATTAATATGCTGATTATAACGGTTTTAGGGGAGCCCCTGTGAACATGCCGTGCCCTTGAACCTTGAACCTTGAACTTGAACTTAAACATGAACGTGAACATTCATTTACGGGCAGCTTCAGGTATAAGTTCAAGTTCACGTTCACGTTCAGGTTCACGGGCTCCCTAAATCCGTTATAATCAGTAAATATGAAAGATGCCAAATAAAAGCCGTTATTGATTTTTCTATTGCCCTTGAAGGTGACGCCCTTAATGGAATTCAGAGAATAGCAGATTCAAGAGGTGACTCAATATGATTTTTTCCTTGCCGTCATTCTTCCGATTCCGTTTTTACATATTTGTCAATTTATGCAGGAAAAAATTTAAAAGGAGGATATTGTCATGAAAAAAATACTGATTTCTTTTGTACTGGCTTCAGCCTTTGTTCCTGGTTTTATTTGTGTGGGATTTTCGGAAGGTCTCAGCGAGGCTGCCACGTCTGATGCAGGTTACATGGTTACGCCCGAGCTTCGTATCAGAGCAGTCATCCATACAGAGGAAAAAGGCCCCGTCGAAGCGGTCTGGCAGATGGGCGGAGAAGACACCACCGCCGGAGGGCATGAGGTGATCTGGGGGCATTTTTACGCCAGCCCCTCGGATGTGACCTGGGGGAGTGCGGAAAATCCGGATCTGTTTGTGAAAATCTGGTTTGACGCCGGCGGCAGGATCGATGTCAGTTACTTCCATGTGTCGGTGCCGGACATAGATGTCTATTCGGAGTATGACGGCGCACCGTTGCAGGGAACCACGACTTTGGACAGAAGATATGTCCGGCTATATTACAATCAGGACGGTCAGCACGGCATCGAAGAGAATTACGAGGACGGAATTGCGGCCGCGGGATATTCGCCCGCGGGCAGTCCCTCGGGTTACTCCGCCATCAGTGATCTCAGGATCGGCGCTGTCATCAACACGGTTGACGGCCCGATTGACGCGGTCTGGCGCAAAGGCGGCGACGCCATGACTGCCGGCGGTCATCAGGTGTTCTGGGGGCATTTCCATGCCAGCCCCTCGGATGTGGACTGGGGAAGCAGTGACAACCCCGATCTTTTTGTCAAAGTCTGGTTCGACGCCAGCGGAAGGATTGATGTGAACTTCTTCCATGTCTCGGTCCCGGATATCGAGGTGTATTCGGATTATCCCTCAGATGGCGCGTACAACAAGAAGGGAACCACAATCATGGCGGATCGGTATATCCGGCATGAGTACCAGAAGTTCACGACGACCCAGCCCAGGTTTGCGGTCTTTTCGGATCCGCATTACTATGACACGGAACTGGGCGTAAGCGGATCGGCCTTTGAAGCCTATCTTGCCGGGGACCGGAAACTGCTGCGGGAGAGCGAGGCGATTCTGACCGCGTTCACTGACGCGATAACGGGCGAGTCCGGCATTGACTTTGTGATTGTTTCGGGGGATCTGACCAAAGACGGAACCCGGGCGAGCCATCAGGAATTTGCTGACAATCTGAAGATGCTGGAGGATAACGGGCTCCCGGTCTATGTGGTTCCCGGAAACCACGATCTGAATAATCCGAATGCGTTTTCTTACAGCGGAGACACGGAGACACCCGAGGATAATGTCTCTCCGGAAGAATTCGCTGAAATCTATGCGGATTACGGCTATGCCGAGGCTACTGACCGCGATCCTGATTCCCTGAGCTATGTGGCCGAACCCGCGCCGGGTCTCTGGCTCTTCGGCCTGGATTCATGCCGATTAGGCTACGGTAATGGCATGTTCTCCCAGGAGACGATCGACTGGATCATCGGGAGACTCGATCAGGCCAAAGCCCGGGATAAAAAGGTCATCGGCATGATGCACCACGCGATACTGGAGCATTTCCCGGAACAGGCCGATCTGATGCCGGGAACTCTGATCGAAAACTGGGAGACTGTGTCCGAAACATTGGCTGAAGCCGGTATGAATCTGATCTTCACAGGCCATTTGCACGCGCAGGATATTGTCACAAATACATGGGATGCGGAGGGCGGCCGGACGATATCCCTTACAGATGTGGAGACAGGCTCTCTGGTCACCTATCCGAATCCATACCGGATCGTCACGCTCGACGAGGAGAATGTCGCGGATATTCAAAGCCGGTTCATCACGGAGATTGACTACGACACCGGGGGAGTGGCTTTCCCGGCTTATTCGGAGGATTATCTCACGGAAAAGCTTTACGAATGGTTTTACCCGGACTGGCAGGCAGGCGCCTCGCAGGCCGCGGAGGCTTTTAAAGCCTATTACATGGGGGATGAATCTCCGGATCAGGAGGCCCTCGCGGCTATCAGCTTTCTTACGCAAAGCGATGATCCCAATCTGCAATATGCGGGGCAGTACATCTACGGGTGGTGGACTGATCTGCCTCCGGCCGATAATGATGTGACCGTTCAATGGTGATGAAACCTCCGAGGTTTCCAAAACCTCGGAGGTTTTATCCCGACGCTATAATGAAAGAGGAAGTTGATGACACCTCTTGACAAATCATAAAGGTGAAAAAATGTTGAACAAAAACAGATTCCCCCTTGCTGAATGGGTAATGGACCACACATTGAAAAACGGCGCTGATGAGGCCGCTGTTTCAATATCTGACCGACGAGGTGTTTCTGTGGAGTTCCGTGACCGAAAACCGGAACAACTGAAAGAATCGGTCCAGAGTTCCCTCGGTCTGACAATATATGCGCGGCATCGCTATTCAAATCATTCCACCAATGATCTGAGAAAGGAATTCCTCTCCAAATTCATCAGGAACGCGGTGGAAATGACCGGCTACCTCACGGAAGATGAATATCGCTCCCTGCCATCCCCCGAATGTTATCCCGAAAGCCCCCCTTTCAAAGAGGGAGGCAAGGGTGACTTTTACGCGGATTTCAAGCTCTGTGACAGCGATTATCATGCGGTTGAATCGTCCAGACGGATGAAAATAGCGTCTGAAACCGAAGAGGCCGCTCTGGCTCAGAGCGATCAGATTATTTCCGTTTCAGCAGAATATTCGGATATGTATGCGGAAAGCGTCAGAATTCACAGTAACGGCTTTTCAGGCGAAGCCCGGGGCACAGTCTTTTCAGCCAGCGCGAATGTGACAGTGAGCGATCCGGCAGGCGGCCGGCCCGAGGCCGGATTCGGGGCAAACGCGAGATTCTGCAAAGAACTTCTCGATGCTGAAATAGTGGGCAGGGCAGCAGCAGAGCGGGCTTTGCGTAAAATCGGTCAGAAAAAGATCGCCTCGGGCAAATATGACATGATCGTTGAAAATCGTATGGGAGGCCGGCTGATTTCAGCATTGACAGGGCCCATGAGCGGGGGCGCTTTGCAACAGAGAAATTCATTTCTTGAAGGGATGGCCGGCAAAAGAATCGCATCCGAAAAACTGACGATGATCGACGACCCTTTTATTGAAAAAGGCTTCGGCTCCCGATTTTTCGACGGTGAGGGACTTGCCGCTGAAAAAAGAGTCATGATTGAGAAAGGCATCCTGCGCAACTATTACATTGACACTTATTATGGCAAAAAACTCGGCATGGCCCCCACTTCCGGAGCGGCGTCGAACACGGTCTTTGAATACGGTTCAAAGTCCCCCCAAGAGATGATCAGAGACATTAAAAAAGGGATTCTGATTACCGGCTTTATCGGGGGAAATTCCAACCCGACCACCGGCGACTTCTCATTCGGCATTGTCGGCATGCTTATTGAAAACGGCACCATTGTCCGGCCTGTGAATGAGATGAACATATCGGGCAATGCACGGGAGTTCTGGAAGCAACTTATTGAAATGGGGAATGATCCGTATCCGTATTCTTCTGTGCGGATTCCTGCCATGTTTTTTGAAGGGGTGAATTTCAGCGGAATTTGAGTGGCGGGTTTCGCTTCGCTACATGACCATATAACAATTTTTTCTGATTATAACGGATGCCCTTGAACGTGAACTTAAACGTGAACGTGAACTTAAACGTGAACGTGAACTTAAACGTGAACGTGAACGTGAACCTGAACGTGAACGTGAACTTAAACGTGAACCTGAACGTGAACGTGAACCTGAACATTCATTTACGGGCAACTTCAGGTATAAGTTCAAGTTCAAGTTCAAGTTCACGGGCTCCGTAAATCCGTTATAATCAGCACTTTATTAAAACCTGTAAGGAGATGATATTTATGAGATGGGATCTGCCAATTTTGCAAGATTATATCAACAAAACGCTTGAAGATGCGCTCTCATTTGGAAGGAAAGCTGACGATGGGGACATTACCTTATGTTCATGGAAGCCTGTCACGGATATTTATGAAACTGAGGAGGGGGTTGTCATCAAGGCCGAACTTCCCGGAGTCGGGAAGGAGGACGTTTCCGTGGAGGTCAAAGATAATATCCTTACGCTCAAGGGTGAGCGGTCTGCTGACAAAGAGGTCAGTGAAGAAAAATACTATCGTAAGGAGAGATGCTTCGGAACATTCCACAGGACTTTTACAATGCGGGATACTGTAAATCCCGATAACATAAAGGCCGCTTTTAAGGACGGCGTTCTGGAGGTCCTGGTTCCCAAAGCTGAGGAAGATAAACCGACTCGCATCAAAGTGAATATTGAATAAATTTCACTCGGTCATCAAGTTAAACCGCAGAGGTTCTTGCTCTTGCTCTTTCTCTTTCTCTTGCTCTTAATCTTGCTCTTGCCCGTGTCCGTTCGATTAAGAGCAAGAGCAAGAGCAAGAGCAAGAGTAAGAGTTAAAAAAAGATATTCCAATTCACTCCCGCATCGACATGAGAAGAATCAAAGGCTCTTTCCCATGAAACATCAAGAGTAATACTGGTGTTCCGGCTCAGTCGAATATTTTGCGATAAGGAGAGTTCATGGGAATGATCGGTATCTCCGAAGGCAAAATACATGGTCCTTGCGGCCAAATGACATTTCCATGACCGGCTCAGACGCTTTATCACCCCGGCTGAAACCCCCAGCCCCAGAGCGTAACTCTCCTCAAGATTCCCCCCGATATCCAGTTCCGGTTCCATGAACAGATAATGTAATCCCAAAGAATCATTATGAAAAGCAAATCCTCCGCCGGTATTCAGTCTGTAGAAAAGAGAGTCGTGACCATCCCGCATTCTTTTCCGGGCCAAGCCCGTGCCGACTTTCCAGGAATATGACATAAAGAACTTGTCTATGGGGGAAATGGATACAATATCAATCAGATCCAGGGATTCCAGCGCAAGCTTTTTATCCGCATCATAATATCTTAATTTGGAAGCCCCGAACTCGATTTGTATGCCTTCTTTGTATCCGTAATCCGTGTCAAGCAGATCACTGAACACGGGCCGATACCCTGTTTCCTGAAAAAAATGATCTCCCTTAATCCCCATCCCGATATGTAACCGGTTGGATTCATGGACATCATCCGGCCGGGGCGGACAGGGGATATTGTACAGACTTTTATCCGGTTTTCCCAGCCCGCTGCGGACCTTCAGGGTTTTTAAAAAGATGTCCCGGTACTGAGATTTTGATATTTTCTTCGTGACATGCTGATACTGAACATAATCCGCAACCAGGTCGATAATTTTTATTTTCTCATCTTTATCCATCCCGGTCTCCTTCTGGCCCGGAACCGGAGAGACAAGAGACTGAGGCTCTCTCTTCCCGTTAATGATATCCAGCGCGATATTCTGCCCTTTTTCGCTCAGGAGAGAGATTTTATACTTTATTTTGGCCGCCTTTGAAGGTCTGTAATCAACAGTGCCGATCAGCCCCTCCTCTTTCATGGCCTTGATGGTGTCAATCGGCAGCGCCCATAAAGGAAACCGGGGAGAGAGGGTCTGGCTGATTCAAGCAGAAACAGGAGGTTGTATGAGCAGTTCTCATCAAAAAAATAATAATCGCTATGGACATTCCGGAGTTCCCACAGATGCGTTATCAGCCTTTTTACCTCGGATTCGCTGAGATTCAACTGGTATTCCCATATGTCCCGCTGGCTTATATCACTATACTCCTGAATTTTCTGGTAATACGGCAGGATGGAATAATAGCCTTTGTAAAAACCGAAAAGTCCCTTTATTGCAAAAAAAAGACCGTTGGTTTCATCGGTTATGGCCGAGTAATTCACCGCGTGGGAGAGAAGCTTGCTTTCATACTTCCGGGTTTCAATATTAATCAGCGAGTGACCGAACATTGAAGCGGGACTGTTCATGTAATATGTCGGGAAGACAAGACTGGCCGATCCGGGTCTGAGTTCCCTGACAATTCGGTCAAGTTCTTCGCATCGGGGAACAGGCAGCATGGATTCGTCAATGTTCAACTGCTCCTTCAGCCACGCGTACCTCGCGGTGAACCTGCATACCGGATGATCCGCGTTCTCTTCTGTCTCTCTGAAAAAGGCTTTAATGGTGGCTTCGAGTTCGGCCCCGGGATTGAATTTGCCATCAGCCGATAAAAAGAATCGGGGATCATCCACCAAACTCTCGTCTCCCCCGAGGTTTTTCTTATAGTGAAGCAGGATCCGCCAATACTTTTCTTCCTGAAGTTTTTTTTCACGGGCCAGATCAAGCAGGCGTGCCATATAATCCGGACGGGAAATATCGGCTCCGGCTTCACACACAAAGACCCATGCGAGGAAGATCAGGACAAGGCAAAGGAAAGGAGATACGGAAGACCTGTCATATCCGTATCTCCTGAAATGGTGACGCAAGAGAATCAACGGGTTAAATCTCTCTGATTATGGAAGCGATTTTTTCGATAACTTCCGTGTGAGTGACCTGGGCAGAAGGATATATTTTGTCAAAATCACCTTGGAGCGCGGCAAAAAAGGCCGGGCGCTTTTCAGCAGGCAATTCTATCAGTTCGGCCAGGGTATCCAGAGATTCCCCCTTTCCCGAAGCAATATCGGATGCCAGATTATCCATATTTTCGGCAACAAACTTGTTCAGAGTCTCATTTCGGGTAAAGCCCTGGGGCGAGTCACAGCCAAGGGTGCCGGATGTGATGCCGAAAGACTGATTTCCGAAAGTGCC
>JAUCGI010000134.1 GCA_030378035.1 Desulfobacterales bacterium HSG2
GAATCACGAGAATGCTGCGGGCCGCGGACTCTCCCATGCCGGAATTAATGGCCATACAGACATGATCTTCGGGAATCCCCGCAAAGAGAATGCTTTTCTTCTCCAGCGCGGCCTGCCCGATCAGACCTTCTCCCACTCTGAACTCATTCTGATTGTTGTTCCGCATTTTATATGCGAAACTGCTCACCAGCCTGAGTCGCCGATCCTCTTCGGAATCCTGATTCTCCGTCAGATAACAGACGCCGACCTGCACGTTCAGGCACCCGGCCAGGTAGTTAAGGATATTCTGCGTCAGCGTCACCGCATCCTGCTCCCCGCGCATCCTCTCATTCAGCTCGTTCTGACCAGCTTTGAGCCATGCCTCTTTTTGTATCTCGGTATGATCCATGACGACCTCAAGGGCGCCGACAACTTCCCCGGCCTGATTTCTTACGGGAACGCCGCTGTAGGAGATAAAGAGAGACCTTCCCGCCGGATGAGCCTCCGTCTCGCCTGTTTCGCGATTGCCGTTACTCATGGCTCTGGCACAGGCGCATTTTGCGGTCTGACAGTCCGAAGTCCTGAACTGATCGTAACATTTTTGTCCGACGATCTGCTCACGGGTCCTGGCAAGCACGTCCGCGCCGGCCCTGTTGACGAAGAGAATATTGAAATCCGAATCAATAATAATCACCGGAACAGGAATCTGATCGATATGACCTGCAAGAGATTCGGTAACCGTGTTTATTCCGGAAACAAGGTCTTGCCAGCCCTTTTTAAAATCGCCTGCATTACCGCGGGCGCTTATATCTCCGGAAGCAACATTGTCAGCGACACGCTTTATATCCGTGACAATATGATCAATCGCCTCGACCATCTCCGCCAATGCAGCCAGTATGCCCGTTTTTCTTTCCTTGCCAATCGATACACGCAGATTCCCTTCAGCAATTTCTCTTGCAATTCCGGCAATAACCGCAGGCTCGCCGCCTACCTGCTTCTGAATATTATCTGGGAGAACATAAGCGATGAAAAATCCGATAACAAAGGCTGCGATCAGGCAGAGAACAATAATGTTTATCGTGCGGCTCACCGCGGCTGCCTCATCTCCTTCACGTTTCTTCTCCAGATATTCTTCTTCAGCTATGAAGTCGGACATTAATGTCCTGAAACTGTCAAAGTCTCTTTTGCCCTGGGCTTCTCCGATGAGCTCCGCTATATCGTCCATTGTTTCTGACTTGCCGACCTCCCGGCGAAACGCTATGGCCGGCTCTGCCACATTTTTCTGCCACCTTCTCAGAATTGTCTCGGCCTTATCGAGGCACCTGACCTGCGGGGGGTTGTCGCTGACCTTTTTTTGCAGGGACCCGATGAATTCATAAGTCGCATTTTCTCCGTGGTTATACGGTTCAAGAAACTCTTCTTTGCCGGCAAGCAGATAACCTCGCATGCCGGTCTCCATGTCAATGGCCGAGGATGTGATTCTCTCTGCCGCTTCGATCACTTTGTGAGTATGCTCGACCCATTCCCTGGTTCTGACCATTGACCTGATGTTGATTATACTTATGATGCCGATGATCAGCGCCAAAGCCAAAGGTATGCAAATACCCGACATGATCTTTGTCTTCAGACTCATCTTTCTGAAAAAATTCATGATTCCTCCGTTACCTGAAAAGTTTAATATCCTTTGCCTTCAATAACTGCCAGCGCCTTGGACCGTGCCGCGTGTCCTGCCGCGGGAAACAGCCCACATACAAACTAGCAACTATTGCCATAAAACAATACAAACTTTTTCTCATAACATTCTCCTTCATAAAGGGTTAAGGGCTGGGATTGGCAAATCCGAACCCGGCCACCGTCACATCATCCTGCCTGTCATTCTCCCCTTTGTATTCCTCAAACCGATGAGCAAGGATTTCCCGTTGCTCCTCAAAGGGGAGTTCCGCCACTTCTCTCAGCAGGTTTCTGAAACGCTTTTTGCCAAAGGATCGTCCCCTTTCTCCGCCCAACTGATCCCAGAAGCCGTCGCTGGACATATAAAAAGACATTCCTTTTCTGATGGTGACTGTGTGATTGCTGAACCCGAAGTCCGGATCGGACCGCTTGTAGCCGATGCTCTGCTTATCGCCATTGATGACCGTTATCTCGCGGTTGTGAACATAAAACAGCGGCAGTTTTGCCCCGGCGTAAGTCAGACGAGGGGCGGATTTCCTGCCCGCCTCTCGCCCTTCCCCCGTCACCTCTCGTCCATCGCCTCTCGCCTCTATAAAACATATCGCCGCATCGAGACCGTCATCGGAAATCGCATCCTTCCTCTCCTGCTGAAGCGATGTCTTAACGACAGAATTCAGTCGCTTCAGAATTTCCGCGGGGTCGTGGCAGTTCGCAATCGTTGTGATTCTTCTGATAAAGGAAGAGGCGATCATGCTCATAAACGCGCCGGGGACCCCGTGCCCGGTGCAGTCAATCACCGCGATGACAATACCGTCCCCGAACCGCTCTGTAAAGTAAATGTCTCCGCCCACAATGTCTCTGGGCATCCACAGAAAAAAGCTGTCCGGGAGATAGGTTCTCACCTCCCCGGGGTTCGGCAGCAGAGAACGCTGTATCCTTTCCGCGTACCGGATGCTGTCCATAATCTTCTCCAGTGCCTCGTTCAGTTCCAGGGTTCGTTCCTCAACCTCCTTTTCAATTCTCGCCAGATATGCCTGCTTTAATGCCTCCGCCTCTTTGCGTTGTCCGATATCATCAGCCATGCCTTCGATGAGGATCAATTCGCCGTCTTCATCTTTTACAGGACGGGCATTAAGCGAGACCCACACCTTGCTTCCGTCTTTGCGGTAAAGCTGAATCTCGAATCCGGAAATTACTTTGTGCTCCTCTGCCAGGCGGAGAAGTTCATCATAACATTCGGGAATCACAAACAACTGATCTCTGATATCCGTGACGGTTTCAATAATCTCACCCGGAGACGGATACCCCAGGATATGAGCCAGCGCCGAATTTGCGGTCAGAAATCTGTTCTCCCAGGTGCTCTGGAATATCCCTTCAACCGCGTTTTCAAAGATGTCCCGGTATTTTTCCTCGGTTTTTTTCAGAGCCTCCTGCTGGTCATGCAGACTGAGGGACATTTTGTTAAACGCGGCAGCCATCTCTCCGATCTCATCTTGGGAGGAAAGAATCACCTGATCTCCGAGATTTCCTGCCCGGGCTTTGTTCATGGCTTCGCTCAGCACAGAGACCGGGCGAATCACAAAACGAAAGAGAAGAATGTTGAGAAGGACGGACATCACAAAAAGAATCGTGAGCAGCAGCGTGACAAAGATGGTGACGGACAAACGGGTTTCTCTCTCCATCTCTCTAAGATCATAGCATATCTTCATGTATCCGACACATCTTTCAAACACTTCGATTATCGTGGAATACACTGCCACAGATTGCCTCCGGTGAATTTTCTTCACAAAAGGTAAAAAAGTTCTCCGTTCCGCGGCCGAAAGGGACGAAGCCAGACTCCGCACGGATGCTGCCGCGCCCGCGGATGCCAATAATTTGCCGTCCTTGTCATAAATGCCGATCCCGTTGATGCCTTCCACCTTCATTATGTCTCTGAGGGTTGCTTTCAGCGCCTTGATCTGTCTGGCGAAAATTTCATTGGCGAGATTTTCTTTTTTTTGTTGAAAAACAGCGTCCAGCAACAAACGGATTTTTTTAAACTGGGAATCGTTGCGGGCAACTTCGGCCGGATAGAGAATCCCTCCGAAAATTGCCGCAATGACAATACCTGTCAGAAAGATGGCGGCATTGACCTTCAAATATAAGCTTCTGGTTTTCATTTTATTATCCAATGGGTTGCTGTCCGTTGTCGCTGCTTATTGGTGAGCGACAACGGACAGGATGACTCGTTTTAGGGGTTCAATGTTTTGAAATAACGCTGTTTTCCATTACTGATTTCCATAATCACTGCGCTTTTGAGCGGATCGCCGTTCGCATCAAAGGTGATGGTTCCGGTCACGCCCTCAAAAGAACGGGTGTCTGCCAAAGCATCCCGGATTTTGGCTCTGTCAGCGGAACCCGCACGTCTGATCGCGTCGGCCAGAACCATAACCGCATCATATCCCATGGCAGTCGCATCTGCCAGAACCATAACCGCATCATATCCCATGGCAGTACCGGCACCAAACTTGTCAGAATGTTTATATTTTTTCACAAACGACCGGGAAATTTCCGAATCCGTGAATTCCGACCAATGTGTACAGTAATACCCCCGTCTGAGTTCTGAACCGCCTTTGGTTAAAAAGTTGGGTCCGCCCCATCCATCCCCTCCGATCGGAACAGACATTATCCCGGCATCTTGCGCCTGTCTGACAATAAAGCCGCTTTCATTGTGACCGGAAAGAAACAGCACATCAGGATTCAGTGCTTTGGCATGCCTGATATGTTTCTCAAATATTGTCTGTCCGTCTTTGTACTCCTGTTCCCCCAGGATTTTACCGCCAAGGTCTTCAAACTTTTTTTGGAATATCCCGGAAAGATTGAGGCTGTAATCGCTCGTCAGATTGGTAAAAACAACGGCTGTGGCCGCTTTCAGTTCCTCTCTTGCGAACCGGGCCATCACACTGCCCTGGAAGTCATCCGTAAAACAGACCCGGAAGATGTGATCCCCGATTTTCGTGACATCCGGATGGGTGGACATATTGGATATCATGGGGATTCCCCGTGCCTGAGCCACCCTGGCGATGGCAAGGGAATGCGTACTCCAGGCTGCCCCGAGAATGCAGACCGCATCTGCTTCGGCAGCCTTTTCCGCGGCAATGGCCGAGCCGATTGGGGAACTGAGGTTGTCAAATGTCAGCAGATTTATTTTTTTTCCCAGAACTCCGCCCTGTCTGTTAATATCTTCCACTCCGAAACGCACACCCCGAAGCGAGTGTGCGTTGCCTTCCGCTGCCTCTCCTGTCAGGGCATATATGGCGGCGATGTTGATCGTGTCTTCCGCGGAAACCGCGGAATAAGAGAATATCATCATCAGACAAACCAAGTAAAATCGAATCTTACTCATAACTCCTCCTTTAATTTCACGTTTCATGGTTTCAATGTTTTGAAATAACGCGGTGTTCCGTTTCTGATTTCCATAATCACCGCACTTTTGACCGGATCGCCGTTCGCATCAAAGGTGATGGTTCCGGTTACGCCCTCAAAAGAACGGGTGTTTGCCAGAGCCTCACGGATTTTGGCTCTGTCAGCGGAACCCGCACGTCTGATCGCATCCGCCAGGACCATAACCGCATCATATCCGAGAACTGTGCTGGCATTAAGCTTGTCAAAATGTTTGTATTTTTTAACAAACGACCGGGAAATTTCCGAATCCGCAAATTCCGACCAGTGTGTGCAATGATACCCCCGCCTGAGTTCCGAACCGCCTTTGCTGAAAAAGCCCTGTATGCTCCATCCGTCTCCTCCGAGCGGAACAGACGATATTCCGGCATCCTGTGCCTGTCTGATGATGAAGCCGCTCTCATCGTAACCGGAAAGAAATAATACGTCCGCACCTGCATTCTTAGCCCGAATGATCTGTTCATCAAATCTTTTCTGTTTTGACTTGTATTCCAGTTCAAGCAGAATTCTGCCGCCTGACTGTTCAAAATTTTTCCGAAATATCTCAGAGAGTTTCAGGCTGTAATCGCTCGTCAGATTGGTAAAAACAACCGCGGTGGCAGCGTTCATATCCTGCCTTGCGAACCGGGCCATCACACCCCCCTGAAAGTCATCCGTAAAACAGACCCGGAAGATGTGGTCCCCGATTTTCGTGACATCCGGATGAGTGGAGATATTGGATATCATGGGGATTCGCCGTGCCTGAGCCACCCTGGCGACGGCAAGGGAATGCGTACTCCAGGATGCTCCGATAATGCAGACCACATCTGCTTCGGCAGCCTTTTCCGCGGCAATGGCCGATCCGATTGGGGAACTGAGGTTGTCAAATGTCAGCAGATTAATTTTCTTTCCCAGAACTCCGCCCTGCCGGTTAACATCCTCCACTCCGAAACGCACACCATGAAGTGAAGGCACATTGGATTCCGCCGCCTCACCTGTCAGGGAATATATGGCAGCAATGTTGATCGTGTCTTCGGCAAAAGCCCTCGTAAAAGTAAACATCGCCATCAGACAAAAAAAATAAAACTTCATCCTTTTCATAAGTCCTCCTTTGTAACGGTAAGAAACCCGGTTTTTTTCGTAACCCGGCTTTTTCCGTCTGACGAAAAAAAACCGGGTTTCTTGTTAAAAGTAAAAACAATTAAAAAAACAATATTTCCTTTCAAAACCTGAAGCCCACCACTGTCACATCATCCTGCCTGTCATTCTCCCCTTTGTATTCCTCAAACCTCTGGACAAGAATTTTCCGTTGCTCCTCAAAAGGGAGTTCTGCCACTTCTTTCAGCAGGTTTCTGAAACGCTTTTTGCCGAAGGAGCGTCTCCTTTCTCCGCCCAACTGATCCCAGAAGCCGTCGCTGGACATATAAAAGGACATCCCTTTTTCAATGCGGATCGTGTGATTGGTGAACCCGAAGTCCGGATCAGACCGCTTGTAGCCGATGCTCTGTTTGTCCCCCTTTATGACTGTCACCTCGCGGTTGTGAACATAAAACAGGGGCAGTTTTGCTCCCGCAAAGATCAGGCGAGGGGCGAGGGACAAGGGGCAGGCGTCATTCTCCCCCGCGTCTTTCTCCTCTCCCCTCGCCTCTATAAAACATACAGCCGCATCAAGACCGTCATCAGAAGGGGCGTCTTTCCTCTCCTGCTGAAGCGATGTTTTGACGACAGAATTCAGTTGTTTCAGAATTTCCGCTGGATCGTGGCAGTTCGCAATCGTCGTGATCCTTCTGATAAAAGAGGAGGCAATCATGCTCATGAACGCTCCGGGAACCCCGTGCCCGGTGCAGTCAATCACCGCGATGATAATACCATCTTTGAACTGCTCTGTAAAGTAAATATCTCCCCCGACAATGTCCCTGGGCATCCACAGAAAAAAGCTGTCCGGGAGGTAGGTTTTCACATCATCGGGGTTCGGCAGCAGAGACCGCTGTATCCTTTCCGCGTACCGGATGCTGTCCGTGATCCTCTCCAGAGCTTGGTTCAGTTCCAGGGTTCGCTCCTCCACTTTCAGCTCCAGGTTCTCATACAACCGTGCGTTTTCAATGGAAACCGCGGCCTGGGAGGAGAGAAGACGGATCATTTCCACGCGCTCCGGCGTGAACGCTCCTTTTGCAAGGTTGTTTTCCAGATAAATCATTCCCATGAGCTTGCCATGATAAATGATCGGTGAGCAGATCACCGATTTCGGGCGGTTTTCCGCAATGTGCGGATCGTTCATGAACTCGCCCTCATTTACAGCGTCATTCAATACGACATCCGTTTTTGTTCTCGCCACCAGGTTTACGATGCCGGCTGAGAGATTCCGGCTCTGACTCACCGGCTGCGACTGCAAGACTTTCACCTCGCTCTCCCCCGCATCCTTTTCCGCCTCAGTGAAAAATTCGCCTTTATTCTCCAGAATGAGCAGCCCCCTCTGCGCGCCCGCATTTTCAATGACGTTTTTCATCAACTGGTCGAGAAGCCTCTCCAGTCTGATCTCGCCGGATATCGAGCGGGAGGCCTTCATGACGGTGTTCAGGTCAAGCTCGGCGCTGCCGGTGGCTGATCCTGTTGCAGAAGTTACGGCCGAATTCCTGTCAGGTGTTCCTGCAAAAAGCTGCGGGTATGTCTCCTCAAGAAATCCGACTTTCCGCGCAGCGCCCCAGCGGGCATAGAGATAACCCGCCTCTTTCATGTACATACCCGCAATCCTTTCCTGTCCTCTTTCAAGGTAAAACTTGGCTGCCAGCTCATTTGCCAGTGCCTCATCACTGAGCCATTCATTCTCTTTTGCGGCTCTGACAGCCTGATCATAAAGCTCGCCCGCCTGCTGAGGCTTATTGAAAAGCCGCGCCATTTCAGCTTCCATGATCAGCCTGCGATGCAGAAAATTGACAGGACAGTGGTCCGCCCATTTTTTCATCCGTTTAAGTTCCTTTTTCATGCGCCTTCGGGCACGGCTTTTTTCTTTTACACTCATTTCAGGATAACATCCCGCGTGGGACAGGAAAGCAAAAAAACAGTGAATGACGGCAAACCACATCTCGGCTATGTCACAGCTTGTCTTGTCCCCGTTTCCGACGTGAACCAGAGCTGTTGAATAATCCTCATAAAAATAGCATAGTTGTGATTTGATTATATAATACATCGCGATTCCCGTCATGAAGTTTCTTTCCTTCATCCCTTCCAGGCATCGTAATTCATCAAAAGCGCCGTCGGTCATGGAAAAATGATCTTCAGTCATCCCGCGAAAATTCAGAATCTGTTGCCGATGCATGATGATCATATCCAATGCATTCTGGTATTTGGTTTTCCTGATTACGGACTCAGATTTTTTCGTTTCATGGCATAAGGCCGCCAAATCAGATTTCGGGTTCCCATAAATGCCAGAGAGACAGTTTGCGGCTAAAAACATTAAGTCGCCTGACTGGTATGACGCATCCATTCCTTTCCGGTGTAAGGGAGTCACCTTACTCCAATGTTCATTCCAATGATAAATGAATGAGGCATACAGGTACATGATTCTGCCTTGGAGTTTCCTGTTCGGAAACCGTTCATTCAAAGCAACGGCGAGTTTCCCGAATTCGTACCCGGTTTTCAGGTCGCCGAACTTTACCGAGGCTATCCCGAAGCAGACGTAAGCATAAGCCGATTCCGGGGCATTTCCATATCGCAGTGACAGATTGGTCATTTTCAGGGCAGCCAAACCTAGCAAATTTCTATTGCCTGTCGTGAATGCCGGGGCACATATCTCCATGAGCAGCTTCACGGCAAGTTGTTTTTCATGGTCCGCGAGCGCCGGCATCTCAATGATATCCGCGATATTCAGTTTTCTCAGTTTTATCCTGCTCAGAAGCAGTTCTCTGATCATTGAAAAGCCATTCGGCTTTTCGGAGATTCTGATTCCGATAAGGGATAATGCCTCGATTGCAGCTTGGATGGCTTCTCTCATTCTTCCCATTGTGGCGTATTGGACCGACTGCATATGGAGAATCCCCACTTTTTCCGATTCTGTTTTTATCCGGTTCAGCATAATTTTAATCCGGTTTTCAGCCTCCCCGTGTTTTCCCGACAGATATGCGGATTGCGAATATTCCCTGTTCAGGGCCAGGGTGAGTTCGTACTGTGTTTCCCAGGAATTTTCAGAAAGCATCTCCATGCCCGTTCCGATGTAATGGAATGCTGACAGATACGCGGCCGAGTTCCTCGCCTTTATTCCGGCCCTCAGATTGAGACGGGCCAGATTCTCCCTCTCGGATTCGTCTTCCATTCTCTTTCTGCCCTCATTCAGGTGGCGGACGATCTCAATCAGGTTCTCATCCTGTTCCTCCTCTTTCATATTTTGCAGCATCAGCCGGCCGACGGACAGATGGACCTGCTGTCGTTCCTCGCTGTCTGTCATGTCATAAGCTGCCTGCCGCACCCTGTCATGAAGGAATCTGTACCGGACTTTGAACAATTCCCCGGCATCCTCTCCGAGATATTTGTATTCCCCGTCAAGCGGCACGATCAGTTCCTCCTGCAAAGCCTCTTCCAGATCGTATGCGACTTTCCCGTATGATTTCTCACATAAGACGGAAAGGATGTTCAGGTCGAATTTGCTGCCGACATACGACGCCAGTTTCAGCACTTCCCGGGTTGCCGGAGCCAGTTTCCTGATTTTTCCCGACATCAGTTCGACCACATTGTCGGTGATGCCAGCCTCACGGATATCTTCCAGGTTCCATTTCCAGCGTCCTCGGAGAGAATCAAAACCGAGCATATCCTCCCGGTACAGGGTCATCAGAAATTCGATGGCAAAGAAAGGGTTCCCGCCGGTCTTTTTTCCGACCAGTTCGGACAGGGGGAGGGCTGTCTTTTCATCGCAATGCATCGTATCCGCCACCAGACGGTTCAGATCGGTCGGATCAAGAGGGGGCAGATGAACGGTGCGAATCTCTTTCCCCTCTTTTCTGATCTCATCAAGGGTCATGAGCAGCGGGTGCCCTTCATCAACCTCGTTGACTCTGTATGCTCCGATGATGAACAGATGTTTCATGTCGGGATCGGTGATCAGCAACTGAATCAGATTCAGGGAGGAGGAATCCGCCCATTGCAGATCATCGGCAAAAAGGACCAGCGGATGGCCCTCATCCGCGAAGAGGCTCACAAAATCCCTGAACACGATGTTGAAACGGTTCTGAGATTCGGCAGGGCTGAACTCCTGGACAGGCGGCTGTTCTCCGATGATCAGTTCCATATCGGGAATGAGATCGGTGATGATCCGGCCGTTGGGGCCCAGTGCCTCTGACAGTTTTATCTTCCATGTTTCAAGATTCTCACTGCTTTCCGACAGCAACTGCCGGCAAAGTTCCTGAAATGCCCGGGCAACCGCGCTGTAGGGAACATCCTTTTTAAACTGGTCAAACTTGCCTGAGATAAAAAATCCCTTTTTTCCGATAACCGGGCGGTGTATCTCATTCACCAGCACTGTCTTGCCGATCCCCGAAAATCCCGCCACCATCATGATTTCGCCGGTTCCCCGGCACACGCTTTCAAAACTGCTCATCAGTATTTCGGTTTCATTTTCCCTGCCGTAAAGTTTCTGGGGAATCTGAAACTTCACGGAGACATCCTTTGCGGCAATGGGAAAATCGCTGATCCTGCCGGAAATTTCCAACTGATTCAGGCATTCCTCCAGGTCCGCCGCGATACCGTAGGCCCCCTGGTATCTGTCCCCGGCATCTTTTTCCAGAAGTTTCATGATGATATTGGAAACGGGTTTCGGAATGTCGGGATCAGCCACGCAGGGCGGTTCCGGCAGAACTGCGATGTGGAAATGAACCATCTCCATCGGATCCTGAGACACAAAGGGGGTCGCCCCGGTCAGCATCTCATACATTGTGACACCCAGGGAATAAAAGTCCGTGCGAAAATCAACGGCACGGTTCATGCGTCCGGTCTGTTCGGGGGATAAATATGCAAGCGTGCCTTCCAACTGGCCGGGTGAGACAGTGTCGGTTTTTTCCCGTGACAACTGGGCCGCAATGCCGAAATCGGTGATTCTGACAGCACCTGTCTCGGGATTCACAATGATGTTCGGGGGCTTGATATCTTTGTGAATGATGTTGTGATGATGGATTTCCCCCAGGGCACTGCTCACTTTCAGAGAAATTTCAAGGGCCTGTCTCAGGTTCGGCTTTCCCGGTCTTTCAATGATTCTGTCAAGGGAAACTCCGCCGAAATCCTCCGTGATCAGCGCAAGCCCGTTTTTATATTTCTCTGCTGACAGACATCTCAGAACCCCTTCAGTGTCAAGAGTTGCGGTGATGCTCTGTTCCTGTCTGAGCTCTGCAATATCCCTTGCCGGCGGGTGTTCGGCGTTCAGTATCTTGACAGCGACAGGTTTTCCGTCCGCTTCCCGGACGCCTTTGTAAACGGTCGTTTTTGCGCTTTTGTGGATGATATTCTCAAGCTTGTAACCATACAGTTCAGTCATTTTCAGTTCTCCTTTCCTTTACAAATTTTGACTACCAGTTTAAGCCGGGACACCTTATATTAAACTACGGAAAAACACGAAAAAAATATTTATGCCTGTTATTGACACCTTATATATGTTAAACCACGAAAGACACGAAAAAACACGAACATATTTCTGATTCTAACGCTTTTTGTGGTCTTTGGAAATATGACATCGGACCGAGGGATGAAACGGATATCCGTCCCCGGTCCGACGGGTTTGATGTCATGTTTCCGGCCTGTGCCGAAGCGGGAAAATCCGTTTCATCCTCCGATCCGCTGTCATATTTCCCGGAACCACAAAAACCGTCAGAACCAGACATGTTTATGCCTGTCATTAATTCCTTCTTTCGTGTATTTCGCCTATTTCGTGGTCCTGCCTTATGTTGGCACTCAGACAGGAAGCGACACGCTGAATGTTGTCCTTCCCGGTTCGCTTTCCACCTCAATTCTGCCATCATTTTCTCATGGAGTGCGAAAATGGA
>JAUCGI010000135.1 GCA_030378035.1 Desulfobacterales bacterium HSG2
TAAGGAGTTGTTTGCCGTGCTCAGAAGAAATATTCCGCAGATGCGGAATGCGGAATACGGAATGCGGAATGAAACAGCACCGGAGTTTAAAATTCCGACACTGCCCGGAATGGATATTCGGGAAGGCCTGGAGCGGCTCGGAGGATCATGGGATCTGTATGTCAATATTTTTGAAGACTTCTGCAAGGCGCAGAAAGGATTTGTTTCCGAATTTCAGGAATTTGTCAGAAAGAAGGATTTCAAAGCCGCCAGAGCAAAGGCCCATGCGTTGAAAGGCGCCTCGGGTAATGTTTCCGCTGTTGATCTCGGAATTGCCGCAAGAGCTTTGGAGGATACATGCAAAAATGAAAACGAGGAGCAGATACTGAGCATGCTGGCTCTCGTGGAAAGCGAGCTTACACAAGCGATGAAAAATGTTTCAGTCCTGACACAATATGAAGAGAATGTTGTGAAATCTGAGGAAACCGATGATGTCCCTCTGGATCCGACAGAGATTCCCGAGTTGCTTGAAAAGTTTGACAAGAGCCTTGAGGACTTCGATCCGGTGGAATCGAAAGCTTGCCTCAGCAGACTGTCCGGTGTTGCTGACCATTTCCCCGGCATCTCCGACAAATTCAAGGCAGATATGGAGGATTTGACAGAGCAGATCAAGACTTACAATTTTGATGACGCCAGAGAGACTTTAAGCAGACTTGCGGATGAAATCCTATCTTAATCTTAATCTTGCTCTTGCTCTTGATCTTGATCGCAACAAAAACAGATTAGGAGCAAGATTAAGAGCAAGAGCAAGATTAAGAGCAAATTGTCCAATTGGCCGAAACGAAGATCGAGGCCCACCAAACACAAAGGAGAAGTATCATGGCAAATTTGTTCATACGAATCACAGATGTCATTTCCGCCAACATCAACGAAATGATTGACCGGGTGGAAGACCCGGAGCGGATGATTAAAAAGATCATCTTGGAGATGGAAGATAACATCCGGCGGGCCGAAGACGGCGTTATCGACGCCATCGCCAGTGAGAAGCAGTTGGCCCATGAGTTGGAACACCATCGCCGTCACTCGGAAAAATGGCGTGAAAAGGCCGAAATTGCCCTGACCGCAGGAAATGAGGAACTGGCCCGCGCAGCCCTGATGCGGAAGAAAGAGCATGATAAAATTGTTCAGGATATGGAAGGCGCATGGGAGGCAGCCGCCGACACCAGCAAGAAACTCAAAGCCCAACTGCGTCAGTTGGAAAGCAAATTGGGAGAAGCGAGACGCAAGCGCAGCGCCCTGATTGCAAGAAAGCGAACTGCCGAAGCCACACAGCAGATGCACAGAACGGAAAAGCATTTCAAAAGAGGACTGGACGCTAAGGACAAGTTTATCCGAATGGAGGACAGAGTCTCGGAAATAGAAGCCCGAACCGAGGCTATCGCGGAACTGTATGACGAATCATCCGACTTGGAGCGGGAAATTGACAAGCTGGCGGTGAATACAGAGGTGGATAAAGAGCTGGCGGAGCTCAGGAAAAAAGTTGAGGCAAAGAAAAGTGAGAAATAAGTATCCTACTCTTGCTCTTGCTCCTACTCTTGCTCTTGTTCCTACTCTTGCTCTTGCTCCTACTCTTGCTCTTGCTCTTGCTCCTACTCTTGCTCTTGCTCCTACTCTTGCTCTTGCTCATACCTGAACGGACACGGGCTGGACCAGGAGCAGGATTAAGATTAAGATTAAGAGCAAGAGCAAGAGCAAGAGCAAGAGAGAGCAAGAGAGAGCAAGAGAGAGCAAGAAAGAGAAAGAGCTGATTTCAGGTCAGAGTTTCAAACCGTCCTCATTATCTCTTTCACTGAAAACAAAATCAGACAGCGACACATTTTCATGGGAGTCCACCCGGGTTTTGATTCTGAGTATTTCTTCGAGGTTGTTTATGAAAACATCCGCCACGTCAGGATCAAAATGTTCACCGCGCTCCTTTCTGATAATATCAACCGCGACTTCTGTCGGATAAGGGTCTTTGTAGGGACGCTTGGAAGTGAGTCCGTCAAAAACGTCCGCCACAGCCGCAATTCTCCCGACAATGGGAATTTTGTCGCCGGAAAGCCCCTGGGGATACCCCCTTCCGTTCCACTTCTCATGATGGGAAATGGCAATCTTCTGAGCGGTTTGCAGAATCTTGGCTTTTGAATCTGCCAGAATTTTTGCGCCGATGGTGGTATGGTTTTTCATGATATTGAACTCTTCAATTGTCAGCTTGCCCGGCTTCATCAGAATGCTGTCCGGAATTCCGATTTTTCCCACGTCATGCATGGGCGCGGCGTACAGTATGTTTTTGACCTCTGCTGAAGGCAATCCGAGCTTTTCGGCAATCAGCGCGCTGTACTGGCTCATTCGGACAATATGGGCACCGGTATCTTCATCTTTATACTCGGCCGCCATCACAAGCCGCTGAATGGTATCCAGATAGGCTTCATTCAGATCCAGATGGGCCGCTTCCAATTCCTCCAAAGCGGTTTTGAATTCGCTGGAAAGGATGCCTAAATATTCATCCTTCAGGTCCGTCATCTTTTTCTCATCTGTTATGTCCTGCAAAATAAGGACATAGCCGTTGTTCCGTCCGATACGGGACGCCGAAACAGACAGGGACCGTTCGACAGGAGAATGAATTTCCAATTCAAACCTGACATGTCTTTTGCTCCGAGAAGTCAGATGTGCGATATTTTTCCTAAATGAAGGCATATCAAACAGATCATAAAGATTTTTTCCGATAAGGCTGTCTCTGCGGGTTTCCCATATATAGCAGGACATAGCGTTCACCTCGGTAATGATGAAACGATTATCGACGGCGATCATCCCTTCATTCATACTGTCAATAATTATTCTGATTCTTTCATTTTTTGTTCGATAAATCTCGGGCAATTCTCCGGCCTCCTGCTCGAAGGTGAACAACCCTCTGTTATTTGTCACTGAAATATCGCCCATCATTTCTCCGTAAAACCTGGTTTCTCGGGTATGGTCTGTTCTGTCCGTGAACATGAACGTAAACGTGCTCGTGAACGTGAACGTGAACGTGCTCGTGAACATGAACGTGCTCGTGAACGTGAACGTGCTCGTGAACGTGCTCGTGAACGTGAACGTGAATGTTAACATTCCATAAGTGTAAACTTAGGGCTTAATCTTGCTCTTGCTCTTGCTCTTGCTCTTTATCTTTATCCTGATAAAGAGCAAGATAAAGATAAAGATAAAGATAAAGATAAAGATAAAGAGATTTGGAAATCTTTAAGTTTACACTTATGGTTAACATTCATTTACGGACGAGTTCACGTTCACGGCCTATTCATAAACAATCTCCACCTTCTCAAGATAAGATGAAAGATCGCTGATCAGTCTTCTGATTTCATCCGCATCATCCGATTTTGCCGCTGCCTCCAGAGATCTGCCGATGACCGTAATTCCGTCAAATCCGTAACTTCCTCCGGCTCCTTTCATGCTGTGACCCAAGCCGCGGATGGTGTCATAATCGCCCTTTTCCAGAGCATTCTCCATGGTCCGAATATCTTTATGCCTGTTTTCAAGAAATCCCGGGACCAGTTCCTCCAAATCCTCATCCACATAAGCGATGATCTTCTCTTCCTGTTCGACGTTATTCGCTTCTGTCGCTTTTGTATCATCATTCGCTTCCGTGCTGTCAGTCGTCTCTGTATTATCAGAAGGCAATTTGCCAATGCTCTCGGATGTCTGAGTCTGTTCAATAATACCTTCCAGCAAATCCGCCTTTCTGAGAGGCTTGGTCAGATAGGAAGTACATCCCGCATCCAGACACTTTTGCCTGTCTTCCATGAGGGCATGGGCCGTCAGCGCGATAATCGGCGTCTCGGGAACCGAATGTGCCTGCTCCCATTCCCGAATATTCCGGGTTGCGGTGTAACCGTCCATCACCGGCATTTGCATATCCATCAGAACAAGATCGTATTTTCCCTCGGTAAACTTTTCAACCGCGACTTCGCCGTTTTCGGCTATGTCAATCTGGTACGGCGTCTTTTTCAGGTAAGACAGGATCAGCATACGATTGTCAGGAAAGTCTTCCACAAGCAGAATATGCAGCGGCCGGAGCTTTTCCGGCTCAATGGCCGGTGCCGGCTTCCGGACCGCTTTTCGGGGTTCGGTCTGAATTTCTGCCTGAATCGTAAAATAAAACGTGGATCCTTCTCCCACAGCGCTTTCGACCCATATACGCCCGCCCATCAGTTCCACCAGTCTGGCGGATATGGTAAGGCCCAGACCACTCCCGCCATACTTCCGGGTGGTGGAAGCATCGGCCTGGGTGAATTTTTCGAAGATCAGGTTCGCCTTATCCGGAGGAATACCGATACCGGTATCGGCCACTGAGAAGAGAAGCATAACCGTTTTATCTTGTTCCTGTTTCACGTTTCCGCTGACCACGCATTCTTTCTCGACAATCGGCGCGCTCATTCTCGCTTTGATGAGGATCCCCCCTTTTTCAGTGAACTTGAGGGCGTTGCCGATCAGATTCAGAAGAATCTGGTGAAGTCGGGTCGAATCGGCGATAAAGTATGCTGGCATGTCCGGCTGAATATCAAAGACCAGATCAATCCCCTTTTCCCGGGCCCGGGTAATGAATGCCTCGCGTAGTTCATGAAAAAGCGATCCAATATCAAAGTCCGTACTTTCGAGGGTGAGGCATCCGGTCTCTATCTTTGAAAGGTCCAGAATTTCATTGATGATCTTCAGCAGAGTCTCTCCGGACGTCTGGAATATTTTCACATATTGTTTCTGCTCCGGGGTCAGAGGGGTCTCCCGGAGCATATCCGCCATGCCGATGATGCTGTTCATGGGGGTGCGTATCTCGTGGCTCATACTGGCGAGAAAATCGCTCTTGGCCCGGTTCGCGGCTTCGGCGTTCTCTTTTGCTTTCTGTAATTCCGCTTCCGCAAGCTTTTTCTCGGAAATATCACTTTGAATCCCGATAAATCGGACCACGTCTCCGTTTTCGTCAAGAATGGGCGTCACAGAGAGAGATATCCAATACGGATGACCGTCTTTGTGATAATTGAGAATTTCACAGGTGATGCTCTTCTTTTCCTTTAAAGCGTCGCTGATCGTCCTTACTGTCTCACGATCGGTCAATGGTCCCTGCAACAATTTCCCCGGTTTTTTGCCCATAACCTCATCAAATGTATAACCGGTCATGCGGGTGAATCCGTCATTGACCCACTCAATGAGATCCTCTTTATCCGTAATAATCACCGTATTGTCTGTTTTGCTCGCCACAAGGGAGAGTCGGGTGAGTTCATCCTCGATCTGCTTACGCTCGGTCAGATCACTGAGGACGCCGGTAAAGAAACGCTGATTTCCATCTGTCGATTCCCCCACGGACAGCCGTAACGGAAATACGCTTCCGTCCCTGCGTCGGCCCATGACATCCCGTCCGATACCGATAATTTTCGCGACGCCGGTTTCCAAATAGTTTTTCAGAAATCCGTCATGCTGACTACGGTAAGGCTCCGGCATCAGCATGTTGATATTTCGTCCGATCAGAATATCTGTCTCATAGCCAAAAAGTTTTTTCGCGGCAGGATTTATTTTTTCAATCGTTCCTTCATGGGTCATGGTGATGATGCCGTCAGCCGCTGTGTTCAGAATTATTTCGAGTTTTGATTCGCTGGCTTCGGCTTCCCGGGTCTTTTGCAGGAGAATCTGTTCCGTTTCTTTACGAATTTGTATTTCCCCTTCAAGCGTTCTGTTCGTTTTATCCAGCTCCTGGGTGATGGAAATTAGGTCCTGCTGGGGAACAACGAAAAGCTTTCGCCCGATAAAGTAAAAAATCAGACTGAACAGAAGCATTCCCAGGGAGATTTCCAACAACGCGCTTTCCAGCAATTTCTGCTTGAGAACCCGGATTTCGGATTCATCCACTTCGATGCACAATTCCAGACGATCAAGAATTTTCTCCTTAATAAGCAGCGTCTCTTTTCCCACATGTCCCTCCGCCGCAATGGGCTGACCGTTGTATAACAGACTGAGCCTGTGTTTTTTCGTAAAAGAACTTTTCTGCTTCAGAAAGCGAATATCCAAAGGATATTCCGCAATCAGAACACCCTCCGCATAGTTGTTAGAGATAATCGGAACAGCAAATTGCCAAAAAGGCTGTCTGACGCCGGAGCGGCTGATATGAATGATTCCCATGTAATCCTTTCGCGATCCGCTGATGATATCCGGGAACCAGGGAGCGGTTGCAAAATTATTCTGAGAAACGTCTCCTGTTGAATGAATAAGTTTCCCCTGAAAATCGGATACAACCAGTGTCGGCCTGTCTCCCAGAAACGAAAGGGTATTCATGAAATCCATAAGATTTGTCGCGTCGCTGTCGGGCTGCATCACCATATTCGTGAAAATGGGGAATCTGGCATGATCTCTGAGAAGAAAAATGCGGTCCCTGAGATATGCCCGCAACGCATTGGCGTTTGCTTCAAGGTAAAAATGAATGTTCTTTCCCTGGAACCCGCTGACCGTCTCTGCGACCCGGCCATATATCATCCCATAAAAAGATATGCCGATGAAAATAAAGATGCTCATCAGAAACAGGGCGAATATGTTGGAGACAGAGAGTCCTTTTCCTTTGGTAAATTTTGTTTGTGAGATGTTCATTTCTCCAGAATAATTTCTCCTTCGGCACCGTAGCGGGCCATTGTGTAATCTGCTATTCCCAGGGCCTCATGGGCATCCGGGCGGGTTTCGTCATAAGGCAGAAAGGGGGTGAGGTATGTTTTGATTAATCCCTCCACAGGTTTCTCCAGATGTTCCAGCGCATGTCGGATAGCTGCCCTGTCCTTTTTCATATCTCCGGTAAGGCCGGCCTGATTCACTGCTGAAATCAGCAGACGCGTCAGGTCGTATGCATGAATAAACCCCGTGGGTGCTTTGATATCCCTGGGGCTGCGGATGACATCCAGAAAAAGCAGTTTTGCCTGGTTAAAGACATTTTGGGCAAACGGGTTATTCTTCATTTCGAGAAATGAGAATTTTGTCTGAATGAATTCCAGGTTCAGCTTTTTTAATATGGCGGGCCCGACTGCTTTGGGAAAATCACCGCCGGTGATCCCCCAGTGACTCATGATCGCCAGCCGGTATTCCTCTGGCAGGGAAAACATGGCTTTGACAATCTCTTTCCCCTCCGGCGCGTTAGCCACAAGGAAGATCACGTCGGACCCGGATTTTGCGATGTTTCGCAGCATGATCCTCGCTTCTGCCTCTTTCAGTCCCCAGTTGAACCATATCACATCGGGTTCAGCCATACCTTGTTCTTTCAATGCCCGGGTCATGGTCTTATGATTGGAAGTGCCCCATCCGGTTTGTTCCAATAGGAGATGGGGTTTTTGAAAATTCCGTTTGATAATGGCATGAGCCGCGATCACATAGCCCGCCTTTGTGTCATCCACCGATAACCGGAATATCCAGTTCTCCTTTGAGGGATAGCGGGTGATGGGACCGGCCGCTGCCCATGGGACTAGGGTGAGAATTCCGTTCTGATGAATAAATTCCCTGTTTGCCAGAAGTGGCGGGGAATGCAGTCCTGCGAAAACGGCCAACGCGTTTTCGTCTTTCAGAAATTTCTCCAAGTGAAGCCTGCTTCTGGCTGAATTTCCTCTGTGATCGAGGATGATCAGTTCAACTTCACGGCCGTTGAGCTTGTTATTTACTTCGCTCAGAGCGGTTCGGATCCCCTGCTCAATAGATATCCCTGATTCTCTGACACCTGTTCTGTCCGCGTCAATGTAGATGCGGATGGGCGTATCCGCCCATGAGTTGCTGATTGCAAAAAAAGAGAGGATGACACAAAGAAAAGCGATTTCTCTTTTGTGATAAAAAAATTTCATTTTTATGTCCTCCTGATCGCCAGCATTGTCGCATCGTCAAAAAAACTGCGGTTGCCGGAATGCTTAACGAAGTTGATGATTTTTTCAACCAGTGCTTTCGGAGAACGTGAATGTTGAAAAAGTTCGATCAACCGATTTTCGCTGAGCTGACGGCCATCACGGTCTGCCAGTTCTGTCAGGCCGTTTGTATAAAGAAAGAGACAGTCCCCGGCATTAAAAGGTTGGTTTGAAACTCCCCATGTTTCATCCGGATGGAGGCCCAGGGGTACGCCACTCGACACAATAATGCTTGTCTCATCTGTTTTTATGAGAAAGCTCGGATTGTGGCCGGCAGATATGATCTCCAATTCATTTTTATCCGGATTAAAAGCGGCAAAAACAAGGGTGATGGAGAGGCCGCTCTCTCCGATCATATCGCAGACCATACGGTTAAACATGCAGACGGTTTCCAGCGGAGACTTCCCCACATTCCCCAGAGATCGGAGCATTCCTTTAGCAGCGGCCATGATCAGTGCTGAGGAAGTGCCGTACCCGTCAACATCGCCGATTGTGAAAACATAAGAATCTCCCATCTGAAATCCGTCAAAAAAATCGCCACCGATCAGATCAGAGGGATGGTAAAATACCTCCGCTTCTATTCCGGGAAAGTTGAAGTCGTGCTGCAAAATGGTCTTCTGAATTTTGCCGGCGAGCTTCTTCTCATCCTCGAGTATCCGTTTTTTCTTAGCAAGTTTCCGGGTCATGTTTGCCATTCCCTCTGTGAGATCTGCCACCGCCAGATGAGTTTTTATGCGAGCCAAAAGCTCACTTTTGTGATACGGCTTGAGAACAAAATCATTGGCACCTGCAGCGAGGGACTCCACCCATTTCTTTTTATCTGTTTCCGCTGAAAGCAGAATAATCGGCAGCTTGGCCGGGTCAGTTGTTCTTCGGATTTGCTCGATAGCCTCGATACCGTCCATGACCGGCATTTGCAAATCGATCAGGATTAACTGGGGCGATTCCTGCTCTGCCACCTCAGCCGCCTCCTGACCATTCTCCGCCAGAAGCACTGTGTGCCCTGCTTTACTGATGTGAATGTTGAGCATCTGCCTCATATCCGCATCGTCGTCTGCAACCAAAATTTTAGCCATTTTATCTCTCCTTGCTGTTTGCTGTCTGATGTCTGATACTTGAACCCTGATGTCTGATACTTGAACCCTGATGTCTGATACTTGAACCCTGATGTCTGATACTTGAACCCTGATGTCTGATACTTGAACCCTGATGTCTGATACTTGAACCCTGATGTCTGATACTTGAACCCTTGATGTCTGATACTTGATACTTGAAGTCCGAATTTCAAGCATCAAACATCAAGTATCAAGCATCAAACATCAAGCATCAAACATCAAGCATCAAACATCAAGCATCCAGCATCCAGCATCAGGCATCAAGCATCAGGCATCCAGCATCAGGCATCCAGCATCCAGCATCCAGCATCCAGCATCCAGCATCAAGTATCAAGCATCCAGCATCCAGCATCCAGCATCCAGCATCAAGCATCAAACATCAAACATCAAACATCAAGTATCAAGTTTGAATATTGCCATGGATGATGCCAGTTCTTCGGCAGCATCTACATTCCGCAGAACAACAGTGTTCATTTTGACAACCGCTTCGTTGATATGTTCAATTCTTTCGTTTTGTTCATTGGAAGATGCGGATATTTCACTGACTAAACTGGCAACTTTGGCAGCATTGGCAGCCACCTCTTTGAAAAATGTATTCGTCTGTCTGACAAGCTCCAGCCCCTCTTCGATTTTTCTGACGGTGTCTTCGAGAAGATTTGCCGTATTTTTGGCTGACCGGGCCGAACGCATGGCCAGATTCTTGACTTCGGTGGCAACCACAGCAAATTCAAGGCCGGCTTCGCCGGCCCGGGCTGCTTCTATAGCGGCATTCAGTGCCAGAAGATTGGTCTGAAACGCTATCTCATCAATGGTTTTTATTATTTGAAAGGTTTGTCTGCTCGATTCGGAAATTTCGTCCATGAAAGCAGTCAGGCGGGTCATGGAGTCGTTTGCCCTGGTGACAACCTGATTGGCCTCATTCATAAACCCGTCTGCCCGGTTCGCATTCTCGGCATTCTTCCGGATCGTGGAAGATATTTCATTCAGCAGCGTGGAGGTTTCTCCCAGAGACGCTGTCTGATCCCATGTCCCTTCTGACAGATTTTTCGAAGTGGAGATGTTCTTTCTGATAATTTCGCTCAGGTCTCTGACCATTTTATTCATGGCCTCTGTCAGAATTCCGATCTCATCCTTCTGACTGACATGAAGGACCTGGGTAAAATCTCCCCTGGAAAGCTTTCCCGCGGAATGGGTGAGCTGAATCAGCGGGGTCAGGATTCTTGTGGAAAGGATCAGAACAGTGACAACACAGATTATCATAAATCCTAATGATGTCAGTATGGCTTTCCGGATCATCCGGTTTGTCTCCTCCCCGATCTCCTGCCCGGAGTTTTTTATTTCAATGTCAAGATGCTTCAGGGTGAAGATCACTCTCAGAACGCCCCATGGGGTTGTACTGATTTGGACAGGATTAACAATTTCAATGACAGATTCGCCCGCCTCTTTGTGTTCCGTCGCGGTCATCTCAGTCCTGGTCATCGCTTCCTTATCTCTTTCGCCAGTCAGTTCGGTTCGGGCCAGATCAGGGTTCAGGGTATGAACAAAAACCATGCCCGAGGCGTTTGCGAGGATGGCATATTTGACCTCCTTATTGTTCTCCGCACTGTTTTTGACATCTTCCATAAGGCCGGAAAAATTAAAAGAAGCAATATCTTTTTCAACCTGCTCTGACAGATGCCCGACAAAATTTTTTCCGCTCTCTGTCAGATTCTTCTTTATAAGTGTGATCCGCTTGTCCAGTTCACTCTCCATCAGCCTTTTCTGTGATGAAATCTGAAAATACGTCAGCAACGCCAGCAGACTGAGCATCAGGAGCGTTATCGTTGTCATCAGCTTCCACTTAATACCCCATTGCACAGCAATGTTGTCTCTCGTTTTTTTACCTTTCAATTAAAACTCCTGATTGTCTCTGTAGGGTGGTGAAGCGAAGCAAAACCCACCAAATTCTCCATTGATGCATCCGAACCGGACGGAATTCTGTTTCATCCGATTGCCCGGTCCGATATGAGTTACACAGATTATGCGAACCCCAATTCCCAATTAATTATGGGTGGTGGGTTTCGCTTCGCTTCACCCAGCTACATTATTTAATCTGTTTTTGTTGCGATCAGGATCAAGGTTAAGATCAAGATCAAGAGAAAGAAAAAAGTGTCCGAAACGAAGATCATGGGCCAATCAGTTGGCTTATTTAATGATGGTATTAATCAGACCCAATGCATCCTTATTATATTTCAAGCCGAACATCTTCACTTTCTTCAAGTTCAGAACAATGTGCGACCCCGCGGGGAACTGCACTTTTTCCTCCATTTCTTCACCCGAAAGCACACCCATGGCAATGTTGGCTGCTTGTCGGCCGATTGTCGGCATATCCGCAGAGACAATCAGGGTGGCCCCCAACTTCGCAAACGGGCCATGGTAGGAAAAAACAGGCGTCTTGCTGGCATCACATCGTTTTAATATTTTATACAAATAATCCTTTTTCGACATGACTGAAGGATCGGAAATCAGCCATAAGGCATCGATGTTAGGCAACAACTCATTTAAAGCGGATAACGTCTGTTTTTCCCGGGAAACGGTTCTGCCGATAATCTCTATTTCCAGTTCTCCGGCCTGTCCCTTGGCATTTTCAAACCACTGCGAGGTGTATTGCATGCTGTACAACATGCCGATTCTCTTTATATCCGGGAAGACAGAGCGAAACATATATATCGGCATTCGGGGATGAAGTTCGTTGGATACGCCGTAGGCCGTCCCGGACAGACCGGGAAGCCGGAGCCAGTTGATAATTGATGAGAAAACAACCTTTTTTTCACCGAGATGTTCTCTGGCAAAAAAATAGGCTTTTCCACCGAT
>JAUCGI010000136.1 GCA_030378035.1 Desulfobacterales bacterium HSG2
TGAAAAAACGGATTCTGAAGTTCATCGACTTTTTTAATGAGACAATGGCCAAGCCGTTTAAGTGGACTTATAAGGGTCGCCCGTTGACTGTATAGGGGGGGTACGAACTTACAAAGTGGTGTACTAGGCTGTTCAAAAATGCCGGTTTCAGCCATTATTTTCTGACCGGTTTCCGGCCTGTGCAAAACCGACCATAATGCCCTTTTTCTGATTATAACGGATTTAGAGGCTGGGAATATGACAGCGGATAGAAGGATGAAACGGATATTCCCGGTCCCCGGATCGGATATGACAGCGGATTTCGGAATGAAACGGATATGTCCGTATCCTCCTATCCGTTGTCATATTCCCGGTCCGGGCCTCCCAAAATCCATTATAATCGGCATTTTTTCTGGATTTTATCGGCATCCTTCATTTGTCGGTTTGCACTTTCGGGTGTCAGGGTGAGTTCTTTTATTCTTTGTGCCCTTTGTGCCTTTGTGTGGGATGTGAAATGCTGACTGGAAAAAGTGTAAGCTACTTTCGGCTTTTATGAAGGATGCCATTTTATCCCACACAAAGGCGCAAAAGAAAAGCCACAGGCATAAATTTTCTGTACAGAAGGGGAGCCTTGAACTTGAACTCAGACGTGATCATAAATGAATATTCATGTCAGGATTCACGTTCACGTTCAAGTTTAAGTTTAAGACGGCCTATTTCTGGTCTGTGTATTTGAAAAACGAAATACAACCGAAAAAGTTTTACCGAGGTACATTTAATCGACGAGTCCGTGCCTGATTAAAGATCAGCCAACTGATCAGAGGCTCGTCAGAGCCGACATGTTTGTAGCACTGAAAAAAAAACTTGTCAGAATATTTTTTATGATATATAGAATAGAAAAGGTTTGGCCCATGGGTTAAATATCCTGGGTGAATATTCAACTATCATTAAACCAAAAGGAGGATGAACAATGAAAAAGCTGATCAAAACATTAACTGTAATAATTTTGCTCGCTCTGCCAGTCAGTTCCCAAGCCGGAAAACTTCTTTTTGTCAGCTCTGAGTGGCCGCCTTATGTATTCGCAGAAAAAGGTCAGGCAACAGGCATTGATGTTGAGATTGTTCGCGAAGTCTGCAAACGTAGCGGCATTGATGCCGAGATTCAGTTGTTTCCCTGGAAAAGAGCGGTTTTCATGGTGAAAAGAGGTGATGCTGCGGGACTCTTTTCCGCCAAGCGTACAAAAGAACGCACTGAATTTCTCCATTACCCTTCCACCAATCTTAACATGGAGAAAACCGTTCTTCTGGCTCGCAAAGATAAAGAAATAAAAATCACCGGACTTGACGCTCTCGGAAACAGAAGAGTGGGAGTTGTCAGAGGATATACCTACGGCCCGAAATTTGAAAACTGCAAGTCTCTGAAAAAAATAGTATTTAATGACGATGTGGAGATGATAAAAATACTGGATATTGGACGCATTGATGTGGTTGTCGGTGACGAGGGCGCATTGAAATTCATCGGCAAAAAATTTGAACACATTTTTCAAACTGTTTATGTCATTTCCGAAGATCCGAATTACCTTTGCATATCCAAGAAAGCAAAAGGCGTGAACGGAGCGTCTCTGGCTGAAAAGATCAGTCAGACACTGGATCAGATAAAAAAAGAGGATTTTATTCAGAAAATCGTCAGCAAGTATTATTAACTCAAGTTTCGCCCCCTATGAATAACCATATATCAAGGGATTTTGCAGATAATTGGTATCGGAAATTTGGCCTTTTTCGTTTTTTGGGCAACCTGAAATCAGGCAGTTATACCCCAGTGCGAATAAAAACTGAATCCGACAAATCTTGTTTTGACACAACTATCTGTATTTGTTTAATAAGTTAGGTGCGAAACTTGAGTTATTAAGAAGAGCTAGTACCACAACTTGTAAATTCGTCCCCCCTTTGTCATTATAAGAGAGGGGGTGACGAATTTACAAGTCGCTGTACTAGGAGTTAGGAGCTAAGGAGTTAGGAGTTAGGAGTTAGGGAGTTAGGAGTTAGGGAGTTAGGAGTTAGGAATTGGGAATTGGGATCAGGCAGGTTTGAAAACCTGATGATCGAGTGACAACTGCTTTCCCGGAACCGAAAGGAGAAATAAATATGAACAACGCCTCGCCAGAAAGCCAGGCAACAATTGATGAACAGTGTATCAACACCATCCGAACTCTTTCCATGGACGCAATTCAGCAGGCCAATTCCGGCCATCCCGGCGCGCCCATGGGGCTTGCGCCTGCGGCTTATGTTCTGTGGACCCGTTTTCTCAGGCACAGCCCTGAAAACCCGGACTGGATCAACAGAGACCGCTTTGTCCTCTCAGGCGGTCATGCCTCCATGCTGCTTTACAGCATGCTCCATCTTACGGGTTACGATCTGAGCCTTGATGATATCAGAAACTTCCGGCAGTGGGGGAGCAAAACCCCCGGACATCCGGAATACGGCCTGACCTCGGGGGTGGAGACCACCACCGGCCCTCTGGGGCAGGGCTTTGCAAACGGTGTCGGCATGGCAATCGCCGAGCGTCACCTTGGTGCTCGCTTCAACCGGCCGGGATACGAGATTGTGGATCACCACACGTTTGTAATATGCGGCGACGGGGACCTGATGGAAGGGGTGTCCGCGGAAGCCGCGTCTCTTGCCGGGCATCTCGGACTCGGCAAACTGGTCTGTGTTTATGACGATAATCAGATATCCATCGAAGGACGCACGGATATCACCTTTACGGAAGATGTGGGCCGGCGATTCAAGGCGTATGACTGGCATGTGGCAGTTGTGGAAGACGGAAATGATCTGGAAGCGATTCACAAGGCCGTCGAGTCAGCCAAAGCGGAAACAGAAAGGCCCACCCTCATCATGCTGAATACGCATATTGCCTATGGCAGTCCGAACAAGCAGGACTCGTCCGACGCGCACGGCGCGCCCCTGGGCGAAGAGGAGGTCCGGCTGACAAAAGAGAATCTGGGCTGTCCTGATGAATGTTTTCACATTCCCGAAGAGGGGTTCGATACATGCAGGGAATGTGTCGGAACAGGGAAATCAGAGGAGTCTCTGTGGCAGGAGAAATTTGACGAATACCGCGGGAAATATCCGGAGCTTGCCGAAGCATTTACGAATGCTGTGAACGGGACTTTAAAAGAGGGATGGGATGCGGCACTGCCCGATTTTTCAAAGATTGACGGGCCATTGGCGACGCGGGCCGCGTCCGGCAAAGTTCTCAACGCGCTTGCCGAAAACATCCCTGAACTGATGGGCGGTTCTGCGGATCTGGCACCGTCCAACAAGACGATTATCGAGTCTTCCCATGATTTTCAGAAGAACGCCCTCAAAGGCAGAAATATCCGTTTCGGCGTCAGAGAACATGCCATGGGATCGATCCTGTCCGGAATGGCGCTTCACAAGGGGATTCGGCCTTACGGCGGAACTTTCCTCGTGTTTGCGGATTATATGCGGCCTTCGATCCGTCTGGCCGCTCTGATGAAACTGCCGGTCATCTATGTCTTCACCCATGACAGTATCGCGGTGGGCGAAGACGGGCCCACGCATCAGCCGGTGGAGCATGTGGCCAGTCTGAGGATCATTCCCGGCATGACGGTTATCCGGCCCTCGGATGCCGCGGAGACTGCGGAGGCGTGGAAGGCGGCTGTCAGGTCGTCAGGCCCGGTGGCTCTGATCCTGAGCCGGCAGAAGCTTCCCATATTGGACAGAAGCAAATACGGTCCCGCGGACGGTCTTGCAAACGGAGCTTATGTGGTCTCGGATTCCGACGGCAAACCGGATATCATTCTCATCGGCACAGGCTCGGAGGTGCATATCGCGCTTGAGGCGAAAGCGGTTCTGGCTGGAAAAGGTGTTTTCGCCAGGGTCGTGAGTATGCCGAGCTGGGAGCTGTTTGAGAAGACATCCCAGGAATATAAGGATGAGGTGCTTCCGCCGGATGTGAAAGTCCGTCTTGCCGTGGAAGCCGGGCTTCCCATGGGGTGGGAGCGTTATGTGGGAGACAGGGACGCAGTCATCGGCATGACAAGCTTCGGGGCTTCTGCTCCGGGCGGCGTTCTGATGGAGAAATTCGGGTTTACCGTTGAGAATATTGTTCAAAAGGCGACCGCGCTGATTCGGCGGTAGGCCGTTATCGGTTGTCAGCAGTCTGCTGACTGCTGGCATCTGATCTTCATTGCCTGCTTTGCTGAGACTTCGGAACAGTAGAACGATTTTCCAAATCGTTCAGAAAACCATAGAACGATTGGCATCCTTCATAAAGGCAGAAAGTAGTTTACACTTTTTTCAGGCGGCCGGCATTTTATATCTCACACAAAGGCACAAAGATCACAAAGGAGCAAAAAAAAGTCCGCGGCCGAATTTAGCCATAAGGCCCGAATGTGTAAACCGACAAATGAAGGATGCCGAACGATTTTCCAAATCGTTTGAAAAACAGTAGTACACCACTTTTTAAGTTCGTACCCCCCTTCATGCTCCCGCCGGATTGCCAAATCCGGCGGCTCGGATTTGTCAAGCGAGGGGGTACGAACTTACAAAGTGATGTAGTAGAACGATTTTCCAAATCGTTTGAAAAACAGTAGAACGATTTTCCAAATCGTTTGAAAAACAGTGGAACGATTTTCCAAATCGTTTGAAAAACAGTGGAACGATTTTCCAAATCGTTTGGAAAACAGTAGAACGATTTTCCAAATCGTTTGGAAAACAGTAGAACGATTTTCCAAATCGTTTGAAAAACCGTAGAACGATTTTCCAAATCGTTCAAAAAACAGTAGAACATGACTTTCGGCGATACGCATAATTGTAACGGATTAAATCATACAGCTTTGAAATTATACCTGTCGCATTTTGTGAATCATGCCACAACATGTTGTGGTTGCTATTATAACAAATCACTGAGTAATATGAGATGATACAACATGTTGTGGCATAATTCTGAAAAATCGCAGTTTTCAGACACCTTCTGCGGACATGATGTATAAAGCTGTTTAATCTAATCCGTTAAAGAGCCGAAACTCATGTAGAACGATTTTCCAAATCGTTCAAACTTCCATAAAAAAAACAATCCCAATTTCCACAAACAGAAATTCGGATTTAATCGTTTCCACAATGAATGACAAGGTCTATGACGGATTCTGAAAAGAGCAACTGATAGACTCCCTCATAGCCGGGATTCCGCTTTGCGCCTTTTCCGACAATGTAAGGCTTTCCTCTGGCAGTCGGTTTCCAGCGAAGCTGGCCTTTGCGATTTCTGAAAGGCTCGATTATGCCCTGCTCCTGTAAAAGTTTGTTGGTTTTGTGCGGTGTCAGCCCGAGGCGTTTGCGGTCTGTTCTGCCAGTCGGATTTCTGTCGGTCCGGCCTGTTCGGCCAGTCTGAGACAGTCCGTGTCATAAATTTCTCTGATCACGGCATTTATGAAGGACACCACACGGGTGTCCCCGATTTCAAGGGTTCCGGCCAGTCTCTTTGCGGACTCCGCTTCCGAGGCAAGGAGGGCGACTGTGGTCTGCCGATGCTCATGCCTCGGATTGACAGCAGAGCCTTTGTGCCAGTAATCATAAAGCACGGCAAAGCACTCATCCTGATACATAACAACTGTATCCCTGAGTTCCGGCCTGACTTTTTCCGGGCTGACTGAAAAGAGCCAGCCATTGAGTTTGGCGAGAGGAATGCAGAGCATTTCCTGTATGCCGCCGGAAGTTGCCAAAGGTATGGCGATATCGCCATACCTTTTTGAACTTCTGATTTTGGCTTGCTGGGCTCTCCAATTTAGTCCCATACCTTCAACGACAGATTTCATGGCAACATATTCAACACCGTTATGCCGAATAGTGACCAAAGTATTACCGTGGAAATCGACCGTTGCGGTCTCTGTTTCAATCATTGTCATGGTCTCCTGTTAACTGTTTTCAACAAAACTTCCACAAAACAGAAATTCGGATTTAATCATCTTCATAATGTCTGACGAATTTTGAAAAGAACCCGCTCATAGTTGAGGATATTCCACTTTAATGTTGTCATGATGCGGAGTATGAACGGATTTTTCTGTCAGAGGCAACTATAGGGGGGGTATCCCTATAGTTCTTTTCAACAAAACTCCTACAAAAAAATCGAATTTCGGCTGTTGCGCGTTCTGTATGATTTTTCATTAGCCTGCTGCTTTTAATAAAACTTCCATAAAACTCCGGCTTTCGGACTGAAAAAGCTATCCGTTGACCTTAACAAGAGGGATGCAGAGCATTTCCCACCTCATAGCTGCCCGGGATTCCGCTTCGCGCCTTTTCCGGTAATGTAAAATTATATAAGAACCTTTTGCCACAGCACGGAACAGCTTTTTTTCAGAAGTCTGCATTTTCGGGGTGTGCAGGAGGACGGCTCTCCTTTTATCCGCCGGAATGCCAGATGCCCGTTACTGTAAATCGAATTTATCTGTTTTACCCATTTTCCCTTTACAAGAACAATGTCCCCCTTTCGGAATCCGCCCGATTCGGCGTTCACCTGATATCTCACCCGGCCTTTTCCTTTTTTCGGCAGATCATAATAAATTCTCCTGGTCTGCCTCGCCCGGAATGTGATTCGGTAAAAATTGTCCCTGTCATACGGAATGATTCTGTCGTCTGACAATGTGGCAACACACAGGGCGTCGGAATCATGATCTTTCGGGAGGTTCATGGATTTGCGGTATGCCGAGGTCTGCCAACCGAAAACTTTTCTCACAGGGGCGGTTCTACCCAGTTCCTCATACATATATGCCTTGCCCTGCATGGTACGCTGTGCGATCCGGTCTTTGAATCCCGGCACACCGCCGGCTATTATGATTTTTCCGTCATGCACTTTTCCGTGGCACCTCTTACACAGCGTTATCATGTTTTTAATCGTATCCTTTCCGCCCCCGCTCCGGGGAATGATATGATGCGCCTCGAGCCGGCAGTTCCTCCTGCCGCATTCCCGGCAGGCGTACCCGTCTCTCATCAGAGTCGCCATCCTCAGATTTTCATCCAGACGGTTACTCTCCTGATAAGCTTTCCCGGTCAGCTCCGGGTTGTTCAGGCGGGCAATGTCAATCTGCACATCTTCGACGACAATCTCTGTGACTGGCAAAGGAATCTTTCTGATAACTCTTATGACCTCCCCGGCATTTGCTCTGACCGAAGGCGGAAGTCTCCCGCTCCGTCTGGCGGAACCTCTGTTGTCGAATCTCGGCGGTCTGTACCATTTCCAGATCCTCCGGTTTCTTCTGTTGGCACGTCGTGTTTCCATTTTACCCTTAATATCGGTTCTGTGACAGATTATGCCGGACAGAAGAATCCGGCCGTTTCCGACACAGCAGAATCCTGTCCTGCTGCTTCCTTTGTCGATCCCCACTGTCACCGGCCGGACATTTTCCTCGCAGTTCCACGTCAGCCGGATGGTAAAGGGAAACAGGTTTTCCACCCTTGCCCTGCCTGCGTCAAGGAGATGGCGCGCTTTTGCAGGTTTGCAGGGCATTAACGGATTGCCGTTCTTATTTATCACAAAAACTTTCATCTTAAAAAATGACAGCTGCCGGCTTCAGGCCCTCCGCTGCCGGGAGTCAGGTACTCCTCGGAGTTGTTGGGAAAGCTTTTCACGCCAGGCTCACCTTCACGTTTCCGCTACCCTTAAAACCTGACCGCAGAGCTGAGGACTGGAATAACATCCGCAGGTGCGATGACTTTCCCAACTGCTGCATAACGCCTCCTGTTAGCTCCGTGAATATATAATATTACCAGATTTCTGAAATATAATATTACCGGATTTCTGAAATATTTTTATATATTTTTAGGAACTATTTGCCGAGCTGGGTGGTTGTCAGCCATATCTTTTTCCAGGAGACCGGTTCGGTCTGCTCTGTCAGTTTGAGTTGAGTCATTGTTCTGCCTCCTCTGTTTGTTGACAATTGTTTTCCATAAAATTTCCATATCCATAAAAAAACTTCAACCTAAATTGAGCGATTCTTTGGCCTGAATATGATTCCCGGCCTGTAATATCAGGGCCTCATCGGTTTCCGGGTTTTCACCCGTTGGGTGAAAACCGTAAAACGGATAAAGCCTCTATTACCGGACTTTCAGCCAGTTTTTCTGAAAAGAATCGCTCAATTTAGGTTCAATATTCTGTCTCGTTTTTAGCGACTGTTTCCTGGGACTAAACTATCATTATAATCGATTGCGTATCAAGTATTCCGGTACAAGACAAGTAGCGTCCGAAGCTTCAGATATCTTTATCTTAGCCCTAAGCCGACAAATTGCACTTCTTACCGCTGATACTGATTTTCCAGATTCCTTTGCTATTTCCTGGCAAGACCTGCCCTGTGCTTTGGAAGAGATCATATCCCATTCCTTTTGTGACAAAGATGATCGGATTCTTTCCAAAATTTCAAGGTTTTCAATTTTGTCGGACAGAGAGACGGTTGTTTCAGCCATTTGTTTATGACACTCAAAAGCCAACCGCTCTCTGTTTGCATATTTTCGTCTGCGGTTCCTATCTAAAGACTGAAAGCGGTTTTTCAATTCCGAACAAACGGATGGTTCCAATTTATCCAAAAGGCAGGAGTAGGCTTCATCAAAGCCCTTTTCATGGCGGGTATAACGGGTTTGGGAGTAAAGATCGGACTGGATTTGGGCAATAGTATCCCACGGCGGTGCTAAAACATTCATGGTAAATCTCCTTCGCTATGAGGGGTCATTATGCCCCTTCGAGATTTAAGTAAAAAAAAATTAACAATACCAAATTATTGATGAAAAAATGGATTACCCTTTAGGAAGGACGCTGTGCCTAGCTAAAGGGAAACTTTGGACAATAAAAACGCTTATCCAAATGGATTACCCTCTAGGAAGGACGCTGTGCCTACCTAAAGGGAAACTTTGGACAATAAAAACGCTTATCCGACAGGAGTTGAAAGGAGCGTGTCCAAATTGATGCTCCACTGTTGTCGCAACTTAACAAAAACCTTTTCAAGTTCCTGATCGTTAATTTGCATGGAGACCTGGGTGCGCGCAAGAGCAAACAGCATCATTTGCAATCCGCTGATAATCTGTGTTGCGTCAAAGACAGTTTCATCATTGTCAGATTCTTCCAAATTATCTGGAACTATACCAGATCTGTTCAATTTAATCAACGGTTCATAGACTTGGGAATAAAAAGGATGAGCGGTATTAATTTTCAATAACACCTTGCCTGTCTGGACATTGTAATCCATCCGATAAAAAGGCATATCTTCATTATGAATCATCTTAGTAAGAAATCTGATCTTTTCAATTCGTTCCTTAGCTTCATCAAGAGATTCATCTTCCTGCCGATACTCGCTTGCCAACACTTCCAAATGTTCTTTATATTTTTCCCGCCCTTCTGGAGATGATAAGTCTGGCTCGGGAAGGATTGTAGTTTGAAACACTTCAGCGTCTGTGGCACGTCGTTCTGCCTCAGAAATCTTCGCTGTATTTTTCTTCACGTTTCGTTCAGCCTGCCTTTTCTTAATTTCCTCACGAACCTGATTTAAGGCCTCCTTAAATCCGCTTGCTATGATTTTCTTGACGACCTCCTCACTAATACGAATTCCTTGCTTGTTGACTGTAACCCCAAATTCTTCATCAAGATCGGCAGGAAATTGGATCTCCATTCTATGCCAAGGTCCTCTGCTATCTCTTCTTTGCGTCAACCCTTTTATATGCCCCAGATAAACTTCTCGATCCCCTCGCAACACAGAAACACCATGATCAAATACCCCCATACCCTTCAATCTCTTACGCGGAAGGTCATGCCACTCAGGAGGAAGCAATACCAGTCTCACGTTGACAGGATGTGTTTGACCTGAAAGGGTATTATGTATAAGAACCTCTTTACTCAGGAAATCACGAGCCACTGTTTCATTTACCTCATAACCTTCTTCATCTTCCAGCCGATCAAGGTCACGAATATGCTTTGCTTTGCCATCCAAAAAAAGCGGATCAGAACGGATCAGAGGCCGATTGTTAATGTAGATATCAATCCCCTGAGACATAAATTTCCGATAAATACGCGCCATATCTTTGGTAGCATGATCAACAAGAGTTTTACTCAACTTATATGATAGGCGGTCACAGTCTGGAATATAGACCACAGTACCGGAATCTCCTAAATCATCCCATATTTCGTATTCTCCATCTATCAGTCGTTCCTGATTTTCCTTATCTGTAGGATATCTCATATATGAACTTAACACACGCAGCACTTCGTCATCAAGATCACTCTGAAGCGTTGGCGGATCTAAATAAACCACGTTGAGCTTAGAGTTTCGGATTTCATCCAGATCGAATGTCTGACAGTAAACAGCCTCCGGCTCCTGCCATGAATAGACATAGAAAGCTGGCCCCATACCCAAGCATGAGGATTTCATTCCAACGCCATAGCGTCCAATATTGTTGCGATCATTATAGCGTGTTCCACCTCCGAATGCAGCCGAGAGTTGTAAAAAATTGGGGGCCATACCTGTGCCATTATCATAGACCAAGACATCAAGTTCCTTTTTTTTGCCGCGTCCTCTCTCGTTGAAATATACTCTGATTTCGGTCGCGTCTGCTTGAATAGCATTATCAGCAAGTTCACAAATTGCCGAAGTGGTATTATTATAACCCAAATCTCGCATACTTTCCGCCATTGTCTGAGCGATAAATACAGGAACTTTCTTGTCTTCTTTTATTACACGGTTCAGAACGCTTCTTGCACCAGGGGATACATTACCACCAAAAGTGTGAGCAGAATTTTTTTCGACCATGATAAATAACCTTTCCTTGTTAATAGTTGAACATCGTGTCAACTTGTTATCGAATTTTTCAAACCTTGCATTGCCTTTTCATTAGTAATGTACTTGGCAAACACTATTTGTTGCAAAAAAAGATGACAACCTGAAAAAAATTTGGAAACGAAACAAAGCTCGCTTCTGTCAGGACGCAAAATCCCCCCTGAATCCGGTCCGACTTGTTATTGACATTCTATCCTTTTTCAGCCATACGCTGTTCATAAAATCGAATAGAAACTTCGACTTTAAGACTGCTCCAACCAAGATTTGCCAGATCATGTTTTAAGGAATCGGGTCCAAACAACTTTCCCATTTGGATGAACAGACTGTGCGCCCGCATTGGCAGGTGGCAGATGAAATGGGCAAGTTGTTTGGTCGCCGTTCCTAAGTTAAATATTTCAGATCCTATATTTTCCATTGTAATTTATGAACTCTGTGCTAATGTGTCCCTGATAAGATACTTAACAAATACGACCGACAGATAAGGATGTCAAGAAAAAAACGCCTAATGGACAATAAAAATTATCCGCACAGAAAACTCGGTAACAAATTAAAAGAATTAAGGGGTTCTGACAGCAAAACCGACTTTGCAAAAAAACTGGGTGTCGCCCTTCGGACATATCTCAGATATGAAAAAGGGGAAAGAAAAGTGCCCGACGGACTTTTCAAACTGGCTCAGATGATCAGACAATCAGAAAATGACAACACTGAACATAATTTTATGATAAAAAGGATCGTTCAGATGTTGGAACAAATGGAAAAACAGGATATACAAGATATTCAGAGAATGTCTGAGGAAAGGCTTAAAATGAGGAAATTGGAAAAGGAAGTTCGGGAATTAAAAAAAATAATAGGAGATTAAAAATTGGTTCTATGGTAATTCGTGTTGAAGCTGTTTGGCATATAAAACAACATCTTATCGTATTTTTAAGCTCTCTGACAATTCATTTTCACTGTTCTCATTATTATTATGAGGCAAACAGAGAATATCC
>JAUCGI010000137.1 GCA_030378035.1 Desulfobacterales bacterium HSG2
GTGGCAATCGTGGATTATCTGATGCCGGGCCTGAAAGGGGATGAGGTGATGAGACAGATTCATCTCAAATCACCGGAAACACTGACGGTCCTGTTATCCGGTCATGCCGGCAATGAGGAACTTGGCCAGTCTGTCAATCGCGGGAATCTGTACAGATACATTGCCAAACCGTGGGACAAGGAACAATTGTTCCTGGTAATCCGGGAGGCAACCGAAAAGTTCACCCATGCCAAGCTGGTTCATGAGCATCAGAAGGAGATCGAAGCACTGAATGCCTCCCTGGAACAGAAAGTCGCTGAACGAACCCGGGCGGCTCTGGAAGCACAACGCGAGGCAGAAACTGCCAGTCAGGCCAAAAGCATGTTTCTGGCGAATATGAGCCACGAACTCCGCACCCCGCTCAATGCCATCCTGGGCTATGCCCAGATTCTCAGACGAGACAGGAATCTGACCACCGCCCAGACTGACGGCCTGGATGTCATCCGCAAAAGCGGACAGCACCTGCTCACCCTCATCAATGATATCCTGGATCTCTCCAAGATCGAAGCTCGGAAGATGGAACTCTTTCCGACCGACCTCGGGCTTCCCGAATTCCTGGACAGCATTGTCGGCATCATCCGGATGCGGGCGCAGCAGGGGGATGTACGGTTCGTTTATGAGATCGACTCCAAGCTGCCCGCATGCATTCAGGCGGATGAGACCCGCCTGCGGCAGGTGCTGATCAATCTGCTCGGCAATGCGGTGAAGTTCACGGAGAGCGGGGGAACCGTCACGTTCCGGGTGATGACCGGGGATTGGCCATTGACGGCTGAAAAAACGCCCCGGCAGTCGGAAATCCGTTTCGAGGTCGAAGATACTGGCGTCGGCATCGCTCCGGAACTGGTGGAAACGATCTTTCAGCCTTTTGAACAGGTCGGAAATTCGCAGCAACGGGCACAGGGAACCGGGCTGGGACTGGCTGTCAGCCGGCAGTTGGTGGAACTGATGGGCGGCGAGCTCCGGGTCACGAGCGAACCGGGCAAGGGGAGCCTCTTTTATTTTGAGGCGCCATTTCCTTTTGCGGAGGTTCCGGCAGAGGAGGAACGCACTGTGCAGCAGGAAATTATCGGTTATACAGGCGAACAGCAAAAAATCCTGGTGGTTGATGACAGGGAAGAAAATCGTCTGGTTCTTCTGAACATGCTGAAGCCCCCGGGTTTTGATGTCACACTTGCCGAACATGGAAGGGACGGAGTTGAAAAGGCCGGAAAAATCCTGCCGGACTGCATTCTCATGGATCTGATGATGCCGGTCATGTCCGGGTTTGAGGCGGTGAAAGCCATCCGGCAGATCCCGGAGCTGAGAGATGTGCCGATTATCGCCATTTCCGCGAGCGTGTTTGAGCCGGACCGCGCCAAAAGTGAGGTTGCCGGATGTGATGACTTTCTGCCCAAACCGGTTGACGCGGGGAAACTCTTTTCTCTGATCGGAAAGCACCTGTCACTCACCTGGACGTACCGGGAACATCCTGCCGGACAGGAGACGCCTGCCCCGCCTCCGCCGGAAGCCGAGATCATTCCGCCGCCGCTCCGCGAGCTGGAGGTGCTGTATGAGATGGCCATGTTCGGTGATCTTCAGAAAGTGGAGGATCGGATGGAATATCTGGAGGAGACTGATCCCAAGTATTCTGCCTTTGCCCGGAAAGTCCGGGAGTTTGCGAAACATTTTGAGGATGAGCCGATTCTGGCATTGGTGGAGCAGTACATGGAGGTGAAACAATGAGACAACACAATGAGATTTTTGACCCGGGCACCGGCAGAGACGTTGTTGATTATCTTATAACCCGGACTCCTGCCTGTCCCGTGATTCTTCATACGACAAACCATACTGCCCGTGAGGGAATGACTTTCGCCCTTGAAAGCTCCGGTTGGAAAACATCGTATGTACGTCCGTACAACGACCTTGAATGGATTAAGGAAGTATGGAGTGTCGAAGTGGAAAAATATCTTGGCGCAAACATATTAAACCCAAATGGAGCACGCCTGAGAGAAAGCAACGGAGCATAATAAATAATGAAACATCTTGAATTATCAGAAGATATTATACGTTCATTCACTCAGGACGAGGAACGTGTAATTGTCACGGATAAAAAAATAGCTGCTTTTCTGGCATCAGATCACGGCCCTGATCTTGATGAAGCCGAATTATTACGGCGTCTCTGTATTTCATTGGAACAGGAGGAATTTGATGAAGGCTGGGAAGGCTTAAAAAAAATTTATGTTGCTGCTGAAAAAGCAGATCCTCAGAATATTGGCGTATTGCATTCGTGTGCAATTTCCGCAATGGACTGGTTTGAAGAATGGCAAACCTCTGACATGAACGAACGAATGCGGATTGCTTATGACGGTGAGCAGGCTTTAATCAGAGCAATGAATATTGATCCTGAAGATGCGGATATTGTTTATACTCTCGGACTTCTTTATTACGATCATCCGGGCAGACTCGGTCCTGAATCAGAATATGAAGAAAAGGCTCTCAACTGTTTCATAAAAGCAACGGAGAAAGACCCGGGCCTTCAGATGGCGTATCTTTACAAGGCTCACTGCTATCACGATTTGGAAGACTGGTTTTCAGCATATCATTCCTATTTGCAGGTTGATTGTGACCAGCTTCTTTCAGAACATCCCGAATGGCGCTGGCGTGTGTTTAAGCGTAATGAACAGTTGGCGCTTTGTTCGGCAAAGCTTGGAAAGACTGAGGAGGCAAAAGAGAGATTCAGCGACTTCTTTGATGAAATAGAACATCTCAGTTCTGATGAGGCTTTTGACGATGTTGTCAATATGGATGAAACCGTTCAGGCTTTCACAACGGTAATAAATGATCCGTCGCTTTATTCACGGATGATTAATCTGCTTAAAAAGATAGACCTGTCTGATCGCTATAAAAATGAATTGTACGATATCTGACATTCGGCGCTCCGATTCATGATAACAATGACATCATGAAATGCATGAAGCATAAGTGAATGCGGTTCGTAGAAATCTGTACGAGGTGATAACAAAAAAAATGTCATCCTTTATCGGTCATTCAGTGACAGGCGTTGCAATCTTTCTTTACCTGGATCGTAAAATTTCCGAGCGGAATATTATGTGGCTGGCATGGCTGATTTTTCTGGCGATATTCCCTGACACGGAATATGTTCTGCTGTGGCTTGCAGGGAAAGAATCTGAAATCAGATTCACTCATTCCCTCATATTCTGCTCACTTCTTCCTATAGCAACAATTTTGTATTGCAGACTGAGGTTATGTGAACGCGAATACAAAACGGTCGGTATTCAGGTTTTTGTCGCGGGATATTCACATCTTCTGTTAGATATGCTGGTAGGGGTATCCCCGCTTCCCCTGCTCTGGCCCCTGAACGACACGCTTTTCAAACTGCCGTTCGGAATTCTGCCGAGTGCCGGGCGGATTGATCTCATGAATATATACTTTTATCGAAATCTTTTTATTGAATCGGGTATTCTTCTTCCTGTTTACTCTTTAATTCTCATGAAGAATTCGGTAAGATATTCTGAAAAAAGGTTGCTGACTCTCTTGCACGGATGTATTCTGATGCCTTTTCTTATATGGGGGATATCCCTTCAGAGATGAAATCGACAAACAAATCCTTAAAGGACAGGGAATGGTATCGCAAAATTGGAAAATGACAAACTGGAAGCCGTCCAGAAACTGGAAAAAGAAGTGGGGAAAACATTGGTAGCCTTTTCCGGACATGATGCCAAACCTGCCGATCTGTCGGATGAGCAACTCTCCAAAATTAAAGCGGAAGAAAAAAAAAATCGGACTTACGCTGGTTGCAGTATAAATTTGATTATTGATTCTCTGTCTGATTTCCCGGCAAAAAGTTCAGGCTTATTGCCGATGTTCCCTTTTACCACCAATCCCTATCAGAGGCGTATCGCTGATATGTCTCTGATAGCCCTCAGACATGATATCCTCGTTTATTATCCGAAGTGCCAAAGTTTTCTCACTTTGGCAATTTTTCAGACGGATTTTATCCCCGTAACTGATCTTTCAGTTTTTCAGGTCTGACATTTATTTTTCAGGCTTGACACTCATTTTTTATTGTTGTAAGCAAATATTAAACAGGATCAAAAGAATGCATCGAAGCCTTCAGCCAGTATCGGAAGAATATGATCATGAGTACATAAAATATGTCAATTTCTCAAGAACGGTTGACAATCCTGACAAAATTGTTGCCACAGTGCTGGATTCTGTCGGGCTTGAAAACCATTTTCAACTGGGACTGGATGAAAAGTTTTTAGAAGGGTATATTGTTGCCCGGGTGATCGCGTTGATAGCTTAATCAAACAATTTTAACTATAACTCGTTATGTTTTAAGGATAAATAATGGCATATCCCAAAGTTGTCAGCGTAGTTAGTTTAAAAGGCGTTGGCAAAACAACATTATGTGTTAATCTGGCATACGGGCTGTCATATTTTCTTAACAAAAAAGTCTTACTCGTTGACCTTGATCCTCAGGCCAATGCAACACAATATCTGATGTCACAGCGGATGTATAAAAAACTCTATCTTGCTGAGGAATCAAGGAAAAAAACAGTAGTTGAAGTCTATGATGAGTTAAGAATTGCAGATCGGCAAAGTCTTTTAAAAAATTGTGACAGATTTGTTCACAGAATTTACAAATCAGAAAACGGATACTTATATCTTTTGGCATCCAAGATCGAGCTGTGTCTGATGACATTTCAATCGTCAGGACTTCCCAAATATGATGAAATCCGCCGATTTATCGAAAGTGTGGGAGGAGATTATGAATTTGTTTTCATTGACTGCCCCACTGTTTCAAGTATGCTTTATGCCGGATTAAGCGCGGCGCAGTCAGTTCTGGTTCCGATCAAACCGGATTTTCTTTCCACGATTGGCCTTCCTCTGCTTCACAGAATTATAACTGAGGAATATCCTGCCATAAGGCGACCGGATTGGATTGGTGAAATATCTGTGCTGGGTCTGGTTTACAATATGGTGGATAACAGATTAAAAATGACAACTGAAAGCATGTCAGACATACGGAAAGTAGCGGACCGATTAAACTATGACATATTTGAAAGCAGAATTTCAAATTCAGCCAAATTTGCCTGGAGTTCCAAAAGAACGCTTCCCGTTTTCCGAAGTGAGCCGTCAAGCAGATATGCGGAAGAGATTGAAAATTTGGTTAATGAGTTTATTGAACGAATTGAGGGTGAATAATGGAAGCAGAATCGAACAATATGATTTACAATTTACTTTCTGATATTTTAAAAATAGCAGGTCAATATAGCAACAAAACATCTATTCATCAGTACGGCGTTTATATTTAAAAGACAGGAAGGCTGATTTGCCAGACTGGGCCAATATTATCACTGACGGAGAAAGTTGATGATGAAGGATCCCTTATACCCCAAAGATCTCATCGAAAAAAACTGGGATGAAATAGCTAAGGAGCTTTTTGATGAAGACCCTGAAACATATTGGTGGAAACTTGAAAAAGAAGATGAAAAGGGCTTTGTTTGGAAAGACAAACGTCTTGGAATAAATTGGCGTGCCTCAAACGGATATATTGTAGCTTTGCATGAAGTCAGCACTCCTCAGCAGGCAACTGATTTTGCAAAGAAAAACCGAATCCGTCTTTTTGAGGACGGGGGGCTTTATTACAAAGGCGTTGCCGAACTATATATCCGTTGTATCGGTACTCCTCCGCGAGAAGAATTGCTTAATGATAATGATCTGTACAGAATTGTTACAAACTCCGGTATTACCGCCAGTATCGGTTATTGCTCAATGTTATTCCAACGTCTTGTCGCATCTCCTGAGGCAGAAATAAATCCGAGCATCCCCGATCCCAAAACTCTCACAACTCTTGTTATTAATGGTGTCCAGCACGAAGAGATACCGGGTATTTCCGAATTGGCACTGTATCATTTCAGAAAGATATTTAAAGGGTTGCGTTTTCAGTTTTGGCGACTGCCGGATTATCATCTTGCCCCCGGAATTGATGAAAGTCCGGAACCCGAAGATGCTCCGGAATTATCCAATGTTGAAGATGCTGAAAATCCGGAAGTTATTTCTTTTTACAACCGTGCGACCGAGAGTGATCCGATATCCGGTTTTTTATATTTTTACAGAATACTTGAGTTCTGTTTTGACGAAGTTCTGGCGGATAAGATAGAAAGCTGGAGAAAAGATGCCAGCATAGGACCGAATGAATTAAAAAAGAAATTCAGAAATCTGATTAGTGATAAAGAGGACAGATGGGCTTTAAGGGAAGTTTTAGGACAATTTGTCGACCAAGCTGACTTGGATTCCGCGCATCACGGAGGACTTATCTCCGATGCAACAGCAGATGCTCTCAGAGATTGCATCTACGCCAGAAGAAACAGTATTGCTCACGGTCGGCTGGGCAGTAATTGGGAAACGCTTTATCCTTTCGGTTTTTCAAGCGGTGATAGCGGGGCACAAGACAGGCTTTGGTATGATCTGATGAAAAAATTGACAGAAAAATCGCTACAGAAGTGGATATTTATTCATTAAAGGACAGGGGAATGTGTTTTTATGGTCAGGCAATTATACTTTGATGCCTTGAATATAATCAGTAAGAAGGTTGATAATCTCCATGGACTCAGCCAGAAAGCCCATAACCTTTTCAAATCCGGAACTTTCAATCATTGAGGCGATATGGGCGACCGGCTCATGGTTTTTCGCTTTCTGCAATTCTTTCAGATAGGCAAGCATGTTCTTGCGTATCTTTTCCGCCTGTTCCTGCTTATATTTCCCGCTGTTAATCCAGAAGACGATCTGTTCGTTGAGTACGATGATCTCCTGGAGCGAAAGTTCTTTCAGCTTTTTCCGATGACGGCCGAAGTTCAGCAGAACCTGTTCGGCGGTCAGCCTGGCGGCAGCGGCCAAGTTTTGCCTGAATGCCAGCGCGACAGAGCTGCCAACCATGCCGGCAACGATTTTGATGTGCAGTTCCTCAAGTTGTTTATACGGCTTGATGAAGTCGGAAACCTTGACCCAGGCGCGGCGGTCCGGCGTCTTGACAAGCCCGGACATCAGCCCCGCTTCTTCAGGATTCACCCCTTCCCCGTCAAGGTAATGGCGGTTTTTCTGAATGAACGTGGTCACACGCGGGTCAATATCATTGTCATTTGCCCACAGCAGCCAGTCTTCAGCAGTGGGAGCAAATTCATAGAGATTGAAACGGGAGACCAGGGCCGGGTCGAGATCGGTCAGTTGGTATTCATCCCCCTCATTGACTGCCGAAATGACAATGCTTCCCCGGGGAAGTCGTTTGCCTGCAAGGGTCTTATTGAGGGTGAGATCCTGAACCGCCTGCAATATCTCCGGTCTTGCCCGATTCAGTTCATCTAAGAAAAGCACAATCGGCTTTCCGTCAACAGGCCACCAATAAGGAGGCAGAAAAACGGAGCGCCCTGTTTTTTCATCTTTGTGCATCAGCCCGATCAGATCGCCCGGGTCACTCATCTGCCCGAGGAAGAATGCAATGACCTTCATTTTCCGTTCACGGTAGAAACCGGCGATAATCTCCGACTTGCCGATACCATGCTTCCCGATAAGCATAATATTCTGCTCCGCCGGCGTCAGCCTAAGCACTTCACATAACTCTTTTGCATCAATTCGTATTGCCATGGTGTTGGGTTCTTGATACTGCTCCTAATATTTACAAATGATAAGGAAGACTGCCATCACTATAACCATACATGGAAACAAGCGGGATTAATCGATTATTTACCGTTGTTTCACTTACTTGAAAATGTTCTACAGCATCTTCGATAGCTGATTCCGAAAAGTCATCTTGCAAGAATTCTCGCAGTGATGTCATAGGACAGAGAAATTCTGCTGCAAATGCCCTTTGATATTTTTGCCTTGAAGTTCTGAGGTCGGTACTTGTTAGCCATTGCCCAGTTGCCGACCCGGTTAAAATACCGTCGCCTATAAAACGTGCAATCTCAAAGCGTTTGGCTAGCGGGTGTCTTTTTCGAGGAATAAATTTGTATTGATTCTCAGCTATTGGTATAGCTAAAGCAACATCATTGCGCTTATCAGGCACCCATTTCTCTACATCAGAAGCTCTGAGTCCCAGCAATTCACACAGATTCGCATCGTCTATCATGTTATTCGTGTTACCAATAGCTTGTCGTAATGCTCTGGCAGCATCGACAGCATGTTGCCAAGGCATACCTTTTTCCGAAGTGTCAGCAGCAGTTGCCGGGACCCCACTATCAGCAATATCTGTAAATGTTTTTTTTCTGCCATAAGCATCGACAGCATGTTGACAAGGCATACCTTTTTCCGAAGTGTCAGCAACAGTTGCTGGGACCCCAACTAGTCCATCACTATCAGCAATTTCCTCAATATCTGCAAATGGTTTTTTTCTACCATAGATAGGAATCAATTCGGAAAGCGCATCTTCTCCCATCCTATTTTCAAGGTCCAATGCTTTATCTATTATTTCTTCTGGACACTCATCCGGGTCGTATCCCATAGTCGCCTCAAGACGTCTGTATTTTGCACTTTCCCGTTCTGCTCTGTCTGCTTGTATAAGCTTCCAAAGATTCGCTAAATCCGTATCCGGACAGTCATTATCGTCCAAGCGGTTAAGCACTCTGTTAATAAAATCTTCCGCTTCACGCTGAAAATCTGGTAACGGGATGAAAGCAGGAGCCTCTAAAGATTTTAGATACCTCAGTGATTGATTATCATTATTATTTAAAGCCCCTGTCCAGACCTGCATCATATCACCATCCGACGCAAAAATAATTCGAGGCCATACAAAGCCGCGATTGGCAGCCCCCAGTTCATGAGCCATCCGCCAATCCACAGAAGGATAAATTCCACAGGCAGGTAAGGGCTCCCAATTAAGTCTCCACCATGAAGATGCCAACCACATGGCGAGCGGATAAGCTGACAACAAGGCAGATTTATGAATAGTCTGTGACCAGATATTCTCATTCAGCATCAGGCTCATCTCGCCTACATATAATGCCAAGTCAGCCATAGTGTGTTGATAAGCTGGTTCATCATTACCACTGGTGGCATGCCATTCACAATAAAATTTGAATTTAGTCATCCCTCTCTTCCAATTGATTGATTATCTCATCTCGTATTTTCCATTGACTGATTACTTCAGTAGCCAACGGATCTGACTGAGGCATCGGATAGCCGTGATAAGCACCTGTGGCAGAGTTCTCAAGTTGGGCTTCCAATGGGTGTCCATCTTCAGTAACAGACCATATGTTCTGCGGCCACTTGCCGTTAGAACGTTCACTTACCAATCCCCTGAGTAAACCAGCTTGAAGACGCTCTAATGCAACTTGTCTTGAAAATATACGAACTGTATCACACAAAGACTTCCCTGGTCTGGGACTACTTGGAGGGGTGAGCCCAAAATCACCTGGGTTCTTCTTATGCTCAGGATTTCCACCATAACTTATTTCTTCAGCCATATGCCCATAATGCTGCAAGTCATCTTCTGTTAACTGTCTGATCCTGCGCTTTGAATTAAACTGACCATACCTTCTTTTTTTCATCGGTTCCTTTCCAAGAATATGCTATATCATAAAATTGCATGTCTAAATTAATAATAACTTTCAAACCGGTTTATGACAACCGCAAAACGCAACCTGAAAAAATTCATGAAAATACTGCTCCTCAGACACTTCCAAATTCCAAGTTTCAAGTTTCGGAATCCGGAGTAATCCACTTATGCCGATAGGATTGGATGCTTTTGATTTTAAATTTGATCCCTTTGCCATGCAGTTCTCTGGCCGATAAGATGACGGCGCGCAGATCGGGAAGTATCTCCTGAAACTTGCTAAAGGGAATATGCAGTTCAATACATTCTTTTTCAGACAGTTTGACATAAAGCTTCAACTTCACTGTATCTTTATCGGTGCAAAAATCGAACTTTTCTTCTTTTGCCAAATTCCTCACCTGGGCGATGATCGCCTGGGCTTTGAAATCGCGTATTTTTTTGCGTTTGCCTTTGAGGATATGCTGACGTTCAATATGCTCCTGGCAGGCTGCAATGAACGAAAGAATTTCATCAATATCGGAGACCGGAGCATCGCTGACATAATGGCTGATGGTTAATTCTCCCTGCTCATTAAGAATAAGCCTGAAACTGTTACTGTACGAGTAATAGCGACTTCGGTGGTCTTTGATGGAAAAGTCACATACCAGCCGTCCCCGATCTTTTTCCGAAACATAAGGCCGCTTGTCAATACTTACGTCACTCAACCCTTTAATCCGCTGCTGAATGGTTTTGCCTAATTCTTTTCGTTCTTCAACGGGTACCCGCATAGGGTTCTCCCCGGTAAAATGGTCACGAAAGAGCTTCCTGATTGTTGGCTGACTGATTGTCATTATTCAAACCTGTTCCCAAAGAAATCTTTGTTTCAGTTTCAATATTCTGTTTACCGATTTCTCCCCTTTCACCTTTGTTTCCCGGGAATCTTTCAGGCTCTCTGATATTTCCTCAAACGCGTTTTCAATGTCCGGCCCTTTGTGGCAGATAAGAGCAATGTCAATATCCGCTGAAAGGATTTGCCGTATCCCTGATTTAATATCATAATGCTTTCTGACCGCGCCCATGTCCAGATCATCGGTAATCACAATTCCGTCAAATCCCATGCGATCCCGCAGGAGCGTTTTTGCAATCCGGTGTGACAGACTTGCCGGCCATTCCGGGTCAACCTTATTATAAAGGATGTGGGATAACATCATTCCGGCAACCCCGCATTTCACAGCGGCCTCAAACGGCAACAGATCAGAGGATTCCAAGTCTGCCATATCCGCGTCAAGAATCGGCATGTCGTGGTGTGAGTCCAGAATGGTGCGGCCGATTCCCGGAAAATGTTTTGCAACGGCCATGATACCGTTTCCCTGCAATTCTTCAATGACCCTGGCCCCCAGTCGGGATACCCACGCGGGATCATTCCCGAAGACTCTGCCTGCCATAACAAAGGCTTCCGAAGTTTCCGAAACTTTCGGTACCACATCCATGACCGGAGCCATGTTCATATTGATCCCCAAACCGGTCAGTTCTGCCGCGGTTATCCCGGCAAAATGAACGGCGTCAGTTTCCCCTTTCATCATGGGATTCCCGGGAAATTGGGTAAAAGGCTCTTTCAGGCGGGCCACCTCTCCCCCTTCCTGATCAATGGCAATGAACAGGGGAGGCTGCCCGCATGACTCCGCATATTCCTGAACAGATAAACACAAACTTTTTATCTGTTCCGGATCGGACAAATTTCTGGAAAAAAGAATGATACCCCCGATCTTCAGGGTATCGATCAGGAACATCAGGTCTTTGTTCAGTTCCGTTCCGTCAAACCCGGCCATCAGACGCTGGCCTGCCAACTGCTCATCTGTAAATGTCAAAATATTCGTCCCCGCGGTTACGGTAATCGGATTTTAGTTTTCATCCGTGTCTGTAATCATAAAATGGGATTTGAAAACTAAATTGAATAGGATACTGCAAAAAAACATGCCGGACGGATTGCAAATTCCGTCTGGCCTAAAAAAATTCCTTAAGTTCGCGCTTATGATAAAATGGAATTTGAAAACTAAATTGAATAGAATACTGTAAAAAATTTTTTATTGCAAGTGTAAAAAATTGATTTTTCGGTTCCAAAGAAATATTGGTTCTAACGGATTTTGTGGGTTCGTATAATTTCAGATGTTGGAAACATATTTGGCATCCTTCATGAAAGCCGAAAGTAGTTTACACTTTTTCCAGTCAG
>JAUCGI010000019.1 GCA_030378035.1 Desulfobacterales bacterium HSG2
AGCATCAAGCATCAAGCATCAAGCATCAAGCATCCAGCATCCAGCATCCAGCATCAAGCATCCAGCATCAAGCATCCAGCATCAAGCATCCAGCATCAAGCATCCAGCATCAAGCATCCAGCATCAAGCATCCAGCATCAAGCATCCAGCATCAAACATCCAGCATCCAGCATCCAGCATCCAGCATCAAGCATCAAGCATTTTCAGCAGAACGGAGAGTCCCCCTTCCGTATCCAGTGCTGACATGGCTTTTTTCAACTCGGCTTTCTCCTGCCGGAATTCTGAATCCGGAAGCAGACTCAGCAGAGGATCCAGAAGCCGCCAGCCGCTCATCTGATTCTTTTCAAGGAGGGCGGCCATCTCCGTCAGGATATCCTCCGCTTTTGACAGGTCAAAGACTCCGTCTCCGTTTTCATAACCTGTATCGGCGGATTCGTCAACCGGGTTCAGGGTTTTCAGGGCCTCTGTAAAATGCGTCAGTTTCCGGCCAAACACCCTGAGCAGGGGCCGGGCCTCCTCTGTTTCCTCCTTTCTGAGGGCGCTGTCCAGTTTCCGGGCAGCGGTGAAAAGCTCATCCGCGCACAGATTGCCCGAAACCCCCTTTATGGCGTGGGTTAGTTTCCGGGCATCCCGGATGTTGCCTCCGTCCAGAAGCGTTCCGATTTCGGCGGCCGCATGTTCGTACTTTTCCAGGAAACTCCCCAGCATCATCCTCAGCAGCCCCGCGTCTCCCCTGACCCGTCTCAGGGCGGTTTTCAGATCGATGCCGGGCAGGTCGTCGGGAAGCCCGGCCCCGGATTCGGGCGTCCGTTTCCCACGCTCCGAAAACTCTCCGGGAATCTCCCTTTTCCCAGGTTTTATCCATTTGCAGAGAACCGCGTACAACCGCTCTTCGTCAACGGGCTTGGTCAGATAGTCGTTCATGCCCGCATCCATACATTTCTCCCGGTCCCCCCTCATGGCATGAGCGGTCATGGCGATGACCGGCAGATCGTCGAATTCCGGTCTCCCGCGTATGAGCCGCGTGGCCTCGTGTCCGTCCATCTCCGGCATCTCGATGTCCATCAGAACAATGTCATACAAAGGCGCCGCATCACCGGCCCCGGTTCCCGGCGTTCGAAGACTCGACTGAGCTCGCCGAAGTCTGATCTCACGCCGGAGCATTTCCACCGCCTCCCTGCCGTTTTCCGCCACCTCCGTGATCAGTCCGGCACCCTCCAGCATGGCAACCGCGACATTCCGGTTGATTTCATTGTCTTCGGCCAGCAGGACCCTGGCCCCCCTGATGTCAGCGAGGGATTCGGAACTGGCATGTTCTGTCTCAGTTTTCTCCCGCGGCACCAGCGCGTCCTCACAACCGAAAACCTCCATGACCGAGTTGAACATCTCGGACGAGCTGACAGGCTTGTGAAGAAAGGCGTCTATTCCGGTCTCTCCGGCTTTTGTCATTTGGAAGACCTCCCTGCGTCCGTACATGGTCACCATGATGATCTTCGGCATGGCCCCCTCTCTCACAAACAGGGGATCGCTCCTGATCTGCCGGGCAACCCCGAACCCGTCCGTGTTCGGCATCCTCCAGTCCAGGATAACCAAGTCATAAGGCTTACTATATAACGCTTTTTTCAGTTTGTCAAGGGCATCTTTTCCCGAATCCGCAACCGTCACCTGAAAGCTGCCGAACGCCTCAAGCATGTCCCTGAAAATGATCCGGGCCGCCTCGCTGTCATCGACCACCAGCACTTTCAGACCTCTCACATCCTCGGGGGCAAGCAGGACACGCCGCCTTTCCTCGGACTGAAGTGCGAAGGGAAGGGTGAAACAGAAGGTGCTTCCCTCTTCGGCAGGCTCAGATACCGCTTCGGCATCTTCGGCAGGCTCAGATACCTCTTCGGCAGGCTCAGATACCACGGTGCTTTCCGCCCATATCCGCCCCCCCATCAGGTTCACCAGTTGCCGGCAGATGGAGAGTCCCAGACCGGTGCCTCCGTATTTCCGTGTCACGGAACCGTCCGCCTGGGTGAAGGGGTCGAACAGGGTCTCAATCTTTTCGGGAGAGATTCCGATCCCGGTGTCCCGGACAGAGAAAAGAAGCTCCGTCTCGTTTTCAGACACCGGTCTGTCAGTCACCTGAACCCTGAGAACAATTTCCCCCTTCTCCGTGAATTTGACCGCGTTGCCCACCAGGTTGATGAGGATCTGGTTCAGCCGGAGCGGATCACCTCTCAGGGACAGGGGAACCGCTTTGTCAATGACATAAAACAGCTCGACATCCTTCTCGGCGGCTTTCTCCCCGGTGATATCGGCGACCCTGCTGATTAGATGGTTCAGCATGAAGTCCGTGGCGTCAATCTCCATTCTGCCCTCCTCGATTCTGGAAAAATCAAGGATATCGTTGATGATGCTCAGGAGATGATCGGAGGATTTGCGGACCTTTCTCAGATAATCCTCCTGCCGGGGGGTCAGGTCCGATTTGAGAACCAGATTGGTCAGACCGATGATGCCGTTCATCGGCGTTCTGATCTCATGGCTCATTCTGGCGAGAAACTCACTCTTGGCTTTGTTAGCGATCCTGGCTTTTTTCGCGGTTTTTGCCAAGGCCATGGTTCTTTTATCCACCAGTTCCTCCAGACGGGCGTTCAGAGCGGCCAGTTCATCTCGCGCTTTTTTTCGTTTTGTAATATCCCGCCAACTGGACCTGCTGCATATAATCCTTCCCTGTTCGTCACGAACAGCGGAAACATTTAACAACACATCAATGACGCTTCCGTCCTTTCGTTGTAGTTGCAGTTCCTCACCTTCTATTTCTCCTGTCTTCACAAATAGCGGAAATACGTTTGTTTTTGCGTACTCCGCACTCTCCGGAGCGTACATTGCAAAGACGGGGCGACCAATGATTTCTTCTTTCGCATAGCCCGTCGCCTTAACCAGGGTATGATTACATTCTGTTATCGTAGCAGTTTTCGCATCAACGGAAATATACATGTCCGGCGCGTTATCGTAAAGATCCTGGTATTTCTCCTCGCTTTTTTGCAACGCTTCTGTTCGGATCCGGACTTTTTCCTCCAAGGTCTCATTTGCCTTTTGCAACCGGCGCTTCAGGGAATTAATGGTGAGATGCGTTTTCACCCTCGCGATCACTTCTTCCGCCTCGAAAGGTTTGGTCAGATAATCCACGCCACCCACGGAAAAAGCTTTCATTTTATCGCCAAGTTCGTGTCTGGCGGTGATAAAAATGACAGGGATATCCTGTGTGCCCGGATCAGATTTTAACTGCTGACAGACCTCATAGCCGTCCATATCCGGCATTCTCACATCCAACAGAATCAGATCCGGGGTTTCTGTCTGAACCGCGAGCAGGGCACGGGGCCCGTTCGTGGCGAAACAGACCTGATAATCGTGCTCCGTGAGAATATTTTTCAGTAGTTTCAGAATATTCAGATTGTCATCGACAACCAGAATACGCGCTTTTGAATCACTCATCTTATTTTTCCCCCTCCGTACTCTCCCGAAACTCTGTGAGCAGATCGCTGATTTTGTCAAACTGAAAGTTTTCAACCCAAATTTTCAGCGTCTCCGCCAGCTTTGAATACTCCGGTTCCAGTTGGTCACTCATTTCCATGAGGGCATCGAAATTCCCGGTGACCGCGGCTTTATAAAGTTCTCTGAGCCATCGGTCCGGCAGGCCGGAAAAATCGTCAGGAGTCAGTTCCTGAGCCATGGAAGCTTCCCGGATATCTTCCTCCTCACAGACATACCTGACACCGAGATGTCGGGAGATGACCTCAAAAATTTCCGATTCCCGGAAAGGTTTGCGGATAAAATCATCACACCCCGCGGACAAAACCCGTTCCCGCTCCTCCTCAAAGGCGCTGGCGGTCAGGGCCGTGATGGGAACATGGCTCATTTTGCCAGTCTGTCGGAATTTCTCCGCTTCAATTTTACGGATCTGCCTGACTGCCTCATATCCGTCCATGACAGGCATCCGCATATCCATAAAAATAAAATCAGTTTTTTTCTCTCTGAATTTTTCGAGACCCTCCCTGCCATCTGAGGCTTCCAGGACCTCAAAACCCACGGCTTGCAGCAAACGGCGAAGCAACAGCCGATTGTCCGGCTTGTCCTCCACATTCAGAATCCGCCTGATCTGCTGCCCCGGTTCCAACCCTGTGATTCGGCGGGGTTCCTGCTTTCTGACGATCTCATCGGGATTCACGGGTTCGGCGACAATGTGGAATTTGAAAAGGGTTCCCCGCCCCGGCTGACTGGAAACCGTAATATCACCTCCCATCATCCGGACAAACTTCCGGCTGATGGAGAGCCCCAGTCCTGTTCCCTCATGGCTCTCTCTCCCGCTGGCGGTCTGCACAAAGGGATCAAAGAGCGTCTCCAGCTCATCCTCCGCGATCCCCGCACCGCTGTCCTCAATTTCAAAATCAATTCTGTTCTCCGATCCGCTTTCAGCTCTTAAAGTGAGGCCCCCCTCCTTGGTAAACTTGACTGCGTTTCCCAGGAGGTTGAGCAGTATCTGACGCAGCTTGCCCTCATCCGTTCTGATGTATTGTGTCAGCTCGGAATGATACTCCGGAAGAAACTGCAAATCCCCGGCTTCGGCACGGATACCGATCATCTCCCCCACACTTTTCAGCATATCGTGAAGATCAAAGCCGGTTTCATTCAGAGTCGTGCGTCCGGCTTCGATCTTTGACATTTCCAGAACATCATTGATCAGGGAGAGCAGGTGCTCTCCGCTGCGACAGATGATACCCATGTTTTCCCGCTGATGAGCTGAAAGATCGGTGTCATGAGACATGATATGGGAGAAACCGAGAATGGCACTCATGGGAGTGCGGAGTTCATGGCTCATATTGGCCAGAAATTCACTTTTGGCATGACTGGCTGCCTCGGCTCTTTTTTTGGCTTTGGCAAGTTCAGCGGTCTGAGCCTCCAATTCGGCAGTGCGCTGTCTGACTTTCACTTCCAAGCCGCCGTGGGCTTTGCGAAGCTTTTCTTCGCTTTCCCGCAGGGCTTTTTCAGTCTGCTTGCGGACAATAACTTCTGATTCCAAATCCTTTTTTCCTTTGCGGAGTTTCCAATTGAAAAGGAAAAGTGTCAGAGAAAGGGCAATCAGCAAAGATATGCCGGTTGTTATGCCGGTGATTACCTGCAATTCTTTTTTTGAATATCCGGCAAGTATCTTTGTGCCCCACCATTTGTTATAAATGCGCTCGTATTCGCCGCTTTTGCGAACTTTGGCAATCCCTTTGTTCAGTAAGTCCAGCACCCCGCGGTTTCCCTCTTTCACAACCATTGACCACCTCAGTGTTCTGAGCGGCTCGCCTGTTATTTTAATCTTATCCCTGAGTCTGAGTTCCTGAATGAGATAAAGAATGATTTGCCTGGGATAGATAAAAGCATCCGCTTTTCCGCTGACCAGTTCATAAAGACCCTGAACAGGCGTTTTTACGACAAGACGCTGAATTTCCGGGAATTCGGATAAATACAGATGGGTGATATGTCTGTTTACACAGGCAACTCTTTTCCCTTTGAGCGAATCAAAGCTGGTTATGTTAAACTGATCGGATCGGACAAAAATAACCTCCGGCATCTCAATGATGGGATCGCTGTAATCAAGAAAGGCATCTCTGTCTTTAGTATATCCTGTGTCATGGATGAAATCGGCTTTGCCCGAATCGAGCCACTCCAGCACCTGAGTCCAATGATCAGAATGAATATGGCTGATTTTGCCACCGATTGCCCTTACAACAGCAGTCGAAAGCTCGCGCCCGAATCCGGTGAGATTGCCGTTTCTGTCAAGCAGGTTCATCGGCGGAAAATTGTTTGAAGAAGTAGCCACAAGATTCGCTGATGAATGATTTTTGTCCTGTGCCACTGCCAATTGGGAAATCAGAAGAAATTCCAAAAAGAAAAGCAGCAGCAATACTTGTAATTTCCTGTTTTGTCTGTTTGTCATCATAATTATTCTCCCCTCCTTTGTTATCAATAAGATATGAACATTATTTGAATCTTAAATGTTTCCCGAAATTTTGTTTCTAATATGCAAGCCCTTATGAAACAAGGCTTCAAGAGTCCTCTCTTGTGTAAGAGCCGTTATTTGAACCTCCTCCGCGGATTCAATAGGGGAATACCGGGAATCATCAGGCTTATCATCCGAGACCAGTATTTTGGGTTTGTCGAAATCTTCATTCATTGTTCATCTCCTTTGGCAGAAATCTTCAGTTTCTGACCCAGTTTCAGCAGAACGGAGAGTCCCCCCTCCGTATCCAGTGCGGAGATGGCTTTTCTCAGTGCGGTTTTCTCCTGCCGGAATTCGGAATCCGGAAGCAGATTCAGCAAAGGTTCCAGAAGCCGCCAGCCGCTCATCTGGTTCTTTTCAAGGAGGGCAGCCATCTCCGTCAGAATTTCCCCGGCCTGAGACAGGTCCGCGTCCTCATTCTCCTCCTGGCAGCCTGTTCCTTCTGATTCCTCATCCGGGTTCAGCATTTTCAGGGCATCGGTGAGCTGCGTCAGTTCCCGTGCAAACACCTCCAGCAGAGGCCCGGCCCCCTCTGTTTTCTCCTCTCTGAGAGCGATGTCCAGTTCCCGCGCCGCGGCGAAAAGCGCATCCGCGCACAGATTGCCCGAAACCCCCTTTATGGCGTGGGTCAGCTTATGGGCATCCCGGAGTTTTCCCCGGTCCAGAAGCGTTCCGATTTCGCCGGCCGCATGTTCGTACTTTTCCAGGAAACTCCCCAGCATCATCCTCAGCAGCCCCGCGTCGCCCCTGACCCGTCTCAGGGCGGTTTTCAGATCGATGCCGGGCAGGTTGTCCGGAAGTGCCGCACCGGATTCGGGCGTCCGTTTCCCATGTTCCTGAAACCCTTCGGGAACCTCCCTTTTCCCGGGTTTTATCCATTTGCAGAGAACCGCGTACAACCGCTGTTCGTCAACGGGCTTGGTCAGATAGTCGTTCATGCCCGCATCCAGACATTTCTCCCGGTCTCCCTTCATGGCATGGGCGGTCATGGCTATGACGGGCAGACCGTCAAATTCCGGTCTCCCGCGTATGAGCCGCGTGGCCTCGTGTCCGTCCATCTCCGGCATCTCAATATCCATCAGCACAATGTCATACAAAGACGCCGCATCACCGGCCCCGGTTCCCAGCATTTCCACCGCTTCAATGCCGTTTTTCGCAACCTCCGTGATCATTCCCGCCCCCTCCAGCATGGCAACCCCCACATTCCGGTTGATGTCATTGTCTTCGGCCAGCAGGATCCTGGCACCCCTGATCTCGGCGAGGGATTCGGAACTGATATCTTCTGTCTCAGTTTTTTCTCTCTGCACCAGGGCATCCTCACGGCCGAAAACCTCCATGACCGAGTTGAACATCTCGGACGAGCTGACAGGCTTGCGAAGAAAGGCGTCTATTCCGGTCGCCTCAGCCTTTATCTGCTGAAAGACCTCCCCGCGTCCGTGCATGGTCACCATGATGATCTTCGGCATGGCCCCCTCTTTCATGAACAGGGGATCGCTCCTGATCTGCCGGGCAACCCCGAACCCGTCCGTGTCCGGCATCCTCCAGTCCAGGATAACCAAGTCATAAGGCTTACCATATAACGCTTTTTTCAGTTTGTCAAGGGCTTCTTTTCCCGAGGAGGCCAGCGTCACCTGAAAGTTGTCAAACCCGCGGAGCATATCCCTGAAAATGATTCGGGCCGCCTCGTTGTCATCGGCCACCAGCACCTTCAGGTTACTCACATCCTCGGGGGCAAGCAGGACACGCCGCCTTTCCTCAGACTGAAGTGCAAAGGGAAGGGTGAAACAGAAGGTGCTTCCCCCTCCCTCTTCGGCATCTTCGGCAGGCTCAGATACCGCGGCAGGCTCAGACACCACGGTGCTTTCCGCCCATATCCGCCCCCCCATCAGATTCACCAGTTGCCGGCAGATGGAGAGTCCCAGACCGGTGCCTCCGTATTTCCGTGTCACGGAACCGTCCGCCTGGGTGAAGGGGTCGAACAGGGTCTCAATCTTTTCGGGAGAGATTCCGATCCCGGTGTCCCGGACAGAGAAAAGAAGCTCCGTCTCGTTTTCAGACACCGGTCTGTCAGTCACCTGAACCCTGAGGACAATTTCCCCCCTCTCCGTGAATTTGACCGCGTTGCCCACCAAGTTGATGAGGATCTGGTTCAGCCGGAGCGGATCACCTCTCAGGGACAGGGGGACCGCCTTGTCAATGACGTAAAACAGTTCGACATTTTTCTCGGCGATCCTCTCCCCGGTAATATCGGCGACCCTGCTGATTACATGGTTCAGCATGAAGTCCGTGGCGTCAATCTCCAATTTTCCCTCCTCGATTCTGGAAAAATCAAGGATGTCGTTGATGATGTTCAGGAGATGATCGGAGGATTTGCGGGCCTTTTTCAGATAATCCTCCTGCCGGGAGGTCAGGTCTGATTTGAGAACCAGGCCGGTCAGACCGATGATGCCGTTCATCGGTGTTCTGATCTCATGGCTCATTCTGGCAAGAAACTCACTCTTGGCTCTGTTGGCGGCCTTGGCCTTTTCGGTAGTTTTCGCCAGTTCCCTGGTCCTTTCATCCACCAGTTCTTCCAGACGGGCATTTATGGCGGCCAGTTCGTTTTCCGCTTTCTTGCGCTCGGTGTTGTCAATGGCCATTTCCAGAACCATCGGCTCATCGTCACCCAGTCCCGGAAACGGCTCATCATAGATCATAAAACTGCGATTGTCCTCGCCCGTCCACTCCCAAACTATGGGAGTATTCGTCTCGAACACATGTAATGTGGGACATATCTCACAAGGTTCACATCTGCCATGAATCACTTCATAACAGAGGCGTCCTTTCGGATCGCCAAACGCCTCATGGAATCTTGCATTCGCGAACGGGATTGTATAGTCACGAGCCTGCAAGTAAACAAAGCCCGGGATCATATCCAACACAGCGAAGAGTCTGCGCCTTTCTGCCTCCAGTCCTTCCACAGCCCTTCTGAGTTCTGTGACGTCGCGATACACAACGCATACCGAGATAACATTGCCGTCAGTGCCCCGAATAGGGGAGAGAATCGAATCTGTGTGATACATAAGTCCCTGCATCTCCGTCTCGTCCTGAACGCGCATCCTCTCCCCGGTCTCGAACACCTGATCAACGCGGTCCATCCACAGGCGCATGAAATCGGGGACATGTCCCAGCCCGTCGCGGATATTCATGCCGATGACCTTGTCCGGAGTCGTGCCCACATGGTCAATCGCCGCCTGATTTGCGTAGATATAGTTGTAGTCCCTGTCCCAGATCAGCACACAGTCCTGGGCAGAATCAAATGCAGCCCGAAAGCGATCCTCGATCTTCCTCCGTTCTTCTTCCGCTTTTTTACGCTCGGCAATCTCATTTTCCAGCATTTTCATGCGTTCTTCAAGTTCCGCTGTTCTTTTCCGGACCTCTTTTTCGAGATGTTCCTGATACTTGTGAATTTTCAGATGCGTGGTGACACGCGCCAGGATTTCCTCTTTCTGCACCGGCTTGGTGACATAGTCAACCGCTCCTGCCGAGAAACCTCTGACCTTATCTTCTGCCTCGTCCAGCACAGTCATGAAAATCACCGGAATGTCTCTGGTGGCTTCGTCGGATTTTAATCTGCGGCACGTTTCAAAGCCGTCTATTCCATCCGGCATCATGACGTCCAGCAGGATAATGTCAGGATGAAGATGCCTTGCCCGTTTCAACGCAATTTCACCACTTGTTGCCACTGATGCACGGAAGCCTCTTTCTTCCATACAATTCACGATGACACCCAAATTCTTGGGATTGTCATCAACAATTAAAACGGTATTTTTCCGGGAATCATTCGGAGTATTCTTTTCTGATGCCTTGCTCATTTGTTTTCCTCCATATATTGTTCAACCAATGTCAGAATCTGTGCATCCTGAAAATTTTGTGCCAGTTCACAGAGTTTGCGGGCAAAAGGAACATAAGCCTTGTCTGATTGCTCAAGGCGTGCGGCATATTCCTGAATTTCCCGCATATTTCCATCCATGGCGATGTCATACAGGATTTTCATCTCCTCAGCCGGCGGCGGGATCATCGGACCTTCGGCAGATTCTTCCCGGGCGGTTTCGGAAACAACAGACTTTTTCTTTGTCACGGTGTGGGGCAGGAATTTCATCACCTCCGAAATAAGGTCTGCCCTGCTGACGGGCTTCCTCAGGTAAGCGTCACACAGATTTTTTACTATTTCCTCATCTTGCTTCATTGCCGAGGCTGTAAGAGCTATCACCGGAATTTCTTTCAGGTCATCCTCTTTCTTAAGAATGGCTGCGGCCTCATATCCGTCCATTTCCGGCATTTTCATGTCCAGCAGAATGAGATCCGGGTGATGTTCTCTGACTTTTTCAATTGCCTCTCTGCCGTTTTCCGCCTCCAGCAGGGTAAGGTCATAGCCCTCAAAAAAGACCGTGAGAAGCTCCCTGTTGTAACCAATGTCATCCGCGATCAGGATTGTGCTTTGCTCAAAGACTATTGAATCAAAATCAGTCTGTTTTTCCCGGCCGGCTGTCAGGGCATCTGCCGATGCGACTTCCACCTCCTTTATGATAATATTGAATACGGTGCCTCTGCCGACTTCGCTCGAAACGGTGATCCTGCCGTCCATCATTTCAATCAGACGTCTGGTGATGGCCAGTCCGAGGCCGGTGCCGCCGAATTGTGAAAATTTTTGTCCTTTTACCTGAGAAAAGGCTTCAAACACGGACTCACACTGGTCCTCGGGGATTCCTGCTCCGGTGTCTTCCACAGAGAAAATGAAATCAAGAGTGCTGTGCCGGATGTCACCCGGATAGCGGTAAGTGACTGAAAGGCTGATGTGCCCCGTGTCTGTGAATTTGACGGCATTTCCGATCAGGTTAATCAGGATCTGTCGCAGACGGGTCTCATCAAGGAGCAAGGTTTTGGGCAGTTCCGGAGGAATGTCAATGATCAGATCCAGCCCTTTCTCTTTTATTTTCTGCCCGAACACGGTCCGCATCTCATTGAAAAGCCGCTGAGGAGAAACAGCCGTGTATTCCAGCCTCAGTTTGCCCGCCTCCACCTTGGAGAGGTCGAGTATGTCATTGATCAGACTCAGGAGAGACCGGCCGCTGGTGTAAATGGATTCAAGGTGATGAGACAATTCGGGTTCCTCAATCCTGCCTTTCATGATTTCCGCAAACCCCAGGATGGCATTCATGGGGGTGCGGATTTCGTGGGACATGTTGGCAAGGAATTCGCTCTTGGCCTGATTGGCGGCTTCCGCAGCTTCTCTGGCAATCCCCAGCCGCACTGTCTCGGCAGTCAGGTCTTTGAAACTCAGATGGGTTTCGATGCGGGCAATGAGTTCCTCTTTGGAAAAGGGTTTTGTCAGATAATCATTTGCCCCTGATCTGAAGCCGGCAACCATATCCTCAATCTGATTTTTGGCAGTCAGCATGATCACGGGCAGCTCATTTGCCAGATACTGCTTCCGCAGATGCCGGCACACTTCATAACCTGACATTCTGGGCATCATGACATCCAAAAGCACGAGATCAAAATGCTTATGTCTGACAGCGGCAAGCGCCTCCTCTCCGTTGTTCGCCGGGGTGATCAGATAGTACACTGAAAGCTGGTTCTTCAGAACCTGGAGATTGACAGACTCATCATCCACAATCAGGATTTCATACAGATTACCTGCCGGCAGTTGTCTGTTGTTTGTTGTTTGTTGTCCGTTGTCTGTTGCAACCAACCGGCAACCGGCAACCGGCAACCGGCAACCGGCAACCGGCAACTGACTACTGACAGGAAGCGTGAAAGTAAAGTATGAGCCTTTTCCATGCTCCGACTCAGCCCGAATCTCTCCGCCATGCAACTTCACCAGTTGCCTGGTGACTGCCAGTCCCAGACCGGTTCCGCCGTATTCCCGCGCTGTTGAGCCGTCTGCCTGTTCAAAGGATTCAAAAATGCTTCCGAGCTTTTCTTTTGGGATGCCGATTCCCGTATCTGAAACTGTGACGGCTATGTACCCGTTCTGAACCTGTGCGGAAACAGTGATCGTTCCCGCCTCGGTAAATTTGATGGCATTGCCCACCAGATTATACAGAATCTGCTGCACCCTGTTTTCATCCGCTTCGGCACCGGGGAGATCAGGCTCAATACTGTTGACAAGCTCAACATTCTTATGTGCGACAAGGGGCTGGGACAGCATGAGGACAACTTCGGTGACTGATCTCATATCCAAGGGCTTCAACTGAAGCTGAAGGTCTTTATTACGCAGCCTGGAAAAATCGAGGATGTCATTAACCAAGTTGGTCAGCCTGCGTCCGCTTGATGCAACGAGTGAAATGTTATATTGCTGATCCTCTGTCAACTGTCCGACAGCGCCGTCAAGCATTGACTCGGCAATGCCGATGATGCCGTTTAACGGGGTTCGCAGTTCGTGGGAAGTATTGGCCAGAAAATCATCTTTCAGTTTATCTATCCTCCGCAGGCTCTCGGCTGTCTGTCTTTCCTGTTCCAGTTTGTTTTTCTGATAACGTACATATACAAATACAAAAGAAGCCGCTAACAAAATATAAGCACAATATGCCCAGGAACTTTTCCAGGGCGGCGGGGTAACTGTTATTCGGATCGAAGTTCCCTCCTCATTCCAGATTCCGTCATTATTCGAGCCTTTCAGTCTCAGGGTATATGTTCCACCGGGAATATTGCTGTATCGCCCGAACGGATTTGTTCCTGAATAGTACCAGTCCTCATCCACGCCTTCAAGCATGTAGGCGTACTGATTTTTCTCAGGCCGGGTGTAGTTCAGCGCGGCAAACTGGAACTCGAAAAAGTTGGCGGTCCAGTCCAGTTTTATTTCTCTCAGTCTTTCAGGGGCTTTTCCCATATCAACATCCTCACCACCCTGCTTAAAGGAGGTCAGCACCACAGGGGGGACATACGGATTGTCGGTGACATCTTCGGGAAAAAAACTGTTAAGCCCGCCTCCTCCGCCGAACCACATTTTGCCGTCTTTTGTCTTATAGCATCTCCAGAAAGCATTATCCTGCAAACCGTCGCTTTTCGTATAGACCGTCACCACGCTTTCCGTCTCTATGTTGAATTTTATGAGGCCGGCATCGCTTGTGCCTATCCAGAGGTTGCCCTCATTGTCCTCCTGAATGGTATGATTGATGCCGACAGCCGGAAATCCGTTTTTTTTATTAAAATGTCTGAATTTACCTGTTTTTCTGTCAAATCTGTCCATTCCGTCTTCAAAGCCTGCGACCCATAAATTTCCGAATGAATCCTCAAAAACACAGGAATTTTTGTTGAAACCGATACTGTCCGGATCGTCCGGATTGTGTGTGTAAGAGGTGAAGGTCTCTGTTTTCTTGTCAAATCTGCTGAGACCGCCGAAGGCAGAAACCCACAGCGATCCCTTTCCGTCATCCCAGACCGACCACACGTTACCCGGGGCGATGCTTTTCGGATCATCCGGGTCATGTATGTAATGAGTGAAGATTTCCGCGTTTTTGTCGAATTTCTCAAGCCCGCCGGATGTGACGATCCAGAGGATGTCGGGATTGTCCCTGTCCTCGATGACGGTGTCTCCGTGTGATGTATTTTTCATGATGCTGTTCGGATCATTCGGGTCGTGCGTATAATGCTTTATCGGCCTCATTTTTTCGATATCGAATCTGGTCAGGGCGCCTCCCACATTCAGAATCCAGACATCGCCCGCGCTGTCCTCAAGCATCGCAAGCGCATAAGGCCCCATCAGAGGATCCATGTCCTTATACGGATGAAGGGTGAATTTACCGGTTTTTCTGTCGAGCAGCTCCAGCCCGCCGCCAACCGAAATCCAGAATCTTCCTCTGCTGTCTTCGAGCATGACCAGCACCGTATTGTTGGACAGGCTGTCCGGATTGTTCGGATCATGCTGATAAAGCAGGAACTTGCGGCTGTTTCTGTCATATTTGTCAATGACTCCCTTATAAGTGTTTATGGCCCAGAATATGCCTGTCACAGGATCCTCATACACGCAGCTTATCTCTTTGGAACTCGGAGAAGACGGATTTTTCGGGTCGTGAGCATAACGGATGAATTTTCCGGTTTTTCTGTCGAACATCTCAAGCCCGGTGTGTTTTGATATGTTCCGAGTCACCCACAGATTGCCTGACGAATCCTCATAAAGCCAGGTTATCCTGTCTTCCGCCAGACCTTCGGGATTCCCGGGATCATGCTGATAGTGTTTGAACCTTCCGGTTTCTTTGTCAAATCTGTCAAGCCCCCTGTCATAAGTTCCGACCCAGAGTGTCCCGTCCCTGTCCTCAAGCAAAGCCCAGACGGTGTCGCTGGCCAGGCTGTGAACATCTTCGGGGTCATGCTGATAGCGGGTCCATACGCCGGTATCCGGATCAAACCTGTTGAGCCCCCCGCCTGAAGTTCCGATCCAGATAATCCCGTCCCCGCCCTGAATCACTGCGTTGACATTGTTGCTGCTCAGGCTGTTCGGATTGTCCGGATCATGTCTGTGGTGCGTGAATGTGTCTGTGTTTTTGTCATATATGTCAAAACCGCTCATGGTTCCGATCAGAAGCCTGCCGGACCTGTCAACAGAGAGCCGCTGGGGGCAGTAGCTGCCGGAAGCGTCGTTGCTGATGCTGTTGTCATTGTCCGGATCATGTCTGTAATGCGTGAATGTGTCCGTATCCTTGTCATATCTGTTAAGTCCTTTGTCGCTTGTGAGTATCCAGAGCGTTCCCTCCTTATCCAGCACGACTGACATAGTTCCGGGGCCTGAGACGGAATCAGGCCCTGACTCATAATATCTCACCTCATATCCGTCATATCTGCCCACTCCTCCGTAAGAGCAGAACCACAGGAATCCGTCACTGTCCCGGACCATGTTTCCATCCATCTGGGTCGGCAGCCCCTCAATGCCCTTTTCAAATCTTATCTCACCCTCCAGAGCCCATATGTCCCGGCCCGGACTGAAAAGAATCACCAGGCTCAGAACTGTCATTCCGATATTCTTCATAATTGCCAACGGTTTCATAATATCCTCCTTTTTTGGGTTAAAACCAGCATCAAACATCAAACATCAAACATCAAACATCAAACATCAAGTTTATCACTCAGTTTCATCAGAACAGACAGACCCCCTTCGGTATCCAGTGCTGACATAGCTTTTCTCAGTCCGGCTTTCTCCTGTTGAAATTCGGAATCCGGAAGCAGACTCAGCAGAGGCCCCAGAAGTCGCCAGCCGCTCATCTGGTTCTTTTCAAGGAGGGCAGCCATCTCCGTCAGAATTTCCCGGGCCTGAGATATGTCCGCCTCTTCATTCTCCTCCTGGCAGCCTGTTCCTTCTGATTCCTCATCCGGGTTCAGCGTTTTCAGGGCATCGGTGAGCTGCGCCAGTTTTCCGGCAAACACCCCCAGCAGAGGCTGGGCCTCCTCTGCTTTCTCCTCTCTGAGGGCACTGTCCAGTTCCCGGGCCGCTGCGAAAAGCGCATCCGCGCACAGATTGCCCGAAACCCCCTTTATGGCGTGGTTCAGCTTTTGGGCATCCCGGAGTTTTCCCCGGTCCAGAAGCGTTCCGATTTCGCCGGCCGCATGTTCGTACTTTTCCAGGAAACTCCCCAGCATCATCCTCAGCAGCCCGGCGTCGCCCCTGACCCGTCTCAGGGCGGCTTTCAGATCGATGCCGGGCAGGTCGCCGGGAAGCCCCGCCCCGGATTCGGGCGTCAGTTTTTCACGCTTCTGAAACCCTTCGGGAACCTCCCTTTTCCCGGGTTTTATCCATTTGCAGAGAACCGCGTACAGCCGCTCTTCGTCAACGGGCTTGGTCAGATAGTCGTTCATGCCGGCATCCAGACATTTCTCCCGGTCCCCCCTCATGGCATGGGCGGTCATGGCGATGATGGGCAGATCGTCAAATTCCGGTCTCCCGCGTATGAGCCGCGTGGCCTCGTGTCCGTCCATCTCCGGCATCTCGATGTCCATCAGCACAATGTCATACAGATGTGCCGCATCACCGGCCCCGGTTCCCAGCATTTCCACCGCTTCCCGGCCGTTTTCAGCCACGTCAATGATCAGTCCGGCCCCCTCCAGCAGGGCAACCGCGACATTCCGGTTGATCTCGTTGTCCTCGGCCAGCAGGACCCTGGCGTCCCTGATGCCAGCGAGGGATTCGGAACCGATTTCTTCTGTCTCGGTTTTCTCTCCGGGCACAAGGGCATCCTCACGGCCGAAAACCTCCATGACCGAGTTGAACATCTCGGACGAGCTGACAGGCTTCTGAAGGAAAGCGTCTATTCCGGTCTTTCCGGCTTTTGCCCGCCGGAAAACCTCCCCGCGTCCGTACATGGTCACCATGATGATCCTCGGCATGGCCCCCTCTTTCATGAACAGGGGATCGCTCCTGATCTGCCGGGCAACCCCGAACCCGTCCGTGTCCGGCATCCTCCAGTCCAGGATAAGCAGGTCATAAGGCTTATCATATAACGCCTTTTTCAGTTTGTCAAGGGCTTCTTTTCCCGAAGATGCCAGCGCCACCTGAAAGCTGCCGAACGCCTCAAGCATCTCCCTGAAAATGATCCGGGCCGACTCGTTGTCATCGACCACCATCACCCTCAGGTTCCTCACATTCTCGGGGGCAAGCAGGACACGCCGCCTTTCCTCGGACTGAAGTGTGAAAGGAAGCGTGAAATAAAAGGTGCTTCCCCCTCCCTCTTCGGCAGGCTCAGAGACCTCTTCGGCAGGCTCAGACACCGCGGCAGGCTCAGACACCGCGGCAGGCTCGGACACCACGGTGCTTTCCGCCCATATCCGCCCCCCCATCAGATTCACCAGTTGCCGGCAGATGGCCAGCCCCAGACCGGTGCCTCCGTATTTCCGTGTGACGGAACCGTCCGCCTGGGTGAAGGGCCGGAACATGCCTTCGATCTTTTCCGGAGAGATTCCGATCCCGGTGTCCCGGACAGAGAAAAGAAGCTCCGTCTCGTTCTCAGGCATCGGTCTGTCAGTCACCCGAACCCTGATGACAATCTCACCCCTCTCCGTGAATTTGACCGCATTGCCCACCAGGTTGATGAGGATCTGGTTCAGCCGGAGCGGATCACCTCTCAGGGACAGGGGAACCGCCTTGTCAATGACATAAAACAGCTCGACATCCTTCTCGGCGGCTTTCTCCCCGATGATATCTGCGACCCTGCTGATCACATGATTCAGCATGAAGTCCGTGGTGTCAGTCTCCAGTTTTCCCTCCTCGATCCTGGAAAAATCAAGGATATCGTTGATGATGTTCAGGAGATGGGCGGAAGATTTACGGACCTTTCTCAGATAATCCTCCTGCCGGGAGGTCAGCTCCGATTTGAGAACCAGATTGGTCAGACCGATGATGCCGTTCATCGGTGTTCTGATCTCATGGCTCATTCTGGCCAGAAACTCACTCTTGGCCCGGTTGGCAGCCCTGGCCTCTTCTGTGCTTTTCGCCAGTTCCATGGTTCTTTCATCCACCAGTTCTTCCAGATGGGCGTTTATGGCAGCCAGTTCTTTTCCCGCCTGCCTGAGGTCCGTGATATCACTGACTGATACCAACACCTGGGACAAGGTTTGTTCATATCCCGGAACTATGTTGCAACCCACCGTGACATATCGTTGTTCCCCGTCCAGTGTCCGGACAACTGTGTCATGTTTCATTTGCGTTTTGCCATACCACAAATCCTCCATCTGTTTTTGAAAAGCCCGGTGAGATTCAAATGTGAATGTTTTTTCCAATCCTTTGAACAATTCTTCTTTGCCCCCGGCTCTGTAAAGCGATAATGCCGCCTGGTTCACATCGAGAATTTTCGCCAACAGCGCGCAATGGGAAACAGTCTCCGGGTGTTTTTGAAAATAGGGTCCGATTTCAGTAATTCCCTCATTCTGAAGACCGTCAAAATATTTTTTTATGTCTGAAAAATCTTCCAGCCGAATGGAAACGGGATTACTTTCAAATAAAACACGAAAACGTTCTTCGCTTCGTTTACGCTTTTCCATATCGTTCCGCAATCGATTCTGCATATCATTGATCGCGCCGGCAACCCGATCCAGTTCATCGACAGCGTCTTTGTCTGATTTTGTTCGATTTAAAATCAGGGGGGTACCAGGATGATCAAAATTGAGAGACCCGGCAAATTGGACAAACGTGATCAGATGGCGGGTAATCAGATAATGAATGATACTGAAAATAAAAACAGAAACAAATAGCGTCTTAACCAACTGAGTTGCCAGAACTATCAATATCTTTTTATATAATCGCCGGTAAACATTTTTTTTGGAGGCGACTACCGACAGAGTTCCCAAAAAGATATTTTTCGATTCTTCAAAGTCATATTCCAGAGAAAACTGACGTGAGATGCTTTGCTCCGTATTCTGCTCTCCCATCACAATAAACAGTTCTCCCATACGATCCTGTAACCGCACACACCGGATATCAGGCAAACTCAGGATCCCATCCAGTTGAATCTCCGCCTGTTCCTTATCCACTTCCCATATACTTCTGGATAACGGTACCAGATAGCTGTCCCGTATCCGGTTCATACGTTCGTGAATCAGTTCAATATCGCCACGGTAATCATAATACAACTGACAGGCCGTCGCCAAAAGCGTAAAGACGGAACTGAACATCAGAATGGAGAAAAGCACCTTCCGGACCAAGGGGCTTTCATGAACAGCGGTTATATATTTCGCATACATTTTAAACATGATAAGGTCTCGCTTTTGTCAAATAAGTTATTCAGGCGCGGGCGGATGACCACAAAAATCACTCCGCCGCTTCAACCACCTTGTCATAACTGAAATTATACTTTCGCAAGTTCGGATTGAATTTCTTTGAAAATTTCCGAAAATCAATTTGCTGAGGTTGTTCCAATACAATCCTTGAATATTGCCCGACATCTTCCGGAGAATCGATGAGTGTCAGATGATCGACTTTGAAACTGACTCCGATATCGTCCTTAAAATCAGTGCCATGATGATAGTCACAGATCAGTACCAGTGCCCATGCACCAATCATGGGATGCCCTGCCGCGGTGACTTTGATTCCCCCCTTTCTTATACTTTCCAGCGCAATCGGAAAGCCCCCCATACCTCCCACAAGAATCTCCCTCTTTTCCGTCAGTTCCTTTGTCGCATCAAAGACCCCTGACGCCATGGAATCATTGGCGGCCCATATAATATTCGCGTCTTTATATCGTCTCAGCAATACCCGGGCTTTCTGTTTTCCATCTTCATAACTCCAGCGTCCGTACACGACCTGATATTGAACACCTCTTCCGCTCTTTTTTATATAATCCTGCACTCCCCTCAGACGAATGAGAGATACCGGTGTGGCCTTTGTTCCGGTAATCCCCAAGATTCTGGGTTCTTCCTCTGAGTGCGCGCAGAGTTCTCTGATCAGTTTGTATCCGGCCTGGTAGTCATCCGTTGTTATCGTTCCAATCCAGTTTTTTACAATCTCTCTCTCATTACCAATCCTCCCCCGCTGTTGAATCGTAAGACCATTGTGAATGAAAAAGATTTTCGAGCCGGATGTTTTGAAGTGGGAAAGCATCTGCTTGCCCGCGGCTTTCTCATTGACCATAATTACATAATCGGGTTGGATTTTTCGTTTCGCTATCATTTTTGCCTGTTCCAGCATTCTGATATGGTTCCTCTCCGCGTAGATTGTTTCCAACTGAATACCGAGATCATCGGCAGCGGCGCCCATAAAATTGGAAACCATATGCCATACTCCGATATCTTTTGCACCCCCGGGATTGAGAAACACCACTTGCAAATCTTTCGCGGGGCAGAAGCCGCAAATTCCGGTAATTATGCCCATAATCAATACTACCCGAACAAAAAATCGTTTCATAATACCCACGATCAGTCTTTTGAGTTTTCCAAAATCTTCATTCATTGTTTACCTCCCATGCAATAAGGGTTAAGGGTTAAGCGTTAAGTTTCCATCCAGCACCAGACACCAGACACCAGACACCAAACATCAAAACACCAAATATCAAACACCAAATATCAAATATCAAATATCAAACATCAAGTTTCTGCCCCAGTTTTAGCAGAACAGATAACGCCCCTTCCGTATCCAGTGCGCTCATGGCTTTTCTCAGTGCGACTTTCTCCTGCCGGAATTCTGAATCCGAAAGCAGACTCAGCAGAGTATCCAGAAGTCGCCAGCCGCGGGAGCGGTTCTTTTCAAGGAGGGCGGCCATCTCCGTCAGAATTTCCCGGGCCTGAGACATATCCGCTTCCTTATCCTCCTCCTGACAGGCTGTTTCTGTGGATTCCTCATCCGGATTCAGGGTTTTCAGCGCATCGGTGAACTGCGCCAGTTTCCGGGCAAACACCTCCAGCAGAGATCGGGCCTCCTCTGTTTTCTCCTGTCTGAGGGCGGTGTCCAGTTCCCGCGCCGCGGCGAAAAGCGCATCCGCGCACAGATTGCCCGAAACCCCCTTTATGGCGTGGGTCAGTTTTTGGGCATCCCGGAGCTTTTCCCGGTCCAGAAGCGTTCCGATTTCGGCGGCCGCGTGTTCGTACTTTTCCAGGAAACTCCCCAGCATCATCCTCAGCAGCCCGGCGTCGCCCCTGACCCGTCTCAGGGCGGCTTTCAGATCGATGCCGGGCAGGTCGTCCGGAAGCCCCGCCCCGGATTCGGGCGTCAGTTTTTCACGCTTCTGAAACCCTTCGGGAACCTCCCTTTTCCCGGGTTTTATCCATTTGCAGAGAACCGCGTACAACCGCTGTTCGTCAACGGGCTTGGTCAGATAGTCGTTCATGCCGGCATCCAGACATTTCTCCCGGTCTCCCTTCATGGCATGGGCGGTCATGGCTATGACCGGCAGATCGTCAAATTCCGGTCTCCCGCGTATGATCCGCGTGGCCTCGTGTCCGTCCATCTCCGGCATCTCGATGTCCATCAGCACAATGTCATACAGATGTGCCGCATCACCGGCCCCGGTTCCCAGCATTTCCACCGCTTCCCGGCCGTTTTCAGCCACGTCAATGATCAGTCCGGCCCCCTCCAGCATGGCAACCGCGACATTTCGGTTGATTTCATTGTCTTCGGCCAGCAGAACCCTGGCTCCCCTGATGTCAGCGAGGGATTCGGAACTGGCATGTTCTGTCTCAGTTTTCTCCCGCGGCACCAGCGCGTCCTCACAACCGAAAACCTCCATGACCGAGTTGAACATCTCGGACGAGCTGACAGGCTTCTGAAGGAAAGCGTCTATTCCGGTCTCTCCGGCTTTTGCCCGCCGGAAAACCTCCCCGCGTCCGTACATGGTCACCATGATGATCCTCGGCATGGCCCCCTCTCTCACAAACAGGGGATCGGTTCTGATCTGCCGGACAACCCCGAACCCGTCCGTGTCCGGCATCCTCCAGTCCAGGATAACCAGGTCGTAAGGCTTATCATACAACGCTTCTCTCAGTTTGTCAAGGGCATCCTTTCCCGAATCCGCAACCGTCACCTGAAAGCTGCCGAACGCCTCAAGCATGTCCCTGAAAATGATCCGGGCCGCCTCGCTGTCATCGACCACCAGCACTTTCAGACCTCTCACATCCTCGGGGACAAGCAGGACACGCCGCCTTTCCTCGGACTGAAGTGTGAAAGGAAGCGTGAAATAAAAGGTGCTTCCCCCTCCCTCTTCTTCTTCGGCAGGCTCAGACACCACGGCAAGCTCAGACACCGCGGCAGGCTCAGACACCGCGGCAGGCTCAGACACCGCGGCAGGCTCAGACACCACGGTGCTTTCCGCCCATATCCGCCCCCCCATCAGGCTCACCAGTTGCCGGCAGATGGAGAGACCCAGACCTGTGCCTCCGTATTTCCGTGTCACGGAACCGTCCGCCTGGGTGAAGGGCCGGAACATGCCTTCGATCTTTTCCGGAGAGATTCCGATCCCGGTGTCCCGGACAGAGAAAAGAAGCTCCGTCTCGTTCTCAGGCATCGGTCTGTCAGTCACCCGAACCCTGATGACAATCTCACCCCTTTCCGTGAATTTGACCGCGTTGCCCACCAGGTTGATGAGGATCTGGTTCAGCCGGAGCGGATCACCTCTCAGGGACAGGGGAACCGCTTTGTCAATGACATAAAACAGCTCGACATCCTTCTCGGCGGCTTTCTCCCCGATGATATCGGCGACCCTGCTGATTACATGATTCAGCATGAAGTCCGTAGTGTCAGTTTCCAGTTTTCCCTCCTCGATTTTGGAAAAATCAAGGATGTCGTTAATGATGTCCAGGAGATGATCGGAAGATTCGCGGACCTTTTTCAAATAATCCTCCTGCCGGGAGGTCAGGTCCGATTTGAGAACCAGACCGGTCAGGCCGATGATGCCGTTCATGGGTGTCCTGATCTCATGGCTCATTCTGGCAAGAAACTCACTCTTGGCCCGGCTGGCAGCCCTGGCCTCTTCCGTGCTTTTCGCCAGATTCCTGGTCCTTTCATCCACCAGTTCTTCCAGACGGACGTTTACGGCGGACAGTCTGTCCTCGGTTTTCTTCCGTTCGCTGATATCGGTAACGGAAACCAGGACTCTGGAGAATGTCTCCTCATGTCCCGGAGAAACCTGCCACCGGAGGCTGACATACCGGGGGATTCCGTCCAGAGTCCGAACAACCGCATCTGTCTCCATCTGATGCCTGCCTTCCCGGATTGCCACAATCTCTTTCCGGAATGCCTGATAGGAGTCCGGGGTGAAGACTGCCGCAAGGTTTTCAAGCAGTTCCTCCCTGGTCTCCGCGCCGTGGAGCTTCAGAGAGGCCCGGTTGATGTCAATGATTCTGACGAGTTCGGCACACCGGGAGAGCACTTCCGGGTGATCTGTCAGATACTGATCAAAGTTGTCGCCAAAATCATCTTCCAGGCTTCGGAGATAGGATTTTACCTCGGAGAAGTCTTCTTCCCACAGAGAGACCGGACTGTTTTCAAACAGGTTGCGGAAGCGTTCCTCGCTTTTCCTCAGTTCTTCTTCCGCTTTTTTACGCTCCGCGGTTTCATTGTTTAACCTGATATGGAATCCGACGCGGGCGAGGAGCTCGTCTTTCATGAACGGTTTTGTCAGATAATCGTTTGCCCCCGCCTCAAAGCCCGCAACCAGGTCTTCGACTCGGTTTCTCGCTGTCAGCATCATCACGGGCAGTTCGTCAGGCCTGTAACGCTCTCTCAGATGACGGCACACTTCGTACCCTGACATTCCGGGCATCATGATATCCAAGAGAACGAGATCGAACTCCTGACCGCTTTCAACAGCGTCGAGCGCCTCTCTGCCGTTGGAAGCCGGAATGACCGAATAGTACTCCGAAGCAAGCTGGTTCCTCAGAACCTGAAGGTTGACCGGTTCGTCATCAACCACCAGTATCCTGCACAGAGAACCGTGGCAGAGATGTTCCGGCGGAACGTCCGTGACAGCAAATTTCTCCGCAGCTTCCGTGTATCTGATTTCCTCGGGCTGTACCGACATTCCGGTATCTTTTCCGAGAATATCCGCGGCCTGCACTGCTTCGGCCCTGTCCTCGGAGACTGGCAGCGTGAAGGTGAAGTGCGAACCTTTTCCCGGGACTGACTCCGCCCGGATATGTCCGCCGTGCAGTTCCACCAGATTTCTGGTGACAGCCAGCCCCAGGCCTGTTCCGCCGTATTCCCGCGCTGTCGAACCGTCGGCCTGCTCAAAGGACCCGAATATTCTCTCAAGGCTCGCCTCCGGAATGCCGATTCCCGTGTCGGAGACAGTGACGGCCAGATATTCATCCCGGACCCCGGCGGACACGGAGACCGTTCCCGCATCGGTGAATTTGACCGCGTTGCCGACCAAGTTGTGCAGAATCTGCTGCACCCGGTTCTCATCGGCATGGGCGGCGGGGAGGTCGGCCCCGATCTGATTGACAAGCCGGATATCCCTGCTGCCGACAAGCGTCTGTGACAGCATGAGAACCACATTGGTGACGGACCGCATGTCCAGGGGCCTCATGCGAAGCTGAATGTCGCGCTGTCTCAGCTCGGAGAAATCGAGTATGTCACTGACCAGACTGGTCAGCCTGCGCCCGCTTGAAACGATTAGCGAAAGGTTGTATCGCTGCTCCTCCGTCAGCGGCCCGACTGCCCCGTCAAGCATGGAGTCGGCAATGCCGATGATGCCGTTGAGCGGGGTACGCAGCTCATGGGAGGTGTTGGCCAGAAACTCATCTTTGAGTTTGTCGGCCTGTCTCAGTTTTTCATTTTGTTCCTCAATCTGCTCAAAGCTCTTTCTCAGATTCCCATTCATCTGGTTGAAGTCCTGTGCCAGTTGTCCGATTTCATCATCCGAAACAACAGGGACCTGCAATGACAGGTCATTTTCCTGTGTAATCCGCCGCACAGCGCGAGTCAGCATTTCAATGGGTTTGCTTATGGAGGCGGTCAGAAAAAAAACAACAGGTATGGAAACCAGTATGCACCCCATTCCCACCATACTTAGCAGCAGAATCATCTGAAAGGTGTTTTTTTTGGCTATGTCCATGGAATACAATGTCTGAATGCTGCCGATCAGTCCCGAATCAGCGTAAACAGGCACGAGTCCCTGATAATAGTCAGTCTCCCCGACAGTGGCATAACCGAAGATCATTTCCTGTTTCCTGATATCCCGGCCCTGTCCGGAGGCATCGAATTTAATATCAGGCGTTTTCTGATCTGCCAGCACACCCACACTGAGTTTCTGTCTGAGAAAAACATTTATCTTCGTATCTGTCAGATAAGACAGTTTCTCAACAAAGGACTGATCAAGAACCTGAACCACTTTTACAAAACCGACAGGTTGTTTTTCAATTTTCATTTTTTGAATATCGAACAGACTCCTCATTATCGGAGCATAAGCAATAAGACCGATAAAATTATCCACAAGTTCAAACCTGACGGTTTCCTTTTTGGGAATATCTCCTTCAAAGTGTGTCTGAATCTCCTTCAGTTCTTTGACAACTCTGCCTGATATGCTGCTGACAGCATCCAAATTTTTTTCGTGTTCCACCGGAATTTTTCTGTATCCGTGTTCATTGGCAGGCAATATCTGACGATAGCCCACAAACCCGCCTTTCGGCGCAAAATAGCTGAAAGCGACAATATCGCCCTCAATATCATAAATGGCAATTTTTCCTGATTTGCTTGTCACGCCGATATTATAAATGTCAGCAATAATCTGATGGCGTGTATGCATGGTCAGTGATATGTCATCTTCAAATTTATACTCCTGCAAAAGACTGAGTTTTGTGCCCATCTCATTCATCTCTGTCACTTGCCTGGCATTGGACAAAACCTTTTCCCGTCTGAGCATAATGTCATCTGCCACAATGTCAAAAGCATGTTGGAGACGCTGATTGGATTCATTCTTATTTTGCCTGTTGACAATCACGGATACAATTATGATTGAGGTCAGCATGGTAAAAACCACCATGCCCAGCATACTGATGGTGAATCGCCATTTGATATTCATAAATCCTCCTATATGCCTGATTCGGATCACGGAACTTATTTATCTGCCGAAATAATCGCATCTAAGTACAGGGCAAAAAGTGGATTCCGGGTCGGAACCCTTCGACAGGCTCAGGGAACGATTCCCGGCATTTCCGCCCGGAATGACAGAGTGCGTTTTTCAGACATCCGAAGTTTTTTGTCCTGTACACAGTAATCGCATATAAATCGACGGATCAGTTTCAAGAGTCAAAATCCGCCAATTTTACAGCCTGTGGTTTTAGGATCACGAAAAGCTTTGGTAAACGGAATCGTTCCAACCAGATCAAAAAAATCCCATGCATCATCTTTGGGACCGGGAACTTTGACCTGCACAATGTGAAGATCACTGACTTTCTGATGATTCTCAGCATAGATTTCCGAATGGCCGAATATATCTTTGAAAGCATGTCCTTCAAGAGCTTTGATTACCTTATGAGAATCTTTGCTTCCGACCCGTCTTACTGCATTAAGATATTGCCTTGCACCACTGTACATCATAGCTTGCACATAATACGGCGGGCGTTTGAATTCCTTTCTCCATGTACTGATGAAATCCGCTGATTCAGGATTGCTCATATTGTGTTTCCAATACCATGGTGTGACAAAACGATCTCCTGCAAAGGCAGATGTGGCGGATTTTACTATGAACTCAAAAGTTACCGAACCATGTAACACAGGTATCCCCATTTTTTTCAAACCGATTTCTTTTGCCTGTTTTGCAGCCATCATCTGATCTATCACAACGGTTATATTCAGGAGGGCATCCGGTTTGGTTTTCAGTGCAGCCAGAAAATATTGCGAGAAATCTTTTGTTCCTCTCGGAATCATGCTGTTTCCGGTATGCAGAAAATTTCCAGGCCTGAGGTGTTCAAGATAATTCCTGAGCATGGTATGACCCGCTGCATAATCCTGGGTAAAAGTGTATATGTGTCTTCCTTTTATCTGCTTTGTCATCCAATTTGCAAGAGCAGCAGAATACGCATAATTATTGAAACCCCACAAAAAGGTGTATCTGTTACATTTGTCTTCTATAAGTTGTGAGGTATATGCACTGCCAATTATTAACGGTTTTTTATAAGAAAGGGCTACTTTGCTTACTGCTATGGCAACGGATGACCATGGGGCACCCAGAATAACATCCGCTTTTTTGTGTTCGTATAATTCCTCAGCCATTTCCACAGCCATTGCCACCTGTCCCTTCATGTCACGAACAATCATTTCTATTTTCTTGCCTGCCCATTCTCCTCCGAAATCATGAATCGCCATTCTTACCGCATCAGGGTCAGTTCCGCACAAAACTCCGGCGGGACCGGTAATATCTGTCAGAACACCGATTTTCAGAGGCTCTTCTGCCTGCAAGTGCTGCCTGCTTTCTGCAAACAGAAATACAATAATAATGACCATTGTGAATTCTGCGATCTTCCATACTTTCCGATTTCCAAACATGATTTCCTCCTTGTCAAAGTAACATCGCATCCCACTGTGCCTGAACGGAATGCTCGGTTTGTGGCGGCGATTTTAAAGGTTTGTATTAAGTAATGCGACAAAAGTTTTTACCCGTTAGGCAAAGTCGATTTTATATTCATCAGAACAGAGATCCCCCCTTTCGTATCCAGTGCGGCCATGGCTTTTCTCAGTGCGGCTTTCTCCTGCCGGAATTCTGAATCCGGAAGCAGGTTCAGCAGAGGCTCCAGAAGCCGCCAGCCGTTCAGGCGGTTCTTTTCAAGCAGGGCAGTCATCTCCGTCAGAATTTCCCGGGCCTGAGACAGATCCGCTTCCTCATCCTGACAGGCTGTTTCTGTGGATTCCTCATCCGGATTCAGGGTTTTCAGCGCATCGGTGAACTGCGCCAGTTTCCGGGCAAACACCTCCAGCAGAGACCGGGCCGCCTCTGTTTTCTCCTGTCTGAGGGCGGTGTCCAGATCCCGCGCCGCGGCGAAAAGCGCATCCGCGCACAGATTGCCCGAAACCCCCTTTATGGCGTGGGTCAGTTTTTGGGCATCCCGGAGCTTTTCCCGGTCCAGAAGCGTTCCGATTTCGGCGGCCGCGTGTTCGTACTTTTCCAGGAAACTCCCCAGCATCATTCTCAGCAGCCCCGCGTCTCCCCTGACCCGTCTCAGGGCCGTTTTCAGATCGATGCCGGGCAGGTCGCCGGGAAGCCCCGCCCCGGATTCTGGTGTCCGTTTCTCAGGTTCCTGAAACCCTTCGGGAATCTCCCTTTTCCCGGGTTTTATCCATTTGCAGAGAACCGTGTACAGCCGCTCTTCGTCAACGGGCTTGGTCAGATAGTCGTTCATGCCCGCATCCAGACATTTCTCCCTGTCTCCCTTTATGGCATGGGCGGTCATGGCAATGACCGGCAGACCGTCAAATTCCGGTGTCCCGCGTATGATCCGCGTGGCCTCGTGTCCGTCCATCTCCGGCATCTCAATGTCCATCAGCACAAGGTCATACAAAGGTGCCGCATCACCGGCCCCGGTTCCCGGCGTTCGACGACTCGACTGAGCTCGCCGAAGTCTGATCTCACGCCGAAGCATTTCCACCGCCTCCCGGCCGTTTTCCGCCACCTCCGTGATCAGTCCGGCCCCCTCCAGCATGGCAACCGCCACATTCCGGTTGATTTCATTGTCTTCGGCCAGCAGAATCCTGGCGCCCCTGATGCCCGCGAGGGATTCGGAACCGATTTCTTCTGTCTCGGTTTTCTTTCCGGGCACAAGGGCATCCTCACGGCCGAAGACCTCCATGACCGAGTTGAACATCTCGGACGAGCTGACAGGCTTCTGAAGGAAAGCGTCTATTCCGGTTTCTCCGGCTTTTGCCCGCCGGAAAACCTCCCCGCGTCCGTACATGGTCACCATGATGATCTTCGGCATGGCCCCCTCTCTCACAAACAGGGGATCGCTTCTGATCTGCCGGGCAACCCCGAACCCGTCCGTGTCCGGCATCCTCCAGTCCAGGATAACCAAGTCATAAGGCTTATCATATAACGCTCCTCTCAGTTTGTCAAGGGCTTCTTTTCCCGAAGATGCCAGCGTCACATGAAAGCTGTCAAACGCCTCAAGCATGTCCCTGAAAATGATCCGGGCCGCCTCGTCGTCATCGACCACCATCACCCTCAGGCCCCTCACATCCTCGGGGGCAAGCAGGACATGCCGCCTTTCCTCGGACTGAAGTGCGAAGGGAAGGGTGAAACAGAAGGTGCTTCCCCCTCCCTCTTCGGCAGGCTCAGAGACCGCGGCAGGCTCAGAGACCGCGGCAGGCTCGGACACCACGGTGCTTTCCGCCCATATACGCCCCCCCATCAGATTCACCAGTTGCCGGCAGATGGAGAGTCCCAGACCGGTGCCGCCGTATTTCCGTGTCACGGAACCGTCCGCCTGGGTGAAGGGGTCGAACAGGGTCTCAATCTTTTCGGGAGAGATTCCGATCCCGGTATCCCGGACAGAGAAAAGAAGCTCCGTCTCGTTCTCAGGCATCGGTCTGTCAGTCACCCGCACCCTGATGACAATCTCACCCTTCTCCGTGAATTTGACCGCGTTGCCCACCAGGTTGATGAGGATCTGGTTCAGTCGGAGCGGATCACCTCTCAGGGACAGGGGAACCGCCTTGTCAATGATGTAAAACAGCCCGACATTTTTTTCGGCGGCTCTCTCCCCGATGATATCGGCCACTTTGCTGATCACATGGCTCAGCATGAAGTCCCTATCATCAATCTCCAGTTTTCCCTCCTCGATCCTGGAAAAATCAAGGATGTCGTTGATGATGTTCAGGAGATGAGCGGAAGATTCGCGGACTTTTTTCAGATAATCCTCCTGCCGGGGGGTCAGGTCCGATTTGAGAACCAGGCCAGTCAGACCGATGATGCCGTTCATCGGTGTTCTGATTTCATGGCTCATTCTGGCTAAAAACTCACTCTTGGCTTTGTTGGCGGCCCTGGCCTCTTCCGTGGTTTTTGCCAGGATCCGGACTTTTTCCTCCAAGGTCTCATTTGCCTTTTGCAACTGGCGTTTCAGGGAATTAATGGTGAGATGCGTTTTCACCCGCGCGATCACTTCCTCCGCCTCGAAAGGTTTGGTCAGATAATCCACGCCGCCCGCGGAAAAAGCTCTCATCTTATCGCCGATTTCGTGTCTGGCGGTGATAAAAATGACAGGGATATCCCGTGTACCCGGATCAGATTTTAACCGCTGACAGACTTCATAGCCGTCCATATCCGGCATTGTCACATCCAACAGAATCAGATCCGGGGGTTCTGTCTGAACCGCCAGCAGGGCACGGGTCCCGTTCGTGGCGAAATAAACCTGATAATCGTGCTCCGTGAGAAGATTTGTCAGCAGTTTCAGATTATTCACATTGTCATCAACTACCAGAATACGCGCTTTTGAATCATTCATCTTACTTTTTTCCCTCCGTACTCTCCCGAAACTTCATGAGCAGATCGCTGATTTTATCGGACTGAAAATTTTCAACCAGAATTTTCAACTTCTCCGCCAGCTCCGAATACGCCGGTCCCAGTTGGTCACTCATTTCCATGAGGGCACTGAGATTCCCGGCGACCGCCGCTTTATAAAGATCTTTGAGCCACTGATCCGGCAGACCGGAAAAATCGTCATGACTCAGCTCCTGAACCGCGGAAGCTTCCCGGATATCTTCCTCCTCACAGACATACCTGACACCGAGATGTCGGGAGATGACTTCAAAAATTTCCGATTCCCGGAAAGGTTTGCGGATAAAATCATCACACCCCGCGGACAGAACCCGTTCCCGCTCCTCCTCAAAGGCACTGGCGGTCAGGGCCGTGATGGGAACATGGCTCATTTTGCCAATCTGTCGGAATTCCGTCTCCTCAATCTTACGGATCTCTCTGACCGCCTCATATCCGTCCATGACAGGCATCCGCATATCCATAAAGATGAAATCGGTTTTTTCCGCTCTGAATTTTTCGACCCCCTCCTTGCCGTCCGAGGCTTCCAGCACCTCAAAACCCGCAGATTGCAGCAGTCGGCGAAGCAGCAGCCGGTTGTCCGGCTTATCCTCCACACTCAGAATCCGCCAACTCTGCTGCCCCGGTTCCAATCCTGTGATCCGGCGGGGTTTCTGCTTCCTGATGATCTCATCGGGATTCGCGGGTTCGGCGACAATGTGGAATTTGAAAAGGGTTCCCCGCCCCGGCTGACTGGAAACCGTAATATCACCTCCCATCAGTCGGACAAACTTCCGGCTGATGGACAGACCTAGCCCTGTTCCCTCATGGCTCTCTCTCCCGCTGGCGGTCTGCACAAAGGGATCAAAGAGCGTCTCCAGCTCATCCTCCGCGATCCCCGCACCGCTGTCCTCAACTTCAAAATCAATTCTGCCCTCCGGCCCGGTTTCAGCCCTTAAGGTGACGCCCCCCTCCTTGGTAAACTTGACTGCGTTCCCCAGGAGGTTGAGCAGTATCTGACGCAGCTTGCCCTCATCCGTTCTGATGTATTGTGTCAGGTCGGAATGATACTCCGGAAGAAACTGCAAATCCCCGGCTTCGGCACGGATACCGATCATCTCCCCCACACTTTTCAGCATATCGTGAAGATCAAAGCCGGTTTCGTTCAGAGTCGTGCGTCCGGCTTCGATCTTTGACATTTCCAGAACATCATTGATCAGGGAGAGCAGGTGATCTCCGCTGCGACAGATGATACCCAGGTTTTCCCGCTGACGAGCTGAAAGATCGGTGTCATGAGACATGATATGGGAGAAACCGAGAATGGCACTCATGGGGGTGCGGAGTTCGTGGCTCATATTGGCCAGAAATTCGCTTTTGGCCTGGTTTGCGGTTTCGGCCGCTTCTTTTGCTTTGCCCAGTTCTTGCAGAGTGTTTTCCAATTCCTGCATTTGAATAGTCTGCATCATATCAGCTTCAATTGTCAGCCTGAATTGGTGCAACAACTGTTGATAAACATCAGCAAACTGATTTTCCTTATTATCCAAAACACAAAGTGTTCCAAACATTTCTCCGTCAGGCCATGTAATAGGAACGCCTAAGTAAGCCACCAGATTAAGTTCGGCATCCGGATTATTCTCCCACTCAGGGTCTGCAAGAGCATCCGGAACCAATGTCTGTTCCCGATGCGCCATCGTATATTCGCAGTACATTCCGGTGTTTAATTTCCATCGGTCTCCTATTGCGAACGGGTTCTCTTCCGACACATTTGTAACAAACGCTTCAAGTTCCGATTCCGACTTAACAACTTTCGTAATGACTCCGGTAGGCACGTTAATGATTTCAGCAATCATATCAACAATCTGTTGCCATTTGGCAATGATCTCATCTGAAATCTCAGGCTTGTCTGAATAGCCTGACGGGCTGACAGTCACACTGTCAGAGTGATCGGTTGTATTTATTGGCATTTTTCCTCCTGAACTATCGTTTTTTAGCAATACTGTTCAGCATGAATATTGCGTATCAGTTAATCATCATTCCCTTACTTGAAAGAAACATTCAGTTTTTGACTCAGTTTCATTAAAACAGATATCCCCCTTTCCGTATCCAGTGCGGACATGGCTTTTCTCAGTGCGGCTTTCTCCTGCCGGAATTCGGAATCCGGAAGCAGGTTCAGCAGAGGCTCCAGAAGCCGCCAGGCGTTCAGGCGGTTCTTTTCAAGCAGGGCGGTCATCTCCGTCAGGATTTCCCGGGCCTGAGACAGATCCGCTTCCTCCTCCTGACAGGCTGTTTCTGTGGATTCCTCATCCGGATTCAGGGTTTTCAGGGCATCGGTGAGCTGCGCCAGTTTCCCGGCAAACACCTCCAGCAGAGGCCGGGCCTCCTCTGCTTTCTCCTCTCTGAGGGCAGTGTCCAGATCCCGGGTCGCAGCGAAAAGCGCATCCGCGCACAGATTGCCCGAAACCCCCTTTATGGCGTGGGTCAGCTTCCGGGCATCCCGGAGCTTTCCCCGGTCCAGAAGCGTTCCGATTTCGCCGGCCGCATGTTCATGCTTTTTCAGGAAACTCCCCAATATAATCCTTAGCAGCCCGGCGTCTCCCCTGACCCGCTTCAGGACGGTTTTCAGATCGATGCCGGGCAGGTCGTCAGGAAGCCCGGCCCCGGATTCGGGCGTCAGTTTCCCACGCTCCGAAAACGCTCCGGGAATCTCCCTTTTCCCGGGTTTTATCCATTTGCAGAGGACCGCGTACAACCGCTCTTCGTCAACGGGCTTGGTCAGATAGTCGTTCATGCCCGCATTCAGACATTTCTCCTGGTCCCTCCTCATGACATAAGCGGTCATGGCGATGATGGGCAGATCGTCAAATTCCGGTATCCCGCGTATGATCCGGGTAGCCTCATGTCCGTCCATTTCCGGCATTTCGATGTCCATCAGCACCGCGTCATACAAAGGTGCCGCATCACCGGCCCCGGTTCCCAGCATTTCCACCGCCTCCCTGCCGTTTTCCGCCACCTCCGTGATCAGTCCGGCCCCCTCCAGCATGGCAACCGCGACCTTCCGGTTGATTTCGTTGTCCTCGGCCAGCAGGATTCTGGCCCCCCTGATGCCTGCGAGAGCTTCCGAACCAGCTTCTTCCATTTCATCTGTCTCCCGTGGCACAAGGACATCCTCACGGCCCGGGGCCTCCGGCGCATCGGCAAGAGCGGCATCCTGCCCCGGTTCGGCGGACAGGGTGACCAGGGCATCCGCGGTGAGCAGAGTCCGATCCTGTTCCCGGGCTTCCGGTTTTCGGGCAGGCTTATCATAAACATATTGCACCTCCAGATGTTTTTGTATCACGTCGAATATCTCCGACTCATTGAACGGCTTGCACATAAAATCATCGCATCCCGCGGACAGCACGACAGCCCGATCCTCTTCAAATACGCCGGCTGTCACGGCAATGATCACCGCGGCCCGGCCTCTTGCAGCGGCCTTTATCCTTTTTGTCGCTTCAAAACCGTCCATGACCGGCATCCGCATATCCATGAGAATCAGATGAGGCGCCCATTCCTCCCATATTTCCACCGCCTCTTTGCCGTTTTCAGCCACGCGGAGTTTGAAACCCGGCAGGGCCAATAATTTGACCAGCAGCAACCGGTTGCTCTCCTCGTCGTCAACGATCAGAATCCGGCGGCATGGCTGATCCGGCGCAAGCGCAATGACGCGTCTTTCCGATTGTGCAGTTTCGATCTTTGCGCCTTCCGCCGTCTCCGCCTGAATCCCGAACCTGAAAACAGTGCCTCTGCCGACCCCGCTTTCAACGGTGATGTTGCCACCCATCATTCGGACGAACTTCTGGCTGATGGGCAGTCCCAGTCCCGTCCCCTCCTGGGATTTCCGTCCGGTTTCGGTCTGTGCGAAGGCATCGAACAGGCTGTCCAGTTCATCAGGGGCGATTCCGGGACCGGTATCGGAAATTGCAAATCTGAGATCTGAGATCTGAGATTGAAGATCATCCTCCTCAACAGTGGTCATGTTAATCACTTTAAGCGTTATTCCGCCTTCCTGGGTGAATTTGACCGCGTTGCTGAACAGGTTCACCAACACCTGCTGCAATTTGCCCTCATCCGCCCGCACATATCGGGGGACACCGGCATCGCATTCAAAAACCAGCCGCAGCCCTTTTTCCTCGGCTTTCAGGCGGAACATATCTTCAATGCCATCCAGCAGGCAATACATATCGAAGTCTTTCTCTGTGAGAACAGCGCGGCCTGCCTCGATCTTCGACATGTCCAGCACATCGTTGATGAGGTTCAGCAGAAGTTCCCCGCTGCGGCGAATGATTCCCAGATTTTTCTGTTCCTCCGGGTCGAGATTCGTGCTGTGGCCCAGCAGTTGCGAAAAGCCTAAAATGGCATTCATGGGAGTTCGCAGTTCATGGGACATATTGGACAGAAACACGCTTTTGGCTTTGTTGGCGGCTTCGGCGGTTTCTTTGGCTGTTCGGAGTTCTTCCCCCGCCCGCACCCGCTCGGCGATTTCCCGGGTAAGTTGCTGATTGGCCGCTGTCAGTTCGCGGGTGCGCTGCTGAACCGTATGTTCCAACTGTTCGGTCAGTTTTCGCAGCCGCAGATGCGTGGTGACACGCGCCACAAGTTCTTCTTTCTGCACCGGCTTGGTGAGATAATCAACCGCTCCTGCCGAGAAACCTCTGACCTTATCTTCTGTCTCGGCCAGCGCGGTCATGAAAATTACCGGAATATCTCTGGTATCTTCATCGGATTTTAACCTGCGGCATGTTTCAAAGCCGTCTATTCCCGGCATCATGACATCCAGCAGGATAATGTCGGGACGGGAATGATTCACCCGTTCAAGCGCGATCTCACCATTGCCGGCTATCAGTATCCTGAAACCACAATCTTTCAAATAATCAGTAATGACCTCCAGATTGGCTGGATTGTCATCAACAATCAGCACGACGCCCTTAACGGAATCGAATTTTGTTTTGTATTTCCTCATTCCGATCATTTCTTTTCCTCCATATATTGTCTGACCAGTTTTAAAAGCCGGATGTCCTCAAAGCCCCTGGCCAATTCCCGCAGTTCGCGGGCAAGGGGACTGTATTGCGAACCCATTTGTTCCAGGTGAATTGTGAATTCCAGTATTCCGTCCATATCTCCGCTCATTGTCAGGTCATACAGGATTTCCATCTCCTCAGCCGGCGGCGGAATCATTGTTCCCTCAGCAACTGCCCGCGGCGCGATTTCGGAGACAGCGGGTTCCCTCTTTGTCACTGTGTGGGGCAGGAATTTCATCACCTCCGAAACAAGGTCTGCCCTGCTGACGGGTTTCCTCAGATAGGAATCACATAATTTTTTTATCATCTCCTCATCTTCCCTCATTGCCGAGGCTGTCACGGCGATCACCGGAATCTCTTTCAGATCATCCTCTTTCCTGAGAACGGCCGCGGCCTCGTATCCGTCCATCTCCGGCATCTTCATGTCCAGCAGAATCAGATCCGGGCGAAGTTCTCTGGCTTTCTCGATTGCCTCCCTGCCGTTTTCCGCCTCCAGCAGGGTAAGGTCATACCCCTCAAAAAAGCTCGTGACAAGCTCCCTGTTGTAATCAATGTCATCCGCGATCAGGATTGTGCCTTGTTCAAACATTATCGAATCAAAGTCGGCCTGTTTTTCCCGGCTGGCTGTCAGGGCATCTGCTGATGCGACTTCCACCTCCTTTATGATAATATTGAACAGAGTGCCTCTGCCGACTTCGCTTGAAACGGTGATCCTGCCATCCATCATTTCAATCAGATGTCTGGTGATGGTCAGTCCGAGGCCGGTGCCGCCGAATTTTGAAAATTTCTGCCCCTTTGCCTGGGAAAAGGCTTCGAACACGGACTCACACTGATCCTCGGGGATTCCCGCTCCGGTGTCTTCCACAGAGAAAATGAAATCAAGGGCGCTGTGCCGGATGTCACCCGGGCAGCGATAACCGACTGAAAGCCGGATGTGTCCTGTGTCTGTGAATTTGACGGCATTTCCGATCAGATTGATCAGAATCTGCCGCAGACGGGCTTCATCAAGGAGCAGAGCTTCGGGCATCTCAGAGGGAATATCAATAATCAGATCCAGCCCTTTCTCTTTTATTTTCTGAGAGAACAGGGTCCGCATCTCATTGAAAAGCCGCTGAGGAGAGACAGCCGAATACTCCAGCTTCAGTTTGCCTGCCTCCACCTTGGAGAGATCGAGTATGTCATTGATCAGACTCAGCAGAGACTTGCCGCTGGTGTGAATGGACTCAAGATAATGAGATAATTTGGGGTCACTGACCCTGGCTTTCATAATTTCTGAGAACCCGAGAATTGCGTTCATGGGGGTGCGGATTTCGTGGGACATGTTGGCAAGAAACTCACTCTTGGCATGGCTGGCTGCTCTGGCCTCTTCCATGCTTTTCGCCAAGTCCCTTGTTCTTTCATCCACCAGTTCTTCCAGACGGATGTTTATGGCGGCCAGTCTGTCTTCGGATTTTTTTCGCTCGCTGATATCGGTGAGGGAGACCAGTACGCTGGACAGCGTTTCCTCGTGTCCCGGAGAAACCTGCCACCGGAGGCTGACATACCGGGGCATTCCGTCCAGAGTCTGAACAACCGCCTCCGTTTCGATCTGATGCCTCTCTTCCCAAATTGCCACAAGCTCTTTCCTGAACGCCTGCCAGGAGTCCGGGGTGAAGGTTGCCGTAAGATTTTCAAACAGTTCTTCCTTGGTCTTTGCGCCGTGGAGTTTCAGAGAAGCCTGGTTGATGTCAGTGATTCTGATCCGTTCGGCACACTGGGCGGGCACTTCCGGGTGATCTGCCAGATATTGTTCAATGTTGTCGCCAACATCATCTTTCAGGCTTCGGAGATAGGATTTCACCTCGGAGAAGTCCTCTTCCCACAGAGAGACCGGACTGTTTTCAAACAGATTGCGGAATCGTTCCTCGCTCTTCCTCAGTTCTTCTTCCGCTTTTTTGCGCTCCGCAATTTCATCATTTAACTTGATATGATTGCGAAAAAGTTCGCCTGCCATCATATTGAAGCAATCCGCAAGCCTTCCGAGTTCATCCCGAGACCGAATTTCAATTCGGAAATCAAGCTCTCCTTTTGCAAGATGTCTTACTCCCCTGACAAGAATATCCAAGGGGCTGAGTAAATTTTTCCGTATAATCAGCATAAGAAAAAACAGCAGAGCGATATCCAGAAATATGGTGATCAGGGTTATTTTTATTATCTCCTGTCTCAGATCCTGTCTCATAAATTTTTTAGTGAAATAGACTGATACAACGCCTATTTTTGCATTCTTTTTCACGATGTCTTTGCTTTTTATGACAAGGTCATCTGAAATCTCAGACCCGGCTTCGACGATCTGCCATTTCTTGTTTCTTTTCTTTGCTGTCAGGATTGTATTTTCCTGAGTTTCCCTGATCAGAACAGCGTATATTCTTTTTTCATTCATTTCAGAAGTGACAGATTCCTCCACCTGTTTTTCATCATAGTTCCATACTGACAGTATCAGGTTCTTTCTCAGCCTGTTTGTCGTAATTTCCGCAAGTTGATCAATCTCTGCCAATTTCCTGGATTTATGGTCGAAATATTGATAAATTCCGAATACGGTTAAAACGATGGTGGTGACAGCGATGAGAGACAATCCTATCTTTGTCTGAATGCTGTTTTCCCAGAGTTTTGCAATGATACTCATCTATTCCCCCATGTTGTTTCAGCGTTCCCAAATCCGGTTTGGGAACGCTGGTCTGCTGACACAAATTTCTGCTTATTGAAGCTCGTATCTCCTCACAATGTTTTTCCATTCAGAATTATCAGAGAGATTCCTCACAAATTCAGACAAAAATTCATGGACATCTCCGAGCTGTCCGGTGACAAGAATATGCCGTGTGGAAGAATGCAGGGGTGTCGGAGAAAAGAAAAATTTTCCCTTCAGTCCCATATCCCTAATCAGGTATTTTGCCACTGTCATGGGCTGAGTTGTGACATCAATCCTCCCGGAAATAACTTTTTTAAGGTTCTGTCTTTCATAACGCACATCTTCACGAATGATATCACCCCGGACAAACGCTTCTTCAAGCCCGTGATATTTCCGCCCCAGAATTCCGCCCAGTTTCAATCCTTTCAGAGAGTCCGCACCATTAAAAACAATTTTCCGATCCGCTCGTGAAATCACCTCATTCCGGTCTGTGAGAAATGTGGGCGTCCACAGATACTTCTCTTTTTTTATATCCTTCATCCATTTCGGATTCACGAAAAGCACTGCTCCCTGCTGTGTTTTCAGAAAAATGTCAATTCGCTTCCGGGGCCAGTGTTTCAACTGAAATTTGAATTTGGGTGCGGCGTGTTTGTTCAGGAGCCTGACAAATTCGTATGCGAACCCCTGATTTTCTCCGGTGACGAACGGACCGAAATCATAATAGCTCAGAACAGGGATTGCCTTTTCAGAAGCGTTCAGGGACAGCGGTCCCGCAAAGCAGAAAATGCTCCAAATGAGCAGACTGCAAACAATAAAGCGTTTCATAATTTCCTCCTTTAATTCATATGGGTTTTAAGATAATGCGATCACGAAACATCAAGCATCAAACATCCTGATTATAACGCCTTTTGGGGAGCAGGTGGATTCCGGGTCAAAAATGATAAAAATCCTGCCGATTTTTATCATTTTTGCCCGGAATGACAGGGGCGGTGCCTCTGGAAACAAAGTTCCCCAAAAGGCGTTATAATCAGCAAACATCAAACACCAAACACCAAACACCAAACATCAAACATCAAGTTTATCACTCACTTTCAGCAGAACAGAGAGTCCCCCTTCCGTATCCAGTGCGGCCATGGCTTTTCTCAGTGCGGCTTTCTCCTGCCGGAATTCGGAATCCGGAAGCAGAGTCAGCAGAGGTTCCAGAAGCCGCCAGCCGCTCAACCGGTTCTTTTCAAGGAGGGCGGTCATCTCTGCCAGAATTTCAACGGCCCGGGACAGGTCCGCGTCCTCATTCTCCTTCTGACAGGCTGTTCCTGCTGATTCCTCATCCTGGTTATCCGGGTTCAGGGTTTTCAGGGCATCGGTGAACTGTGTCAGTTCCCGTGCAAACACCTCCAGCAGAGGCCCGGCCTCCTCTGTTTTCTCCTCTCTGAGAGCGGTGTCCAGTTCCCGGGCCGCTATGAAAAGGGCATCCGCGCACAGATTGCCCGAAACGCCCTTTATGGCGTGGGTCAGCTTCTGGGCATCGCGGATGTTGCCTCCGTCCAGAAGCGTTCCGATTTCGCCGGCTGCGTGTTCGTACTTTTCCAGGAAACTCCCCAGCATCATCCTCAGCAGCCCGGCGTCTCCCCTGACCCGTCTCAGGGCGGCTTTCAGATCGATGCCGGGCAGATCGCCGGGAAGCCCCGCCCCGGATTCTGGTGTCCGTTTCTCAGGTTCCTGAAACCCTTCGGGAATCTCCCTTTCCCCGGGTTTTATCCATTTGCATAGGACCGCGTACAACTGCTCTTCGTCAACGGGCTTGGCCAGATAGTCGTTCATGCCGGCATCCAGACATTTCTCCCGGTCCCCCTTCATGGCATGGGCCGTCATGGCGATGACGGGCAGATCGTCAAATTCCGGTGTCCTGCGTATGAGCCGCGTGGCCTCGTGTCCGTCCATCTCCGGCATTTCGATGTCCATCAGCACAATGTCATACAAAGGCGCCGCATCACCGGCTCCGGTTCCCAGCATTTCCACTGCCTCCCGCCCGTTTTCCGCCACGTCCGTGATCAGACCGGCCCCGTCCAGCAGGGCTGTCGCTACATTCCGGTTGATCTCGTTGTCCTCGGCCAGCAGGACCCTGGCGCCCCTGATGCCCGCGAGGGATTCGGAACCGATTTCTTCTGTCCCGGTTTTCTCTCCGGGCACAAGGGCATCCTCACGGCCGAAAACCTCCATGACCGAGTTGAACATCTCGGACGAGCTGACAGGCTTCTGAAGGAAAGCGTCTATTCCGGTCTCTCCGGCTTTTGTCCGCCGGAAAACCTCCCCGCGTCCGTACATGGTCACCATGATGATCCTCGGCATGGCCCCCTCTCTCACAAACAGGGGATCGCTTCTGATCTGCCGGGCAACCCCGAACCCGTCCGTCTCCGGCATCCTCCAGTCCAGGATAACCAAGTCATAAGGCTTATCATATAACGCTTCTCTCAGTTTGTCAAGGGCATCCTTTCCCGAATCCGCAACCGTCACCTGAAAGCTGCCGAACGCCTCAAGCATGTCCCTGAAAATGATCCGGGCCGCCTCGCTGTCATCGGCCACCAGCACTTTCAGGCCCCTCACATCCTCGGGGGCAAGCAGGACACGCCGCCTTTCCTCAGACTGAAGTGTGAAAGGAAGCGTGAAACAGAAGGTGCTTCCCCCTCCCTCTTCGGCAGGCTCAGACACCTCTTCGGCAGGCTCAGACACCTCTTCGGCAGGCTCAGACACCACGGTGCTTTCCGCCCATATCCGCCCCCCCATCAGGCTCACCAGTTGCCGGCAGATGGAGAGCCCCAGACCTGTGCCTCCGTATTTCCGTGTGACTGAACCATCTGCCTGGGTGAAGGGTCGGAACATGGCCTCGATCCTTTCGGGAGAAATTCCGATCCCGGTATCCCGGACAGAGAAAAGAAGTTCCACATTGTTTTCACTCCCCGGCTTATCAGACAACTGCACCTTAAGGATAATTTCACCCCTTTCCGTGAATTTGACCGCATTGCCCATCAGGTTGATGAGTATCTGGTTCAGCCGGAGCGGATCACCTCTCAGGGACAGGGGAACCGCCCTGTCAATGACGTAAAACAGCTCGACCTTTTTCTCGGCGGCTCTCTCTCCTGTGATATCGGCGACCCTGCTGATCACATGATTCAGCATGAAATCCGTGGCGTCAATCTCCAGTTTTCCCTCCTCGATTTTGGAAAAATCAAGGATATCGTTAATGATGTCCAGGAGATGATCCGAAGATTGGCTGACCTTTTTCAGATAATCCTCCTGCCGGGAGGTCAGGTCCGATTTGAGAACCAGGCCGGTCAGTCCGATGATGCCGTTCATCGGCGTTCTGATCTCATGGCTCATTCTGGCTAAAAACTCACTTTTGGCTTTGTTGGCGGATTCGGCTGTATTCTTCGCATCTTCCAATTGGGCGGTACGGTTTCTCACCTTTTCTTCAAGGCGATCCCTGTGCCTCTTTAATTCATCTTCCCGTGTTTTGACAGCATGAATCATGGTTTCAAAGCTGTCTCTCAGGTTGTCTGTCTCCATGAAAGAAGCAGGCGGCGGCTCATAAGTGTAGTCCCCGCCTGCAATTCGCTTGGAATCCTCGGCGAGCTGTGATAACGGACTTAGCGTTCTTCGCAGACTGGAAAAGGCGATGATTATGGCAAACACGATTGCAGAGAGAGTGCCGATCCGAATAACATTTCTGACTCTGTTCACAGCGTGGAAGGCTTCATCTGTCGGCTGCACGATGCCAACCAGCCAGCCTGTCTGAGAAATCGTTGTCATACTGCAAAGACTGTTTGTTCCTTCAAACAAAAATTCAAAGGTGCCTGCCGGCAAGGAGCGCTTCGGTTGGATTTCATAAAGATATCCGATGTTTCTCCGCTGAGATATGAGCGACTTATTCCGATGAGCAATAAATGTTCCGTCTCTGTCCGTAATAACGGCATACCCCCGGGAACCGATCCTGATTTTGGCGACGACTGAGTTCAGAGCCGACAGGTTCAGATAACCGACCACCATCCCCTGTTTCAAGGGCAGACTCAGGGTCAGGGTCGGCTGTCCGGTCCGTGGAGAAATAAAAGTCGGTGACCAAAAGGGTTTGTGAAGTTTTCCGTTCATTTGAAAGAACTCCTGACCTGACATGTCAAGCAGATAAAAATCCTCATGATAAGGCGCGAGATATCTGACTTTCCCTGTGTGATCCAGTATCATAATCATGTCAAAGAATTTAAAATTCTTGCTCATCGAATGCAAGTAGCTGTTTATCTGATCTTTCCTGATCAGTGCGGTTATTTCTGTCACCTCTTCTATTTGTTTCAGAAGCCCCGAAGGTTCTTCCAAAAATCGCTTGATCTCACCGGCAAGGGATTTCGCCAAAAGAAAATTCTTGTTGCTGATTTCTCTTTCCATCTGAATGGTCAGAACGTGTAAGGAGATCAGACCTGTGAGCAGAATGGGCAGAATCGCCGCCATGAGAAAATTAAAGGTCAGGATATGTCTGAGACTGAGATGCATGTATCCTCCTCTTTTATTCAATCTGGATAAATTTGCCATTCCTGACGGTTACCAGGGATGCGCTGCGCTGACGGTCCCCATATTTATCTATTCTGACATCTCCCTGAAGACCGAAAAATGTTCGCTGTCTGAGAATGTTATCTTTTAACCGGACCGCGTCCTGAGTTTCCGATAACGCAGCAAAGAGCAGTTGTGCGGCTTCATAACTGTATGCCGCGACAAAGTTCGGTTTTTTCCCAAAGCGTTTCCTGAATTGCTGTCTGAACCGCACATAATTTTTGTGTGTACTTTCCTCATTGAATGCCTGAGAGAAAATAACACCTTCCACCGCGCGGCCTCCGTGCCGGAGGATATCCGGTTTTTTGGCCCATCCGCTGGAAAGAATGGGAATCTCTGTGTCGAGCTTTCTTAACTGCTGACAAATCATGGCTGTATCAACGGTGCTTGCTATGATAAACACACCATCGCCATCCAACAGGTTCTGAGCCATTTTAAAATAAGAGACTTCATTTCCGGAGACAAAGGTCGTCGCGGGGGCAAGTTTCCCACCCATGCCTTTGAATTCGGTTTTGAAATCGTGATAATACCCTTCGGTATATGCCTGGTTTGACAAATCATACACCCCACTGATCTTTCGCAACCCCATCACTTTAAAAGCATGCCGGACCAGTTGATCCGAAGTTGTTTTGCTTGAAGATGTTATTCTGAAAAAATAATCGTCGATTCCTGTCAGCTCGTCAGTACTGGTAGTGGGGCTTATCATGACAATCTTTTCTTTGTTAATGAGTGGGTAAGCCGCCATTGTCATTGTACTGGTCATGTGTCCGATGATGGCGACGACACCTTCCGCTATCAGTTCCTTATCCACCTGAACCGCCACCTCCGCGTCATGCCGGTCATCTTTGACAATCAGCTTCACCGGACGTCCGTGAAGTCCTCCGGATTCGTTGATCTGTTCAATTGCCAGAAGCACCCCGTTCCGACCCGCTATTCCCATATCAGAAAACCGGCTCGAGAAGCTTCCTGCAAATCCTACCCTGACAGGCTTTTTTTCCTCACATCCCGGCACCACTGCAACCAGGAGAACGATGAGCAAAATAGTAAAAATCCTGTAACTTCCCTGTTGCTGATGGTTTTGCATCATTGATTTACTCCTCCTTTATGTACTTTCCGTTTTTAATGGTAAATAACTCGAAATTTCCCTTTGCATCACCAAATTCATCAATAACAAGGTCATGCTGCAACCCGGGAAACACCTTCTGACTGATGATGGCGTTTTTCAATGTCTCAGGGTTATAATCGGAAATATTTTTCATGGCGGTATGAAGCATATACACAGCCTGATAAGCATAGATTGCCCCAAAATTAGGGTTAAGACGGAAGTTGTTTTTCAGTTTTTTCGCAAACTGTAAAAAGGCAGGCACCCGGCTGTTTACGTCTATGACCTGGACATATCTGACACCTTCAACCGCTTTGCCGCCGTGTTGAATCAGGTCCGAGGTGGTTGCCCATCCGGCCATGAGAATGGGAAGATTCGTATTCAGCTTCCTGATTTGCTGACAAATCAGTGCTGCATCTATTGAACCGGCCAGGATGAATATGCCATCCGCATTTACGCGTGACGCGTTTCGGACAAGTTCTGAAAATGCGGTATCTGTTCCGGATGTGAATGTCGTTTTGGAGATAATCTTTCCCTTCAATTGTTTGTATGTCGTTTGAAATACCTTTAAATTGTCTTCTGTCAGCCCTTTGTTTGCCAGATCATATATGACACTCATGGTCCTCAGCCCGAGTCTTTGCACGGCAACCCGGGCAAGAGCCTTCATTTCCGCATCGCTGACCGGCGTAATTCGGATAAAAAAATCATCGAGTCCTGAAAGCAGAGTCGTGCTTGCTGTGGGAGCAATCATGAGCATTTCCTGTTCATTCATAAGATCAATGACACTCAAGCTCATCGTGCTTGTCGCATGTCCGATAATGGCAACGACACCTTCAGCGATCAGTTCTTTGTCAACCTTCCGGGCAACATCAGGATCATTCTGATCATCCTTGATGACGAGTTCCAGATGCCGACCTTTTATGCCTCCGGCCTCATTAATCTCTTCCACGGCAAGCAACGCGCCGGCTCTCTCTGAAATCCCCAGTTCCGAGGTGCGCCCGCTCAACCCGGCGACAAACCCGATTTTTATGTCAGGTTTCTCGGAAAAATATTTCAGCACGCCTGAAACCAGGACAAAAAACAATATAAGCAATAAAGTTACATAAGTCTTCTTATTCATTCCAAATTCTCCTTTCATAATATACTCCAATCCGTAAACGTGAACGTGAACATTCCTAATTCTAACAGATTTTGTGGTCCCGGGAAATATGACAGCGGACCGGGGGATGAAACGGATTTTCCCGGTCCGGCATAATCCGGAAACATGACAGCAGACCGGGGACGGATATCCGTTTTATCCCGGAATCCGGTGTCATATTTCCCGAGACCACAAAAAGCGTTAGAATCAGGAACATTCATTTACGGGCAACTTCAGGTTCAGGTTTTCATCCCCGGTTATCCAGGACATCCCTCACAGCATCCGCAAGCTCACTCATGCCAACCGGTTTCATAAGCACCCTTTCAACTCCGATCTCGGATGCCCTGCGCCCTGCGATTTTTTCACTGAAGCCGGTACACAGAATGACCGGAACATCGGACCGGATTTTCTTCAGTTCAGCAGTCAGGCGGTCTCCGGTCATGCCGGGCATTGTCATGTCCGTGATGACGATGTCAAAATTGTCAGGCCCCGACCTGAAAGCTTCCAGCGCATCCCTGCTGCTGTGCAGAGCGGTGGTCTGGTAGCCGAGGTGCTCTGTCATCTGCCTGAGCATCCCTGCTATCGATTCCTCATCATCAACCAGAAGAATCCGTTCATTTCCGGTCCTGAGAGATGTTTTTTCTGTCTCGGGCTTATTCCCGGCCTCAGATACAATCCGGGGCAGAAAGACCTGAAACGACGTGCCTTTCCCGGGTTCGCTTTCAACCACGATTCCGCCGTCATAGCTTTTCACAATGCCGTGCACGACGGAAAGGCCCAGACCGGTCCCCCTGTCCGGTTCCTTGGTGGTGAAATACGGATCGAAAATTTTTTCCCTTGTCGCGGCATCCATGCCGACACCCGTGTCGGCCACAGTCAGGCAGACATAAGGGCCCGGGGAGAGTTCCGGCCCGGGCAGGCTGTCAGACGTGAAGTCGGCATCTCCGAGCGTGACTGTCAGCGTGCCGCCGTCCTCCATTGCATGGAACGCGTTGGTGATCAGATTCATGACAATCTGATGAATCCGGGTGGGGTCCGCCATTACCATGCCGTACGCGTTCTCAGTATCCTGTCTGATTCCGATGGTTGCCGGCAGCGTTGCTCTGGAAAGCGTCATGACCTCTTTCAGAACGGGCCGGATATTTAACGGCCTGTTTTCCTGATCCGCCTGACGGGTGAATGCGAGAATCTGTTTTACAAGATCCCCGGCCCGGAGTGTGCCTCTGATTACCTCGTTCACAGCGGGTCGCATGGGGCTGTCTTCGGGAATGTCGTCTGACAGCATTTCGGCATAACCGAGCACGGGGAAAAGGATGTTGTTGAAGTCGTGGGCGATTCCGCCGGCCATTGTTCCGACGGCCTCCATTTTCTGGGCATGCCGCAGTTGTGCCTGGCTTTCCCGGAGGGCCTGTTCCGCATCTTTCTGCCTGCTGATATCCGTACAAAATCCCTCGATATAAAGCCCCTGTCCCTGCTCATCACGGACGAGGCGGGCTGAGACAGAGCACCAGATGATCTCGGCATCCTTTTTTTTCATCCGGATTTCAAACCCTCTTGTCACGCCGTCTTCGGTCAGCGTGCGCATCAGTGATTTGCGGTCGTCCGGGTTCACATAGCATTGCAGGCCGATGTCGGTGACGGATGTAACCAGATCCTCGGGGGAATCATATCCGAGCATTCCTGCCATTGAGGGGCTTGCAGTCAGAAAGCGGCCATCGGGCGTGCTCCGGTAAATCCCCTCCACCGCATTCTCAAAAATGGATCGATAGTTGTTCTCACTCACTTTCAGCTCCTCATGGGCCAGCCTGAGTTCCGCCACTTTTTCCGTTACGCGTGCCTCCAGGTCTTTGTTCAGCTCCTCAAGCTCCCGGGCCAGCATCACGCGCCTGTCCATCTCCGTTTTCAGGCGAAGAGCGGCCGATATCCTGGCCTGCACCACGGGCATGCTGAAGGGCTTGGAGATGTAGTCGGTCGCGCCCAGTGCCAGTCCTCTGGTTTCGTCTTCTGCCTGGCTTTTTGCGGTGAGGAATATGACCGGAATCTCCCGGGTCCCGGCATCGGCTTTCAATCTTTCGCAGACCTCATATCCGTCCATCCCGGGCATCATGATGTCCAGAAGGATCAGGTCTGGACGGTCGTCCGAAAAGACGATCTCCAAAGCCTTCTCGCCGGCCGTGGCATACATCACCTCATAATCATCTTCCAGGTTCTTTGAAAGAAGATGGATGTTCTCCGGATTGTCATCCACGATCAGTATTTTGGGTTTTTCAAAATCTTCATTCATAGTTTGTCTCCTATGTATTCGGTTTACGGTTTACGGTTTACGGTTTACGGTTTACGGTTTACGGTTTACGGTTTACGGTTTACGGTTTACGGTTTACGGTTTACGGTTTACGGTTTACGGTTTCCGGTTTCCGGTTTACGGTTTACGGTTTACGGTTTACGGTTTACGGTTTACGGTTTCCGGTTTACGGTTTACGGTTTACGGTTTACGGTTTACGGTTTACGGTTTACGGTTTACGGTTTACTGTTTACGGCTTTCTCTTATACACTTATGCTTGCTC
>JAUCGI010000224.1 GCA_030378035.1 Desulfobacterales bacterium HSG2
AAGAGTTAAGGGTTAAGGAGTTAAGGGTTAAGGTTAAGTTTTAACGGTTAAGGCCGTGTGCAAGGAGAAACCCTTAATTGCCGGGGTATCCCCACATTTTTTAGGTTAAGGGTTAACCGTTTCAAGGAGAATCCCTTAACCTTAACCCCTAACCTTAACCCTCAACTCCCCAACTCCCCAACTCCCCAACTCCTCAACTCCTTATCATCCGTTTTCTATACGGAAACTTCCTCTTTAACTGTCACAGCAATCTTGAACAGCGCAGACAGGACAAAGGCACCTATCGCGTACACGCCGATGGTGATAACGATTTCAGGGGCTGTCGGCACATATTCATTCACATGATGCATCGGGTTCGGGACAAATCCCCCGGAGATCATGCCAAGGCCCTTGTCAATCCAAGTCCCGACAAACACGCACAGGCAGGCGACAACAAGAACACCCTCATCTTTTCTGGTGGAGGGATAGATCAGCAGAAAAATCGCCAAAGTCATCAGCGCGATAGATGTCCACATCCACGGAACCAGCACGCCATGTCCGTGAATCCCCGCGAAGAGGTACGTCAGATGATCCTTGTGCTCCGGTATGTTACTGTAAAAAACGACGAAAACCTCACACAGCAGGAAGAACACATTCAGCGTAATTGCATACGCGACAATCTTGGCAAGGCTCTGTATCTGCTCCTTGCCCGCATCAAAATTCGTAATCTTCCTGATGAAAAGACACAGAAGAATCAGCAGGGACGGGCCGGCTGCAAACGCCGAGGAGAGAAACCTCGGGGCAAGTATGGCTGTGAGCCAGAAGCCTCTGCCCGGCAGACCGCAGTAAAGATACGCCGTTACCGTGTGAATACTGACTGCCCAGGGAACAGAAAGATAGATCAGCGGCTTTACCCAACTGTCAACTTTAACCTCGTTCCTCTCCGCCTCGAGCACCTTCCATCCGATGACAATATTCAGAAAAAGATATCCGTTTAAGACGATCATATCCCAAAAAAGGACGGAACCCGGCGTCGGATGCAGTATCATATTCAATGCACGCATCGGCTGCCCGAGGTCGGCAATGATAAAAAGCAGGCACATGGTAACAGAAGAGACCGCCAGGAACTCGCCCAGAATCGTAATTTTGCCGAACGCCTTATAATTATGCAGATAATAAGGGATAACCAGCATCACTGCCGACGCTGCAACCCCGACAAGAAAGGTGAACTGGGCAATGTAAAAACCCCACGACACATCCCTGCTCATCCCGGTTATTCCCAGACCGGACTTCAACTGCCACAGATAAAAGGAGAACCCGATGCCGATGATGACAACCAGCGCCCCCATCCATCTCAGGTATCCCTTGTTTCCTTTTAATGCAATTTCAAGCATAATCACCTCATTTTTCAATTATCTGAGTACAGGACAGCTCTTACTCTTGCTCTTACTCTTACTCTTGCTCTTGCTCTTTATCTTTATCTTTATCTTTATCTTTATCTTTATCTTTATCTTGGCTCTCCCGGCTCAGGATAAAGAGCAAGAGCAAGAGCAAGATAAAGAGCAAGAGCAAGATAAAGAGCAAGATAAAGAGCGAGTGTAAGATTTATTGTCCTGTACCCAGCTCAATTATACAATATAGTAAACCGCAGGGCCTGTACCCAGTCCCTGTTTGCGACGGATTGTGTAGTTGGATTTCAGCAATTCCCTGACCGAAGACTCAGGATCACTCAGATCCCCGAAGGCAATCGCTCCGTCGGATGCCTCCACGCATGCAGGTTCTTTCCCTACCGCCAGTCTCTCCGCGCAGAAGTTGCACTTTTCCACGACCCCTTTCATCCGGGTGGGGAATTCAGGATTCCGGTCTTCCTTTTTTATAAAGGGCCGGGGATCTCTGAAATTGAAGCTCCTTGATCCGTAAGGGCACGCGGCCATGCAGAATCTGCACCCGATGCACCGATGAAAATCCATCAGAACAATACCGTCCTCCCGCTTGAAAGTCGCCTTTGTGGGGCACACTCTGACACACGGGGGTTCTTCGCAATGATTGCAGAGGACCAGGAAAGGAAGGTGTTTTATTCTGTCATTCACAAATTCACCGGCCTTTCCGGGAAACGCGTGGCCGTATTCCTCCTCCCAGATCCACTTGATCTCATGCCGCTTGTTAGCCTCCGCGCAGTCCCCGTTCTCTTCTATCAGTTCAGGGTCCCCGAAGTCAGGCACATTGTGGAGTTTGTGACATGCCTCCACAATCGGTTCGAGCGCTTCCTCTGATTCAAATTTCCGGGTATCTATGACCATGGCCCATTGCTCCGCTTTCAGGGCCTTTTCATTTTTCAGAATCCTGAACACAGATTCTTCCGCGTCGTGCCCTCCCGCGGCAAAGGCATCCAGAACAGGATTCGCTCCGGTGATACCCAATGCTGAGAGGCCGGCGATTTTCAGAAAATCTCTTCTATTTTGCATCACTAATCTCCTTTGGGTTATCAATATGGCAATCCCAGCAATAAGGACTGACCGAAGCGTAATTGTGGCACCTGTCACAGAAATCCGCCTTGTTGGAGTGGCAGTCGAGACAGGTGTTGGAAAGGCTCATCGCAAATTCCTTTCCCTCAGTGTTCACATATACTCTGCTGGCTTCCCGCACGACCTTCTCTCTCCAGAGATCAAGAAGCTGCATGTGTCCGGCCTTCATCTCCTCCTTTGGCAGAACGCATTCCTTCGCGGCCTTTGCCTTGTCAGTCAGTTTCAGTTCAGGAGCGGGTGCCGCTTTTCCCAGATTATACAGGAAAGGGGACAGGACGATGAACACGAAAATGACCAGACCGGCAACGACCTTTCCTTTATCATAGATCTGCTTGTTGTTTGCCATTATTCCTCCTCTTCCATTCCTGGCAGCGGTTCCCCGCGCAGGTCCGTCTCTCTCTCTTTTTCCCCGGGCAGGATCAGGGCATTGCCCACCAGTTCCGTCATGCCGACGACATCCACTTCGGGAACCCAGTATTCCATGAGCGCCGGCAGTGCGGCCCTGTCAACTGCACACACACAGGAGAGCATGTTCACGCCGTGCTTTTCGTGGACATATTTCACAGCATTGGCCCTGGGAAGCCCGCCGGTCATCCGCAATTCCATATCCTCGCCCGCGTTCAGACCGGCACCGCTGCCGCAGCAGAACGTGTTTTCACGGATGGTGTTTGCAGGCATTTCATAAAAATGATTGCACGCATTTTGAATCACATATCGCGGCTCATCAAGCATTCCCATGCCCCTGGAGGGGTTGCAGGAATCATGATAGGTAACCTTCAGGTTGTCATTCCGGCTGGGATCAAGCTCCAGCTTGCCATGCTTGATAAGGTCAGCCGTGAACTCGGCAATATGGACCATCTTGGTACCGCTGGCGTTCTCAAATTTGGTGCCGGTGATGGGGGAGACCGGTACTTCCATGAAATCGGCAGGGCCGTTCATGGTGTCCATGTACTGGTTAATCACCCGCCACATGTGCCCGCACTCTCCGCCAAGAATCCATTTCACACCGAGGCGCTTGGCTTCCGCGTACATCTTTGAGTTGAGCCGTTTCATGGTCTCGTGGGAGGTGAAAAAGCCGAAGTTGCCGCCCTCGGATGCATAGGTGCTCCATGTGATGTCAAATCCGTATTTCTCTTTGAGGTAATGAAACAGGATCAGATATCCCATGCAGGTATATGTGCCCGGATCGGCAAACACATCGCCGGAAGGGGTGATAAAAAGAATGTCAGCCCCTTTTTTGTTGTACTGCGGTTCCACGTTCACGCCGGTTATGTCTTCGACGTCTTCCACAAAGAAATCGAGCATATCCTTGAACGCGTGGGGCTGGATCCCGAGGTGGTTTCCTGTTCTGTAGCAGTTGGCCACCGGCGTGGCAATCCAGTCGATATTCAGGCCGATCAGATTGAGCAGCTCCCTGCCCATGATGGTAATCTCCGCTGTGTCAATGCCGTAAGGGCAGAATACCGAGCAGCGCCGGCATTCTGTGCACTGAAACAGATAGTACCACCATTCCTTAAGTACATCAAAGGTCATTTCCCTGGCACCGGCCACTTTCCCGAGGAGTTTTCCGGCCAGGGTGAAATCATTCCTGTAAATCGACCGGAGGAGTTCGGCTCGGAGGACAGGCATGTTTTTGGGATCGCCTGTTCCGATGAAGAAATGACATTTATCCGCGCATGCTCCGCATCTGACGCAGATATCCATAAACACTTTAAAGGATCGGAACCGGTCGAGCCGTTCCCTGAATCCTTCATGAAGGATTTGTTTCCAATTTTCAGGCAGTTTCCAGTCCTCTTCCATGGGGTTCCACTGCCTGGCATTGGGAAGTCCAAGATAGTCAACGCTTTTCGGGTTCGAAGCGTAGCAGTACATCCCCTTTCTGATGTTGACAGGGGTGTCCATCCATCCCGTTTTGGGAGGTTTGTGACCTATACCTGATAGTAGTTCATCTGGTTTCGCGAGATCATCCGCCATTAGTTGTCAGCTCCTTTTCCACCGGCAGTCCGGCCTCTATCATTTTTTCTCTGAAATCATCTTCATACTCTTCGTAAGTATGAACCTTGACAGGGTAATTCCAGGGATTGACGTGTCTTTTTACACGGCTGTTGTTTGCCAGGTTCCTGGTGGGACTCATGAATATCCCTGCCAGATGCATGAGCTTGCTGAAGGGAAAATAGGCCAGAAGAACACTGACAAAAAAGATATGGATATAAAAGACACTTCCCACTCCTTCAGGAATTTTGGGATGAAATGTTACCAGTCCCATTGTGAATTCTTTTATCCCCACGATATCCACTTTGGTAAAATAGCGCATCATAATGCCGCTTACCGCGATAGCGATAATCAGAAACAGGGGAAAGTAGTCCGCTGCGAGCGACACATAATTCACCTGGGGAATAAGCATTCTTCTGAGGAGCAGATAGATAACCGCGGCCAGAAGAACAATGCCGGATATGAAGACTCCGGGCAGGCCGACTTGGACAAAATCGGCAAAGAATTCCAGGCGGAAGAAGCTGTCAAGACTTTCCAACCACTGGATACAAACGGGCACAGGCTCTGTAAAGAAGCGCAAGTGCCGGATTACCACGACAAAGAAGGCCCAGTGAAACGCCAGGGCCCCGAGCCACAGCCATTTTTCCCACTCGTAAGAGAACTTGTTCCCTTTGTTGAAGTGAAACCTCATGTTTCTGAACAATGAGCGGAAAAGCACAATTTCCAGGATCATTCTGATAAGCACGGTGCCGTTGCAGGCCGGATTATCAAATGATGCAGGTTTGATCCATGGAAGTGATTTCTGCTGGCCGCATGTGGATGGGATACGGAAGGGGACTGGCGATTGCGCCCAGTCCACAACACGATAGACCACCCCCACCGCAAAGATGAATGCGGCTGCATAAGGGATAAATATCCCGAAAAAGCCGTACAGTCCTATCCCCGCAACGCCTATATAGGCCAGCAGAAACAGGACAATAACGGCCGCAAGAGAAAACATGTACTTAGAATTCATTTAACCTCACCTCTGTTTTATGGTTTGAAACTTGAAACTTGATGCTTGATGCTTGATGCTTGATGCTTGATGCTTGAATGCTTGATGCTTGATGCTTGATGCTTGAATGCTTGATGCTTGATGCTTGATGCTTGAATGCTTGATGCCTTGGATTTCCAGCATCCAGTATCCAGCATCAAGCATCCAACATCCAGTATCCAGTATCCAGCATCCAGTATCAAGCATCCAGCATCCAGTATCCAGCATCAAGCATCCAGTATCCAGCATCCAGTTTCAAATTTCCTTAATTAAGCCTGCGCGTTCAAATGCAGAGAATGTCCGCTTCTTTTCTTCTTCTGCTTTGATTCGGAAGAGGGTTTCCCTGCATGACATATAGATATCAAAGGCGATCAGTCCGAGTTCGTCAATTCTGGATTCGATAGACAGGAGCTCGTCTGTCTGATTCTGACGGATTTCATCTTTGATGCTTTCCCTGATAATTGCTTTCAGAAAAAAGATGAAGCCCGTGGCCTTTGATGCGGAAAAAGCCTGAACCGCCCGGATTCGGATAATCGGATCAAGAAAGGAGGTGATCACTTCCTGATCCATATTTCCAAGCAGTTCGTCAAACATCCCTTCCACGCCCTGCAAGGTGGTACTGCCAACAGGGTTGTCAAAGGGGTCTTTCTGTTTTTTTAAAAATCTGGAGGTATCAGATGGATAAGTTTCAACCACCGTGTCAAACCATTTTTTGGTGATCGCGGTTTTTCGTTTTTCCAACAGTTCTTTCAGGTTCATATTTTATTTCACTATCTATTTAGATTTTGCGTGTAGTTGATTCGGTCGTAAAGTTTTGATAACTTCCATTTCAAAACTAGGGAAGCTATTTAAGAAAGGTGCTATAATCAATTTGTAAATTCATGTCAAGGATAAAAGATTGAAAATTAAAATCTCTGTGTTTGATGTTTGATGTTTGATGTTTGAAGTTTGATGCTTGATGCTTGATGCTTGATGTCTGATGTTCGATGTTTGATAACAAAGCATGTCATTCCGGGCAGAATGGCAGGGGCCGTAAGCGCACAACTTGGTTGTCAGAGCACGCTTTGTTCAGAGCACAGGTCGGCCCCTGCCATTCTGACCCGGAATCCATTACCACATAAAAAAGGATGCCATCCATCTACAAGGATTAGCGATAAGAAACGGATTTTTTTGGGTGCATATAAAAAAGGATTGTCATTCCGGAATCCATTTGTGTTTAATGTTTGATAAAAAAAGCATGTCATTCCGGGCAGAATGGCAGGGGCCGTCAGAGCACGCCTTGGTTGTCAGAGCACGCCTTGCTCAGAGATCAAGCTGGCCCCTGCCATTCTGACCCGGAATCCATTATCACATAAAAAAGGATGCCATTACCACATAACAAAGCATGTCATCCATCTACAAGGATTAGCGATAAGAAACGGATTTTTTTTGGGTGCACATAAAATAAGGATTGTCATTCCGGAATCCATTTGTGTTTAATGTTTGATAAAAAAAGCATGTCATTCCGGGCAGAATGGCAGGGGCCGTAAGCGCACGCCTTGGTTGTCAGAGCACGCCTTGCTCAGAGCACAGGCCGGCCCCTGCCATTCTGACCCGGAATCCATTACCACATAAAAAAGGATGCCATCTATCTACAAGGATTAGCGATAAGAAACGGATTTTTTTTGGGTGTCAGAGCACGCTTTGTTCAGAGCACAGGTCGGTCCCTGCCATTCTGACCCGGAATCCATTACCACATAACAAAGGATGCCATCCATCTACAAGGATTAGCGATAAGAAACGGATTTTTTTTTGGGTGCACATAACAAAGAATGGCAGGGGCCGTAAGCGCACGTCTTGGTTGTCAGAGCACATAAAAAAGCATACCATTCCGGGCAGAATGGCAGGGGCCGTAAGCGCACGTCTTGGTTGTCAGAGCACATAAAAAAGCATACCATTCCGGGCAGAATGGCAGGGGCCGTAAGCGCACGCCTTGGTTGCCAGAGCACACCTTGCTCAGAGCTCAGGTCGGCCCCTGCCATTCTGACCCGGAATCCATTACCACATAAAAAAGGATGCCATCTATCTACAAGGATTAGCGATAAGAAACAGATTTTTTTTTGGGTGCATAAAAAAGGATTGTCATTCCGGAATCCATTTGTTTGATAAAAAAAGCATGTCATTCCGGGCAGAATGGCAGGGGCCGTCAGTGTACGCCTTGGTTGTCAGAGCACGCCTTGCTCAGAGATCAGGCCGGCCCTGCCATTCTGACCCGGAATCCATTACCACATAAAAAAGGATGCCATCTATCTACAAGGATTAGCGATAAGAAACGGATTTTTTTTGGGTGCACATAACAAAGAATGGCAGGGGCCGTAAGCGCACATCTTGGTTGTCAGAGCACATAAAAAAGCATGTCATTCCCAAAGTTGTAAGAAAGAGCTTTCCTTTGTGTATTAATTATGAAAGGGGTAGGAAATTCAGTTTTTTTTTATTTTAAGGAATGATGATTTAAAAACTCTCCCATTTTATCAAGCATGTAAAGTGGGTGAAGCGAAGCGAAACCCACCAGCACATTTTTATTTACCAATCCATCCAAGGTTGGTGGGTTACGCTCTGCTTCACCCACCCTACAAGCAGGAATGCCGAAGTTGCTGAATCTTCATTCCAAACAAAAAGCCGTGAAAAAACCATGCTTTCGGAAGCATATTTTCATGGCAAACCGCCGCCGAATGCGGTGGCTTATGTTTTTTTGAAAGGAGGAGTTTATGAAAGTATCTTTTATTCGATTGGATATGCGGGTCATCAGTGTGATGATTCTTAGCGTTCTGATGGTGGTGTTGTCTGGAGTGGGGCATGGGGCTTATGCACAATATGGTCCCTGCACAGAAGGCGAAGTGGGGAACTGTTATTGTATTGAATGGCAAGGAGGCATCGTGGCTGTAGAATGCTTTTCTTTTTCGCCCACCGTGTATGTATATATGGATCCATCAAGCTGTACTATAGATTGCAATCCTACTGTCCCGACAGTTACAACCACAGTGATAACTGGCATAAGCGCAGGTGGCGCGTCCAGCGGTGGGAATGTTACTGATGACGGCAGAGACACAGTCACAGTAAGAGGCGTTTGCTGGGGTACTTCAGAAAATCCGACTATATCTGATGATTGTACAATAGATGGTGGGGGGACAGGAACTTTCCCAAGTTCAATCACAGGATTGACTTCTGGTACAGAGTATCACGTCAGAGCTTACGCAACAAATAACATAGGCACATCTTACGGAAGTGATTTAACTTTTACCACCACCACTTCCGTAACCGCCCCGGAAGTCACAACCACCACAGAAGTAACTTCCATAACCGGAACCACAGCAACCTCCGGCGGAAATATAACTTCAACCGGCGGAGCAGATGTCACAGCAAGCGGGGTCTGCTGGGGAACTTCGGCAAATCCATCCACTGACGATTCTGCCGACACCTGCACCACAGACGGCACAGCAACAGGAGCTTTTACAAGTTCGCTTACGGGCCTGAGCCTCGGTACAGATTATTATGTCAGGGCTTACGCAAAGAACAGCGTGGATACATCTTACGGAGCAGATGTGACGTTTACCACTTGGGACGTCCCGACAGTCACAACAGCCGCCTCGCCGATTAATTTCTCTCAGACAGAGGCATCCATCGGTATAAATAATGTTTCTGATGAAGGCGGATCTCCGGTTACAGAGAAAGGGCTTTGCTGGGGGACTTCACAGGATCCGGACACAAACGGCATTCATGAGGCCTCCGGAAAAACAGGCACGGGAAATTTTACCTTTACAATTACGGGACTGACTCCCGGGACGCTTTACTATGTGAGGGCTTATGCAATAAGCAGTGTGGGAACAGGATACGGAGCCGATATGACCTTTACCACGCAAGGAACAACTGTCCCGATACTTACAACGGCCTCGGTAACGACTTTCGACACAACGACTGCGACGCTCGGTGGTAATATTACAGATACCGGCGGTGAAAATGCCACAGCAAGAGGGGTATGCTGGAATACAACCGGAACCCCGACCATAACTGATGACAAAAGTGAAGAGACCGGTGATTTCGGAACCGGAACTTTTACATTTGATGTCACAGCCTTGACACCTGCTACAGAATATTATGTCAGGGCTTACGCAACAAATGTCAGGGGAACGGGATACGGAACTGAGGTGACTTTTACCACAAACTCTCTTGTTCCAATACTTACAACGACCGAAGTAACCACCTTTGATGCAACCACCGCAACCCTCGGCGGTAATATCACAGACGCCGGAGTTGCGAATCCTACTGTCAGAGGCGTATGCTGGAATACAACTGGAACCCCGACCACGGCTAATGACAAAGACGAGGAAACTGACAGTTTCAGTACCGGGGCTTTTACCAGAGCAGTTACAGGACTGACGCCCGGTGAAACCTATCACGTCAGAGCCTATGCCACAAACACTGAGGGAACGGCTTATGGAGATGAGGTGACATTTACCACCACGGCTGTTCAAGCAACCGTGCCGACAGTTACCACCGATGCGGTAAGCAGCATAACCACAACCGGCGCAACCGGCGGCGGAAATGTCACCTCGGACGGAGGCGATCCGGTTACGGAAAGAGGCGTGTGCTGGGGAACTTCCGCAGACCCGACCACGGGCGACAACACAGTGACGGAAAGTCCTCTGGGAACAGACGCGGCTTTCACAAGTGTCATCACAGGGCTGACCGCCGGCACAGCCTATCACGTCAGGGCGTATGCCACAAACAGCGTTGGCACGTCTTACGGTGCGGATGTGCCTTTCGCCACCGCGGATGCGGCAACGGCCCCGGCAGTGACGACCGCGGCTGCCGATCCTGTCACACAGAATTCCGCGACCACCGGCGGAACCGTCACTTCCGACGGAGGCGATCCGGTTACGGAAAGAGGCGTGTGCTGGGGAACTTCCGCAGACCCGACCACGGGCGACAACACAGTGACGGAAAGTCCTCTGGGAACAGACGCGGCTTTCACAAGTGTCATCACAGGGCTGACCGCCGGCACAGCCTATCACGTCAGGGCGTATGCCACAAACAGCGTTGGCACGTCTTACGGTGCGGATGTGCCTTTCGCCACCGCGGATGCGGCAACGGCCCCGGCAGTGACGACCGCGGCTGCCGATCCTGTCACACAGAATTCCGCGACCACCGGCGGAACCGTCACTTCCGACGGAGGCGATTCGGTTACGGAAAGAGGCGTGTGCTGGGGAACTTCCGCAGACCCGACCACGGGCGACAACACAGTGCCGGAAAGTCCTCTGGGAACAGACGCAACTTTCACAAGTGTCATCACAGGGCTGACCGCCGGCACAGCCTATCACGTCAGGGCGTATGCGACAAACAGCGTTGGCGCATCTTACGGAAAAGACGTGACCTTTAAAACCTTACCCATTCCCGGCGACATCGACTGTAGCGGCGACATTGACATGGCCGACCTCATCCTCGCCTTAGAAATATCAGCAGGAATAGATACAAGCACTGAAACGATTTGTAATGCTGATGTGAACGGTGATGGAAAGATCGGAGTTGAAGAGGTGATCTATATCCTGAATGAGCTTTTGAAATAAGCCTCTTAAATCTGGTCCCCTGCCACATTCTGACCCGGAATCCATTACACACTGCCATTCCGGGCAGAATGCAGGGGACTTCAGAACACCTTAAACACGCTATCAAACCAAGCTGTCATTCCGGGCAGAATGGCAGGGCCTTCAAAGCACGCCTTGTACAGAAGAGCACACCTCGCTCAGAGAACAAGCCGGCCCTGCCATTCTGACCCGGAATCCATTTTTATTTTCATTTTTCAAATCTTCCTGTACCAAAACAAGCTGTCATTCCGGGCCTTACCAAAACGCTGTCATTCCGGGCAGGATGGCAGGGGCCTTCAGTTCACACCTTGGTTGGAAGCGCACACCTTGGTCAGAGCACAAGTTGCCCCTGCCATTCTGACCCGGAATCCATTGCCAAGTCAGAAGAGTAC
>JAUCGI010000138.1 GCA_030378035.1 Desulfobacterales bacterium HSG2
GCACGGGGCCCAGTCTGGCGGGGAGAACTACCTGATCCCGGTGGAGGCGAACATCCGCTACGAAAAGGAGCTGCGATACAAGGCGGTGAGCGCGGGGATGGTTCTGGCGGAGCTGGAGAATGCCCGGAGCCGGCTGAACATCCTCATTCTGGATGCATGCCGGGACACCCCCGCATTTTCCGGCACTTCCAAGGCATTTTCGAAGAGCGGGCTGGCTTCCATGGACGCGCCGGTGGGGACCATTATTGCGTATGCCACTGCCCCGGGAAAGGTTGCCAGGGAAGGCCCCGGAAGATACAGCCTTTACACCGCCAACCTGATCCAGAGCATGAAGATTCCCGGCTTGGATATCGAGGATGTGTTCAAGCGGGTCCGGCGGAAGATGGTGCAGATCTCGAACGGCACCCAGATCCCCTGGGAGAGGTCGTCCCTGGTGGGCGACTTCTACTTTGCCGGCGGAAGTGCGGTGATCGAACAGCCTGCGCCCGCACCCGTGCCGAAAACCGGGGGCCTGCGTGTGAGGACCACGCCCTCCGGAGCAACGATACGGATAAACGGCAGAAAAAAAGGGAGATCACCCCTTGCATTGGACAACCTGAAACCCGGAACGGTGCGGATACATGCCTCGTTGGAGGGATACGGGGATGAGGAGCAGATTACCGATATCCAGAAGGGGATGATCACACAGGTTAGTCTGTATCTTGACAGGATTGTCAGCACTGAGAGGCTGGAAACGGAACCGTCCGTCACGGAGGGTGCTGTCAGGCTCAGAAGTCAGTCGCGGACGCTTTCAGACAAAGATGTCCAAGCCATGGTGAAAAGGCACAATTTTTTCTGCAAGAAACATGACTGGAGTGAGGACTGGTACAATGAGTCCGGTAATTTTGACAACGATTTCGTAAAAAGCAGTGACGGCAAAACTGTGACGGATCGGATGACGGGGCTGATGTGGCAGCAGTCGGGGGCGAACAATTACATGAATTATGAAAAAGCGCAGGCTTACATTGACAAATTGAACAGAGAACGATTTGCAGGTTACAGCGACTGGAGGCTTCCCACTCTTGAGGAGCTGATGTCTCTGATGGAAAGGGAAAAGGTGAACGGCCTTTACATTGATCCTGTATTTGACAGAAAGCAACGGTACTGCTGGAGTGCCGATAAGCGTCCGTCCGGGTCGGCGTGGAGCGCCGCCTTCAGCAATGGCTACGCTTACTGGCACAACCTTGAGTACAACGACTACGTTCGAGCCGTTCGCTCCTGACAATCGGATATTTGATTATTTGAATCATTTGATCATTTGGGTCATTTGGTCATTTTGGTCATTTTCCTGGGATGAGGCGGGGAAGTTGTAACGTCAACACGAACGGCTCACAAACACCATAAGGAGTGGGGAATGGTACTGTGTACCGCTGAACAAAGAGACTGATCAGCCAAACCCTGTCATTCCGGGCGAAATGGCAGAAGCCAGTTTATCCCGGGCCTCGGTTAACTCAGAAATGAGGCTTCTGTCATTTTGACCCGGAATCCACTGACAAATTTTATCAGTTTGCCTAAAAAGCGGCTTTCGACATTCTGACAGCCTTTGGTTGCTCATAATGGATTCCGGGTCAAAATGCCGGAAGCCTCGTTTCTGAGTCAACCAAGGTCTGAGGAAAAACCGGCTTCCGACATTCTGCCCGGAATGACAGCCTTTGGTTGATCGGTCACGGTATTATAAGTAAAAAATTATTTGGCCTGAAACCTGGATTCCTTATATGCCTCACACACCTGACGATTCAATGTTTTGGAATTCAGAGGAGAAATTATTATGACGGATAACAGATCGCTTATACATCAGTTGTTATATCATGCGCTGATTGATATACGGGAGGCAGCCTGTGAAGGCAATAGCAGAGCAGCCTTCAGACTGTCCGATCTTATTCATACGATTCCCCTTCAGTTGGAGCGTGTGAGAAAAGAGGGAGGAGATTATGCGGAGATACTGAACGGACTGCGGGAGAGAGCGAGACAGAAAGGATGCGAATCATGGATAAACAATGCTCTCCGTCACTATGCCAAACCTTATGAGAGTGTGTCGGAGACAGGGTATTCCGGGCAGCGTGGTCTTCAGGCTGAGGATGCGGAATTGGTTCAGATTGTTTAGAAATCCTTTCTTACACATAATCCGTGCAGATGGGAACAAGGCTCTGAACCGCAGATTCTAATGAATAGGATTTTTCAAATGGACAGTAACATTGAATACGAGAAAAAAATTTCCGAGTATAACCGGAATGCCCTTTTAAAACTTTGGCGGCTAATAGAGGCAGGGACTTCCGACAAAGACGGATGGATGCCGGGCAGGGCATTTGAATATCTGATTCTTCGTGCATTTCAGCTTGACGGTGCGGAGGTACGCTGACCGTATAATGTGGGGAAACTCGAGCAGATAGACGGTGTTGTTTACACAGAGGGTCTTGCCTTTCTGGTCGAGTGCAAAGATCAGGCTGAGAATGTTAATATCGAACCTGTCGCAAAATTGCGTAATCAGCTTTCCAGAAGGCCGCCGGCAACGATGGGCATGGTTTTCAGTCGTAGCGGATTCACCGAATCGGCGGTTATGCTGGAACAGAAAACTTCGCCGCAGCGGATACTTCTGTGGGAAGGTTACGAAATCGCCTATGCGCTTTGAAAACGGTATATGAGGCAGGGTCTTATTGAGAAGTACCGTCATTGTATTGAAGAAGGAATCCCGGATTATTATCTTATATGAACAAGCAAAGTAAGGATTTGTCATGAAAAAAACATATCTGGTAACAAAAAGTCAGTCCGACCTGGAACTGTTTAAAAAACTGCTTCCGGAAAAAATTGTTAATGACACATCGTTCGCAACAGCCCCCAGTCGTTCTTCGGCCCGCTCCCTGGCGCGGACACTTCTTGCCGTCAAACTGCGTCCTCTGGCCCTGGTTGTTGACGCCGACACAAACGACGCGTCATCCGTTCGGGAGCTGAGGGCCCTTTTGCAGGAGCTTCTCCATTGTGCGTCTCCCGGAATTGAGTCCGAGGTGTTTCTCGCTGTGCCGGAGATGGAAAGTCTGTTCCTTCAGGACCGGACTTTTCTTGAAAAACTGGCCGCCCGGAAATTCTCTGATGCGGAGTGGAAAGCGGCTGAACTGAAACCGAGAAAATTCTTATGCGATGTTTTCGGTGAGGAGTCTCATATCTCGGAGAGATTGCTCGGAAGCCTGAATGAGCAGACGATTCTCAAGATGCAGGGGCATCCGCTGGTAAGCAATCTTTGTAAGTTCTTGTCATCGGTCGCTGATATTACGGATTGATTTTTGAGCAATATCACCGAGGTAAAATTGAAACTATTGTGTCAGTCAAGCTGGGAGAATCTACGCGGATTGTGGGTAAGAAAGGATTACGGGTTCCGGATCGATGGGGTTTGGCTGGGTGTAATCCTTCGGTGAATCCACGGATTGTGGTTAAAAAATTTTATGGAGGTTTTTATGCTGATTACAAGTATTTCAGACAAAGGACAGGTAATTATCCCGGAACATATCCGCCAGATAAAAAACTGGAAAACGGGTCAGGAACTGCTTCTCACAGAAATTGATGACGGAATCCTTCTGAAATCGGTCTCTCCCTTCAAACCTACGACCCTGAATGAGGTTGCCCGGTGCCTTCCGTATCACGGAACCGCCAAGGGATCACCGGTAACGAAAGACGGTATTCACGACCGGGCAGCCAAACCCTGTCATTCCGGGCGAAATGACAGAAGCCGGTTTATCCCGGACCTTGGTTAACTCAGAACGAGGCTTCTGTCATTTTGACCCGGAATCCACTGACAAATTTTATCAGTTTACCTGACGGAAATTGAAAAGTGCGGCAAACTCTGATTTCACTTTAAATTAAACTGGAAGGTCCGTAAAAAGCGGCTTCCGACATTTGACAGCCTTTGGTTGCTCATAATGGATTCCGGGTCAGAATGCCGGAAGCCTCGTTTCTGAGTAAACCAAGGCCCGGTAAAAACCGGCTTCCGACATTCTGCCCGGAATGACAGGGGTTGGCTGATCGGTCACGGTAAAAAGCGGCTTCTGACATTCTGACAGCCTTTGGTTGAGCATAATGAATTCCGGGTCAGAATGCCGAAATGACAGCGTTTGACTGTCCGGAATGACAGCCTTTGGTTGCTCATAATGGATTCCGGGTCAAAATGCCGGAAGCCTCGTTTCTGAGTCAACCAAGGTCTGAGGAAAACCGGCTTCCGGCATTTTGCCCGGAATGACAGGGGTTGGCTGATCGGTCACGGTAAAAAGCGGCTTCTGACATTCTGACAGCCTTTGGTTGATCATAATGGATTCCGGGTCAGAATGCCGGAAGCCTCGTTTCTGAGTAAACCAAGGCCCGGTAAAAACCGGCTTCCGACATTCTGCCCGGAATGACAGCATTTGGTTCATCGGTCACGATAAAAAGCGGCTTCCGACATTCTGACAGTCTTTGGCTGATCATAATGGATTCCGGGTCAAAATGCCGGAAGCCTCGTTTCTGAATCAACCAAGGTCTGAGGAAAACCGGCTTCCGGCATTTTGCCCGGAATGACAGCCTTTGGTTCATCGGTCACGGTAAAAAGCGGCTTCTGACATTCTGACAGCCTTTGGTTGATCATAATGGATTCCGGGTCAGAATGCCGGAAGCCTCGTTTCTGAGTCAACCAAGGTCTGAGAAAAACCGGCTTCCGACATTTTGCCCGGAATGACAGCCTTTGGTTCATCGGTCACGGTAAAAAGCGGCTTCCAACATTTTGCCCGGAATGACTGAATGAATAAAAACTGCAAAAGATCCGGGCCGTAAAATTCCGAAAACAAAAGGCAAATTAATGTACGCATAACAAAGGAGTCATTATGCATGGTGTCACAATACCACAAATCAGTGAAAAACTGAAAAGCCTTTCAGAGGACAAACTCATTGTTGTATTCGATTTTGTTTCCTATCTTGCTGAAAGGGAACTGAATGACATTCTTTCTGATTCAGCGTCCGGATCTACTGAGTGTATGTATGCTTCTGAGCAGGTCCTGGCAAGAGATTGGAATCTGCCGGAGGAGGATGAGGCATGGGCAAATTTGTAAAAGGCGGGATAAGATAAGGAGCTTAAATGAGTCCAATAACACATTTACTCCTCAGTTGGTCTGTTGCGAACACTGTCCGCACGGATCGGAGAGAACGAATTCTCATCACCATTGCCGGTGTGGTCCCGGATGTTGACGGGCTGGGAATCATCGCTGATTTCCTGACCCGGAATACCGGGCATCCCTTGGAATGGTGGGGGAAGTATCATCATGTGCTTGCCCATAATCTCGGGTTCGGTCTCTTTGTCGCGGTTTGTGTCTTTTTCGCTTCGGGTCGCCGATATGTCACAGCGATGCTGGCTTTTCTGAGCTTCCATCTCCACCTCTTCTGTGATCTGATCGGAGCGAGGGGGCCGGAGGGGTATCAGTGGCCGATTCATTATCTCCTCCCTTTTTCCGATGCATGGCAGTTGACATGGGAGGGGCAGTGGGCGCTGAATGCGTGGCCGAATTTCGTTATAACAGGGGCCGCCATCCTGCTCATTTTTTATCTTGCCTGGAAACGCGGGTATTCGCCCCTTGAAATGGTTTCCGGGAAAGCGGATGAGGCGTTTGTGGAGACCCTCCGGAAACGCTTCGGAACTATGGGATGATGCAGGGTGGCATCCGGAAACTGCAAAGCCGTGCCGGGCAAGGGTTCAGAAACCGAAAAAATCCTTAGCCTGATGCGTATGGGCTTGCCCCCTCGGCTATACCATCATTTTTTCAACAGACGATTTTCAAGGAGGGAATCACTTATGACTCAGATCATTATCGAATCGGGTGAGGCAGCAAATGTGAAAGAGCTGCTCAGATCGGCAGTGGAAAACGAACTGAGGATCATCAAAGGTGGGATAAACAGGACTGAAAAGGAGTTATCCCGGTTTGAAGGTGTATTTGGAATGAAGAGTTCCCGCTTTTATGAACAATACCTGAAAGGAGTCGCTGGAGATCGTCCGGAGCATATCCGCTGGGCCGGTGAGTATGAAACTCTGGAGAGACTGGGGCGGGACTACAATGAGCTTAGGAAATCGGTGGGTTGATCGCCTAAAGAAAAGCCTCGGAATCAATTCCGAGGCTGAAAACGGAAGCAGGCTGTCACAGGCTTTTCCCGGAATCAAACCTGAGACCGGCTGTCCCAGTGCGCTTTAGCGTACTTCAGCTTTTAGCCGGGGGATTGATCCCTCGGCTTTCATTGGGGGCTTTCATTGGCGGATGATGGTGTCATGGTGGGTTTCGCTTCGCTTCACCCACCCTACATTAACATATTATGTATTACTTTTTTTTAACTTTATTAACAAGAAAGGAGAGAATTATGAAGTCTTTGGTAAAAACCGTAGCAGTAATTTCCATGTTTGCTTTAACCTTCATGGGTTGCACCAGTATGACCTCTCAAGAGGAAATACCGATGGAGAAAGAGACATCTGCAACGTCAAATGTGGGAGTCGCCAAGATGAAGGTTGCGCCGAGACCGCCTATGCTGTACCAATCGGATAGTATGCAGCCTCAGTTCAACACCGAGCAGTATGCTCACATCCAGGAGAGCGGCTTCAAAGCGGTCGTAAATGACCCGCTGTCAACATTTTCCATTGATGTGGATACCGCGAGCTACGCCAATGTCAGGCGGTTCCTGAACATGAATCGGACACCGCCCAAGGACGCTGTCCGGATAGAGGAACTGATCAATTATTTCAGCTACACCTATCCCGAACCGGAAGATGACGCGCCTTTTTCCGTTCTCACAGAGTTGTCTGCATGTCCATGGAAAAAAGAGCATAAGCTCGTCCACATCGGCATCAAGGGAAAGGAGATCAAAACCGAGGCGATTCCGCCATCAAACCTGGTGTTTCTGTTGGATGTTTCAGGCTCCATGTCTTCGCCGGGCAAGCTTCCTTTGCTGAAAAAGGGCTTTAAACTGCTGGTCCAGCAACTGAAAGACACGGACAGGGTCGCAATCACAGTCTATGCCGGCGCGGCCGGAATTGTTCTCCCCTCCACATCCGGAGAGGATAAGACCGCCATACTCAGCGCGATTGAGAAACTGCAATCCGGCGGATCAACAGCCGGTGCCCAGGGAATAGAATTGGCGTATCAGGTTGCAAAAGAGAATTTTATCAGGAACGGAAACAACAGGGTCATCCTCGCCACGGACGGCGACTTTAATGTGGGAATCTCATCAGACGGAGAACTGGTCAGGCTTATCGAAAAGAAGAGAGATGACGGGATATTCCTAACGGTGCTCGGTTTCGGCACAGGCAATCTCAAGGATTCAAAAATGGAGCAGTTGGCAGACAAGGGGAACGGCAATTATGCCTATATCGACAACATTCTCGAAGCCAAAAAGGTGCTTGTCAAAGAGATGGGGGCCACACTTTTCACCATCGCCAAGGATGTGAAGATACAGACGGAGTTCAATCCTGCAAAAGTCAGGGCATACCGGCTGATCGGGTATGAGAACAGGATATTGAGCAAAGAGGATTTTAATGACGACAAAAAGGACGCCGGAGAGATCGGCGCGGGGCATACCGTGACCGCGCTGTATGAGATTATTCCGGCAGGTTCCGAAACAGAACCCGGCAAAGTGGATGATCTGAAATACCAGGAGAGCAAGATAAAAGAAGAAGCTCTGGCCTCGGATGAGATTATGACGGTAAAGCTCCGTTACAAACCGCCCAAGGAGGATAAGAGCAGGCTTATCGTGCATCCTGTGAAAGAGAAATATCTCCCCTTTGACAGGGCATCCGACAATTTCAAGTTCTCCGCCGCGGTTGCAGGATTCGGCATGTTGCTGAGAGATTCGGAATTTAAGGGAGACAATTCCTATAGCGAAGTCATAAAACTTGCAAAGGCATCCAAAGGCAGGGATGAAGAGGGATACAGGGCTGAGTTTATTCGTCTTGCGGAGCAGGCGGAGTTGTTGGGTAGATAGTCGGTTGTCCGTTGTCCTTTGTCCTTTGTCCCGTGGAGGTATCAAATGCATAAACTTAAAATTGCTATCGGCATATTCATCACTATGCCCAGTATTTTCTTTATAATGACAGCAGCTACGGATTTGTATGTCGATCCTGAGCCTGAGGTCGAGAGGCTTGTGACAGTCCTTGCGTTTTTCTCGGTTATCGGAATTTTCGGATTGTGTATGACCATTGCCAATATTATCATGTATCGGAAAAAGGAGCGCAAGAGGAAGGAGAGATTGGCATTAAAAGTGATTGCTTCAAAAGGTGGATGCGTTATGCCTGTGGAGATTGCGGCGGAAACCAATCTCCTTATCCACGAAGCCAGGGAGGCATTGGATCGGCTTTGCAAGAGCGGCATGGGGCGGTTGCAGGAAACGGAAGAAGGGGATGTGGTTTATGTGTTTGAAGATATTGTTATAGATCACGAGGGAACTTTAACATAAACTTGAATGTTCCTGATTCTAACGCTTTTTGTGGTCTCCCGCAGGCAATATGACAGCGGATTTCAGGATTGAACGGATATCGTCATATTCCCGGCCGTTATCCGTTTCATCCTCCGATCCGCTGTCATATTACCGGCATCTTCCGCTGTCTCCGGCACGATACCGGGGACCAGGAATCCCGTATTCGGAGGATATTCGGATGTCCGGAGGCAGCTTCCGGCCCTCGGACTGAAACTGTCCGGAACCGGAACCACAAAATCCGTTAGATACAGGAATGTTCACGAGCACGTTCACGAGCATGTTCACGTTCACGTTCACGTTTACGTTCACGTTCAAGGACCAATATTTAGGATACTTATTATGAAACAAAAGAAATATGCGTTAATTATCGTTGATATGCAAAAAGATTTTGTACTTCCTGGAGCGCCGGTGTGTGTGGCAGGTGCTTATGAAACCATTCCCAAAATTCGGGAGGCTCTGGATCTGTTCAGAGAAATTCGGTGGCCGGTTTTTCATGTTTTCCGTGAATACAGGGCAGATGGGAGTGATATTGAAAACATACGCCTGAAGGGGTTTCTTGAAGAAGAGCGTTACGCGGTTCCGGGCACAGAGGGGTGTGAGATCGTTGACGAATTAAAGCCGGTTGCCGGAGAATACCGCATTGTCAAGAACCGGTTCAGCGCGTTTATGAATACCGAGGTTGATTTCATGCTCAGGAGACTTGATGTTCGTCATATTGTGGTCTGTGGGACCCAGTACCCGAACTGCATTCGGACAACAGTTTTCGATGGCGTATCTTTCGGATATCACGTCACGCTCCTTACTGACGCGACCTCGGCCCAAACGCCGGAAATCGCAGAGGCCAATAAACAGGATATTGCGAATATCGGGGTTGAGTGTATAACTCTGGATGAATTCAAGGCGAAAATAGCATAAACTTTGAGGCTATCAATTTAAGCCGGGACGGCTTGTGTCAAACCACGAAAGACACAAAAAAACACGAAAAACTTACGACTGCGGTTAGGTCCCGCTTTATGTTGATAGCCAACTCTAAAAATATGAAAAATATAACTGAAAGATTCCCAGGTTTCAAATCCGGTTTTGTGACCATTGCCGGCGCGCCCAATGTGGGTAAATCAACACTTTTAAATCGGATGCTGGGTGAAAAAATTTCCATCACATCCAGAAAACCGCAGACCACGCGCAACCGTATTCTCGGAGTTCTTCACAGGCCCGCGGCGCAGTTTGTCTTTCTGGACACCCCCGGCATCCATCAGGCAAAAAACACTTTGAATGTCAGGATAGTGGATATTGCCCTGTCATCCATGAGCGGCGCGGACCTGATTCTGTTCATGACAGATGTGACAAAGCCGGATCCGGAATCAGAGGCGATTGTGGTAAGAAAGCTTGAAAAGCAGAAAAGGCCGGTGATTCTTGCTCTCAACAAAACAGACCTGATCAGAAAACCGGTGATTCTGACGCTCACAGATCAGTGGACAAAGGCTTATTCTTTTGAAGCGGTGGTTCCGATCTCCGCCAAACACGGTGATCAGGTGGATGAACTTCTGGGTGAAATGGAAAAGGTGCTCCCCAACGGCCCGCCCTATTTCCCGGAGGACGCGGTTACAGATATGCCTGAGCGGTTCATTGCCGCGGAAATGATTCGGGAAAAGGTCTTCCGCTTTACCGGGCAGGAGATCCCGTATTCCACAGCCGTTACGACAGATTCCTTCTCTGAGGAGGAGAAGCTGGTAAGAATCCATGCCACCGTTCATGTTGAACGGAGCTCCCAGAAGGGCGTCATCATCGGAAAAGGGGGAAGCAAGCTGAAACAGATCGGCGAGGAGGCGAGAAAGGAGATTCAGCGGATGGTCGGTGCAAAGGTTTTTCTGAAGCTGTTTGTTCGGGTGCAGAAGAATTGGAGCAAGGATACTAAGGCGCTGAGGAGATTTGGTTACTAAGTTACTACGGTTTAAGGTTTAAGGTTTAAGTGTTAAGGTTTAAGGTTTAAGGTTTAAGGTTTAAGGTTTCCATCATCCGGGCTTGGAATGTGGTTTTTGGGGGGCTTCAATTCTGTCCGGAATGACAGACGGCTGGCTTGCGGATATCATCAGTGAATTCTGGTCAGGACTGAAAAGATGTTCAATTCTACATGTGCGGCCTTTGCCGGAATGATGTTCTGATGTGCGGGCTTTGCCGGATATGTCAGTGGATTCCGGGTCAGAATTGAATGACATGCGGGGTTTTTTCAATTCTGTCTGGAACGACATGCTGGGGATATCATCAGTGGATTCCGGGTCAGAATTGAAAAAATGTCCCATTTTTTCAATTCTGCCCGGAATGACATGCGGGGGCTTCAATTCTGTCCGGAATGACATGCGGGGTTTTCAATTCTGCCTGGAACGACATGCTGGGTTTTTTCAATTCTGTCTGGAACGACATGCTGGGATATCATCAGTGGATTCCGGGTCAGAATTGAAAAAATGTCCCATTTTTTCAATTCTGCCCGGAATGACATGCGGGCTTCAATTCTGTCCGGAATGACATTCTGGGTTTTTTCAATTCTGTCTGGAACGACATGCGGGGGATATCATCAGTGGATTCCGGGTCAGAATTGAAAAAATGTCCCATTTTTTCAATTCTGCCCGGAATGACATGCGGGGGCTTCAATTCTGCCTGCTTGGAATGTCATGTGCGGCTTTTGGGGGAATGATGTTCTGACGTGCGGGCTTTGCTGGATATATCAGTGGATTCCGGGTCAGAATTGAAAAAATGTTCCATTTTTTCAATTCTGCCCGGAATGACATGCGGGGTTTTCAATTCTGCCTGGAACGACATGCTGGTTTTTTTCAATTCTGTCTGGAACGACATGCTGGTTTTTTTCAATTCTGTCTGGAACGACATGCTGGGATATCATCAGTGGATTCCGGGTCAGAATTGAAAAAATGTCCCATTTTTTCAATTCTGCCCGGAATGACATGCGGGGGCTTCAATTCTGTCCGGA
>JAUCGI010000139.1 GCA_030378035.1 Desulfobacterales bacterium HSG2
CCCTTTTGCCTTTCACGACCCCATTTTTAGGAACTATTGATAACTGACTGATAATCGGTAACTGTTTATAGAGCAGATTATAGAAGGAAAGGGGGGGCTATGTCAAGTGACAAAGGAAATTTCTGTCCTGCCGGATTAGCCGAATCCGGGTCTCTTCGGCTCCCGTCAGATTGACAAATCCCGCGGCTCGGATTCAACCGAGCAAGGGGGGATGAGCCGCTCCCGCGGGATTGCCAAATCTGGCTTGAATTCAGCAATCCGAGCAAGGAATGGGTCTCTTCGGCTCCCTCCGAATTGCCAAATCCCGCGGCTCGGATTCAGCAATCCTGATGTTCTTGCAAAATAAATTTTGCACTCCGGACCGATCGGATTGCCAAATCCGGTAGCTCGGATTCGGCAATTCGAGCCAGAAGGACACGGCCCGAATGCTCTTGCAAAATAAATTTTGCACTCCGGACCGATCGGATTGCCAAATCCGGCGGCTCGGATTCGGCAATTCGAGCCGGGCAAGGGATGTTTTCGGAGATGACGCAAAGAAAAACTTAAACTTGAAGGTGAGTGCAGAAAAATTTATGCAAAATGAGGCTCCCAAAATTTCCGAAGTTTGAACAAAATGTTCGGACCGGAACAACCGAAGCGGTCTGAACAGCCGGAACCTGTGAAACGGCATGGGCCTCGGGGCACGCTTTGTTCAGAAGGACACGGGCCGAATGCTCTTGCAAAATAAATTTTGCACAATGCTCTTGCAAAATAAATTTTGCACTCCGGACCGATCGGATTGCCAAATCCGGCAGCTCGGGGCACGCTTTGTTCAGAAGGACACGCCCGAATGCTCTTGCAAAATAAATTTTGCACTCCGGACCGACGTACAAAATAAATGAAAATTTAGCCTTGATTTTTGTATTTTTTCTGATTATAACGCTTTCCGGGGAGGCTTCAAACCGCGAATGAACGCGAATGAACGCGAATGGACACAGAACCGTGTGATATAAAAAACTTTCTGATTATAACGCTTTTCGGGGAGGCTTCAAACCGCGAATGAACGCGAATGAACACGAATGAACACAGAACCGTGTGATATAACGCTTTTCGGGGAGGCTTCAAACCGCGAATGAACGCGAATGAACACGAACGGACACAGAACCGTGTGATTCGCGTTCATTCGTGTCATTCGCGGTTTCAGGACCTTTCAGGTCCCCCTCGGTCGTCATGTTGCCGACTGATTCGTGTCCGTTCGTGTCCTTCGTGGTTTCATAGCCCCTAAATCCGTTATAATCAGTATTTTTTTATATATACTGAAAACTTTCTGTGTGCTCCTTCAGATTTACAATCCGGCAGAAACGCGATTCGGATTTGTCAGACCCGGACAGTTCAGGGTTTTTTCAAACTTATAATTTACAGATACTCTTTTTCCAATATGAATGCAAGTTTTTTTTACAGGCAGTCAGATGAATTTTTCACTGTCGGTAAGAATCAACTTTCAAGTTTTAAGTCAGATGAATTTTTCACTGTCGGTAAGAATCGGAGTTTTCAACTTTCAAGTTTTAAGTCAGATGAATTTTTCACTGTCGGTAAGAATCGGAGTTTTCAACTTTCAAGTTTTAACTTTCAATCTTATGGTCTTTCATACAAAAAAATACGATGTGATCGTTGTGGGTGCAGGCCACGCCGGTTGCGAGGCTGCACTGGCCGCGGCAAGGATGGGGTGCAGTGTGCTGCTGATGGCCATTGATCTGGACAAGGTGGCTGCCATGCCGTGCAGCCCCTCCATCGGGGGCATGGCAAAGGGGCAGTTGGTCAAGGAGGTTGACGCCCTGGGCGGTGAAATGGCGAAAATCACGGATCAAACTGCCATTCAGTACAGAATATTGAATACAAAAAAAGGGCCCGCGGTCCGTTCATCCAGAACCCAGAATGACAAGATCCGTTATCATATTGCCATGAAGGCGGTGATTGAAAGAGAGCCGGGTCTGGATCTCAGGCAGTCGATGATCGAGCGGCTTGTGACGGAGGACGGGAGAATTGCGGGCGTGGAAGATCACACCGGGTTCGGATATCAGGCTCAGACGGTGATTCTGGCCACAGGGACATTTCTGAGCGGGCTGGTTCATATCGGTTTCAGATCCGTCAAAGCCGGAAGAGCGGGCGAGTTTGCCTCCTACGCTCTTCCGACCCATCTGAAAGAACTGGGCTTTGACCTCGGACGGATGAAAACCGGCACGCCCCCCCGCCTGAAAAAATCGAGCATCGATTTCAGCCAGTTCAGAGAGGAGGGCGGAGATCAGGTTCCGATGCCGTTCTCGTTTTTCACCGAAAAGATTACCGCGCCCCAGGTTCCGTGCCATATGGGACACACCAATGAAAGAAGCCAGAAGATTGTCCGGGAGAATCTGAAGCACTCTGCCCTGTACGGCGGGATCATCAAGGGCGTTTCAGCCCGATACTGCCCCTCTTACGAGGACAAGGTGGTCAAATTTCCTGACAGAGACAGGCATCAGGTCATCCTTGAACCGGAAGGGCTTGACACCGAGGAGATTTACGCCAGCGGTCTCGGAAACAGTCTGCCCATGGATGTCCAGATTCAGTTTGTCCGGTCCGTGAAAGGGCTGGAAGAGGCCGAGATCATGCGGCCCGCCTATGCCATCGAATATGATTATGTGAATCCGGTTCAGCTCCGGCCGACCCTTGAGACCCAGCGGATTTCGGGGCTGTTCATGGCCGGGCAGATCAACGGGACATCCGGATATGAGGAGGCGGCAGCGCAGGGGATGTGGGCCGGCATCAATGCGGCCTGCAAGGTTCAGGGAAGGCCCCCGTTTGTTCTGGACAGATCCCGGGCATACATGGGCGTGATGATTGATGACTTGGTGACAAAAGGGACCCGTGAGCCGTATCGGATGTTCACTTCAAGGGCGGAATATCGCCTGATGCTGCGGGAGGATAACGCCGATCTGAGGCTGATGGAAAAGGGGCATGAACTCGGTCTGATTGACAAGGATACGCTGAGGGATGTCAGGGAGCAGAAAAGGCAGATTGAAGCGGAGATGAAACGGATAAGGGGAACCATAATAAAGCCTTCGGCAGAGAACAATGACTATCTGCAAAGCCGCGGGACAAAACCGATAACTACCGGGGTACATCTTGATCAACTGCTGAAAAGGGCCGAACTGGATTATGACATGGTTGAGTCTCTGGCCCCGAGTCATGAGGCGATCACCAGGAAAGCTGCCCGGCAGGCGGAGATCGAGATTAAGTATGAGGGCTATATTCAGAGGCAGTTGAAAGAGATTGAAAAGTTCAGGAATTTGGAAAGCAGAAAAATACCGGAGGGGTTTGATTTTGACAAAGTTCACGGGCTGTCAAATGAACTCAGGGAAAAGCTCTCCGCTGTGAAGCCGGCATCGCTGGGTCAGGCGTCACGCATTGACGGCATCACGCCTGCGGCGATTTCGGTTCTGATGGTTGCGATCAGGGCGTTTAAGGATTGAATCAACGTGAACACGGCATCATACCGGGATGTCGCAAGTCTCTGGGAGTTCACCGCTGGATGAAAACAGCGATGACCGCTTCACTTATACTTCGGACGGAAAGATAATTCCCTCTGACAGAAAATATCCATGGACCGAGAAAACCATAGAAAAAACTGGGGATGAACTGCCCCAGGCTGAAAAAGCGACGCGAGAGTATTATCAAGGGGTTTGGACAATCCTTTACCATGAAAATGGATTTTCATCACCGGGGTGAAAAGTCCTTTTCATGGAAGTTTCTTATGTGTAATCCTTAGTAGTTGTGCCGCCATATTTGCCATCTCTGCCGGAAAGGATTTACTCACAACCATATAAAAAAAAGCGATTAAAAATCAAATTTTATCCCGCCTTCCACCCATCTGTCAGGGTTTTGATACAGACCACTGACATACTGATCGCCGTTAAAAAGGTTGTGGACCGTAATGAAGAATTCCATTGTCATATCTTCTTTGGAATAAAAGGTTTTGTTGAGATTCATGTCCCATATGAAATCCTTATAGTCCGACAGTTGAGAGATATGATCGTTCCACCAGACATAATGGCCGAAAAGTTCGGCATTAAGGGTGTCCTTATCGTCATACCGGATACCGATATTCCAAGTATGCTTTTTCTCATCGTCGATATCCTCATAATCCACATACACATAAGAAAACCCCGCTGAAATAGACAGATTGTGAAAGGGGAGTGTTTCAGCTTCCATCTCAATTCCCCATCGCCGAACATTCTCTTCTTTATTCACAGTAATATCATTAATATCAGGCGGTTCTCTTTCTGTATATAACATTCTGTACAGCGCGTTTTCCAGATCGTGATAAAATACTGCTGCCTTCATCCAGATATAAGGGATTGAGCTAGTCTCCATACCGGCCTGATATGACCAGACCTCTTCGGATTCGAGATCCGGATTTGGGTCGAGGAAAACCGCGCCGCCTGCCGTCATTGCGAGGGGAGGCGTGGTAAAGCCCCTGGCTGCCGAAGCCCTTAAAACCGAAGTCTCACCCAGCCGGTATGTTATCCCCAGGCTCGGGCTGACAAATGAGCCGTCAATATCGTTGTAATCATAACGGATCCCGGGGGTGAAACTCCACCTGTTCACAGAAATGGTATCATTAAGATATATGGCCCAACTCGTAACGTCAGAAGAGGTGCGGGCGATTTTCGGAGCCCCGAAGCTCTGATATAACGAACCAGAACAGATCGTCTGATCCACGTCTCCGTCTTTGTAATCCAAGCCGAACACCACCGTGTTTATGCCCTGTTCCCAGACGAGCTTTCCACTGCCGCCTGTGGTTTGTTCATCATAAACCTCGTCCAGAAAAAGCTCCGGAGGAGAAACATCATCCCCTTTTAACAGATGTGTCTGAGAATACTTCTGTTTGAAAGCATAGAGAGAAAACGCCAAGCCAAGGGTGCGGGTAAGACGGGCATCCACGGTACCGGTGACAAAAACAGCCCGCTCAACAGCGCTAATGGTTCTGTCATAATTCGGGATGTCACCGTAACTGAAACGGGGATCGCTGTAACCCATGCTCATTCCCACATTCACATCTCTTGAAAGGGGAAGGCTGAACTTTGAAAACAGGCTGTCATTCTCATAATCTCTTGAGAAGAGCAGCCCGTCAGACTCCTGGTGTCCCGCGAACAGAAAATATCCCGCAGACCCGGCCTTGCCTGATATGCCGGCCCTGTAGTCCTGAGATTCCCCTTCACCATAAGATGCCTGAACAGCGCCGGCAGGCCGTCCGGTACCGGTATTTCCCGCCGATTTGGTGATGATGCTGACCACCCCGCCTAAGGAGGATCCCCATGCGGACGAGGCCGGGCCCCTGATGATCTCGATACGTTCAATGATCCCCACAGGAATCGCATTGAACATAGCCCCTCCTCCTGACAGGAAATTCCATGGCATTCCGTCAAGCAGAAAAAGGACATGGATATCCTTGGAAGCTTGAATTTTCGTCACAGCGTTAGAGCAAAAATCATGAGCAAAACTAGAAAGAAAAAGCCCGGGCACCCGGTTCAGCACTTCAGCCACCGTATGTGCATTCATCGCATCAATCTCCTCCGCGGTAACCACCGAAATATTTTCGGCAGCCTCGGAGATATGTTTCGGATGCCGGGTGGGGGTAAGTATCTCCAAGTCCTTTTCTTCATAAAACAATCTGAGCATCTCCATCTCCTCTTCAGACTGGGCCGCGGAAGTCTGACACTTAAGCAGAGTCGGAAAAAGGGTTAAACAGAACAAACAAATGGGAATTATCCCAGATAATGTTTTTTTTGAAAAAAAGTTATACATCATTCCCTCCGTTTACTGTAGAACAATTTTGCAAATTGTTTCAGGGGGCTGAAGTTCGTCATTTCCCCTTTATATAACTGAATGTGGAAAACTGATCTTTTCGGACATTTTTTTTAACATTTTTTTCAGGGCTGAAGTTCATCAATTTTTTCTGATTATAACGGATTTAGGAGGCTGCACTGCACTTACACTTACACTCAGACCCCGGACATTCATTAACGGAGCATGTTCAGGCCGGAGTCCGGGTGCAAGTTTAAGTGCAGGTAGCAAGTTCGGGAGGCCTCCCTTGATTTTTTATAAACATAAACGCGAACATGTCTGTAAACGTAAATGTATCTTATTATAGTTTTATGCCAAAGTGGCCAAAAACTTACACTCATATTTCAAAAACCTGAAACGTAACCCTTTCCTAGTAAGAAAACAATTTATATGCCCCGCGGTTTTCTTTCAGGAAAGAACTGACCTGAAAGTCAGAGGGGGAGCTTGTCGCTGATCCTTGCGGGTGGCAATGGTTCCTGGCTCAAATTAAAAAGGTTGCGGCAATGGGGTGCATTCCCAAAGTATAGATGAAAATGACAACTGTGTGAAACCATCCGCGCAGCGGCCGGAAAAGGCGGCCTCCGGCACGGCACCGATGAAAATGACAACTGTGTGAGATCACCGGTACCGGTGTTTCGGATGATCTCACTGCCGTGCCAGTTGTTTCAGCGAATCTGATGTTTTTGATCCACACTTTGGGAATGCACCCCGGCAATGGATTCTGGATCAAAATTAGAAATATTCCCCGAACCTTTTTAATTTGAGTGTAACCAAAATAAAACGGATCTGATTTTCTGAAGCTTCAACGCAGAGAACGCGGAGTTTCGCAGAGGAGATTGAGTGGACTCCGCCTGTTTCTGTTCTCCGCGGTCTCTGCGTTTAAGAATTCAGGGTCAGCAGGGTCATGTTTCATTTTGGTCACACTTTTAATTTTGCCCGGGATGACAGGTGCTGGTTGTGCCAAATTGGGGACTCATGCCCCGACTGGTTTGGCGGATTCGGCGCACAGGCACGCTCGGGTGACACACACATTCCAGTTTGAACGGATCGTGTCGGACAGACCCGGTAACTGAATGACTGAAATTTTATTTGTGATATGTTTGAGGATGGATTCCGGGTCAGAACGGCGGGGGCGTGCTCTTCTGAGCAAAGTGTGCTCCGAAGGCCCCTGCCGTTTTGCCCGGAATGACAGGTGCTGGTTGTGGCAAATTGGGGACTCATGCCCCGACTGGTTTGGCGGATTCGGCGCGCAGGTTCCGGCACGCTCGGGTGACACACACATTCCAGTTTGAACGGATCATGTCGGACAGCCCCGGTAACTGAATGACTGAAATTTTATTTGTGATATGTTTGAGGATGGATTCCGGGTCAGAACGGCGGGGGCGCGCTCTTCTGAGCAAAGTGTGCTCCGAAGGCCCCTGCCGTTTTGCCCGGGATGACAGGTGCTGGTTGTTTTGGGCAAATTGGAAATTTGCCCTACTTCTGTTCCTGCAAAGGTAGCACAATTTTTCAAATTGTATCCGCCTCCGAAGCCTTTAACAGCGTATCCGCAGCCTCATAAGCATCGTAAGGCGACCAGATGGGACAGCTCATGTTAGGCGTCAGCAGATCAGTCTCCCATCCCTGAGCAGTTCGGAAACCAGATACTGAACAACACGCAGCTTGTCTGCCCGGGACAGAACCCGGAGCGTCGGTAAAAGTTCTGTTAACATTTCCACCAAGTCACTCCTTTCTTGTTTTCTGAAATCTGTCCGTGTTCATAAATAAAGAAACAATGCAAGTATCAGCCCTCTGAATCATCAGCCCGCTCCGAGTCCCGCAGACATTCCACCTCGGCGACGCTCATATCTGTTGCATGGGCAATCTGTTCAGCAGTGAGAATTCCCATTGAGAGCAGATTCCGGGCGGTATCTTCCCTGCCTTCTTTTTTGCCTTCTTTCCTGCCTTTTTTTTCGCCTTTTTTTTCGCCTTCTCTGCGGGCGGCGGACAACATGGAGACCTCGTCTTTCAGAGCCTTTTCCCTCATTTCCGCGAGCCGGCGTGTCTCCTCATCCGCGCTCAGTTTTTTCAGCGCGTCATAGGCCCTGTGAATCATCGGATTGGTGTAATTCGTTCTCATGGTCTCATCATCCTCCTCGTGGGCATGGTTGAAAAAGTGAAGCCATTCGAGCAGCCTTTTCTCCTTCCGGTCCGAATAGTCCATCCTCCCGGGTTTCGGAAGCTCGAAAATGTGCAGGGAGAGATTGTCCGTCAGCCGGAGTTTCGGATACCGGACATCCCTGAGATCGAAGCGGAAACGGAAATCGTCATTTTCAGGGAAGATTTCGTAATCCAGAAAATGGATCCCGACAACCGGCTTCAGCCGCTCATATTCCTGGCCGGACCCAAGCTGGCCGGAGTACATTTTGCACAGGTAGTACAGGGCCCTTTCGGGATGGGACGCGTATTTCCGCACCTGCATCTCAATGTCATACTCGTTTTCCCGATCATCGGAGGCCAGAATGTCCAGGACAATGAACTTTTTGGTGATCTCCTCCGGCCGAGTTGTCAGTCGCCGGTTGTCAGTTGCAACAAACCACTGACTACTGACCACCGGATACATCTTCTGTCACATTGTCAACTTATTTGGGGGAAAGTTTATCTATAAAAAAGGGCAGACCCGGAGGTCTGCCCTGAAACAGAAAATATCAGATTGGTTATTGGTAAGACTTTCAAATTACGGGGTCATGGGAAGTTCGGGCTTCCGCCGATTCAGAATCGGCAGAAGTTTTCCGATTTTTTGGAGAGCATACTTGCTGTTTGAAACCGCCATGATGTCAAGGATGGTGATGCATCCGTCATCAAGGGTGCATGATATTTTGAAAACCCCGCCGCTTGTCTTAGCAGATTTCCTGAGACAACTTGAAACCTGAGACCGCTTTTGCGCCAGTCCCAAGTTCCAAGTTCCAAGTTTCAAGTTTCACTGCTTAATCCGCATCAACAGTGACCGTATCGAGAACCTCGTAATCCTCGGCATCCCTCTTTTTCAGTTTCACGGTATAGCTACCTGCGGCCAGACCGTTAAAGCTGTATTCGCCGGAATCATCCGTCTCTAACGCGTTGACAAATATGCCGCTCTCGTCAAAGAGTATCACGACATCGCCTCCGGAGACGACACCTGACACGCTGCCGGTATCCTCGCCGCCCAGGGTGATATTGTATGTCACATCACTTCCCTCAATGGCGACTTCGCCTTCATGGTATCCGTCAATGCTCCATACGGTTACGAAATAAGTTCCGTCCGAAAGACCGCTGATGCTGTATTCACCTTTCCGGTCTGACTCCGCGCTGGTGCCGATATCCTTATCCTTGCTGAAGACTTCCACCCATACGCCCCTCAGAGCATTGCCTTCCGAATCCGTGACCGCGCCGGAGATGCTGTATCCGGCAGAAAGGTTCAGCTCGCCGAGTTCCACGTCATCCGTCAGAGAGATTCTCCCCACATCCGCCCAGTCGTCAGTCAGCGCATCGGATTCCGCATCGTAATGGGCATTCATATAACCATCCGCGTAGATGCCGAGGTTATACTCTCCCGCGGGAAGCTCGATGGTGAAGTCTCCGTTGCCGCTGATTTCCGCATTCCCCCATCCGCCAAGGGTTTCACTCCAGGCGTCTATCCATACCTGGGTGTCGTCCTTATCGGGCAGTCCGACAATGCTTCCTGAAATGGTATGCATCTCAATGCCGTCAAAGTCAAAATCGATGCCGGTCGCCGAATCGACTGATACATCCACACGGGTCGCATCCTCCCAGGAGAGCTGCTGGTCATAAAAGAGGTTCTTCCTGCCGGACCACGCGCTGACCACATAATCCGAAGCCTCTCCGAGACCCTTCATCTCATACGTCGCGTTGCCGTCCGAGTCGGCCCGCACCTCGGCATATCTTCCGTCATAAATGCTCTCACTGTAAGCATTGACCGATATCCACTGCCCGGGAACCGCGCCTTTTATCGTACCTGACATCCGTTTCCCTTCGGAAACCACAAAGTCAATATCTGTGGGGTCGGTGCGGGTATCAACATCGGTTTTTGTACTGACTGCATAGCCTTCGGGCCGGAAAGTGACGATAAAGTCATCCGCGGGGAGAAGGCCCGTAATCGTGTAGCGAATCGGCTCGCCGGTTCCTATCACATCGGTTCCGCCCCAACTGTTTTCACCCCATCCGCCGGTTCCGCACCATCCGTCGTATTTCATATCCATACCTTCATCCATGGCAACATCTGTCATCAGAGGCATCGGTTCGATAAAACGGTCGGCGTTCTCCCGTCGGGCTTCAATCCAGGCCCACTCGCCTTTGCCAAGGCCCGTGATGGTCCCTGAAATGGTGTTGCCTTTGGAAAGAGCGATGTTAATGTTTGTCGGATTTGAAGAGGAATCAACCAGTTCAGCCTCTTCCCAGCCAACCGTTCCTTCCGCGCCGTGGTAGCCGCTGAGATAACCCTCCGCATTTACGGAGACCCGGAAATCGTCAGCAGGGCTGAGGCATTTGATTTCATAGGTGACTTCGGAGCCGGTTCCCATGACGCTGACTCCGCCGGATGATCCGGTGCCTTCACTCCATGCATTCACATAGATGTATGTCTCTTTATCTTCGTCAAGACCTGTGATTGTGCCGCTGATGGTGTTACCCGTACTCATCAGAATATCCACGCCGGATACGTCACCGTCAACTGTGCTGATCAGCACGGCCTTTTCCCAGGAGACAGGAATCGAGCCGGGTCCGCCGTAAGAGCCGTTCAGATAACCCTCCGCATATACGGAAACACGGAAATCAGAGGCAACGCCCAGACCGGATATTGTAAAATCAGCGGTGGGGCCTTCCGCAATCACTTCGAGTCCGCCTTTGCCCCATCCGGATTCGCTGTATGCGTCTATCCAAAGCCTGTCACCTTCGGACAATCCTGAGACTGTGCCGGAGATTTTTTTGCCTTCATCCAGTTTTATCCTCACATCCTCTGCGCCGAGTTTAATCAGAGCGGCGTCATCGTATCTGCCGAGCGTTCCGTCAGCCAGCAGGTAGCCGTTCAGGTAACCTTCCGCCCATACATTGATCCGGTAATCCCCTTCCTCAAGGCCGCGTATTTTAAAGGCGATATCAGATCCGTCGGTTCCTTCCACGAATGTGTTGCCCCATCCCCATATTTCGTTATCCAACGCTTCGATATGCGCGGTATCGCCGGCTTTCAGACCGGAGATCACGCCGGAGATGCCGGGTCCCATCTTCAGGACAAAATCGATCCCGGAGACAGAATCTTCGCTCGCATCAATCAGGGTTGCATCTTCCCATCTGGTGGCGTCTTTGTAATAGACTGTCCGATAATCCATGTTGCCGGATGCGCTCACCCTGTACTCCGAAGCGGGATAAACCGAGATTTCGTAATACCCGTCTTCGTCCGTGCTTGCGGAAATGAGGGAAAAGGCTCTGAAAGACGAGGTCTCCATGTTGTCCGCCGCCCGCAGAGAAGGCGAAAAAAAAGGCGAAAAAAGGCAGGAAAGAAGGCAAAAAAGAAGGCAGGGAAGATACCGCCCGGAATCTGCTCTCAATGGGAATTCTCACTG
>JAUCGI010000140.1 GCA_030378035.1 Desulfobacterales bacterium HSG2
GCGTGACAGATGTTACTGTTAATAAAACGAATGAGATTGTTGAGGTGGTTTTTGATGATGCAAAAGCGGATGTGGAACAGATGAAAAACGCGCTTGCGGGAGATGGATACACAGTTACAAATGTCAGGAAGAAGGATTTGTTATCACCCTTGAAGAAGAAGAGTTGACAGGCAAAAAGTTTGAAACTGTGGGAGAACTTGCGGACCGATTAACAGATACTTCAATACCGATATGGATCTGATAAACGCCGGGCGCTGTTTCTTTGATTTGTTTTGACACACAGATGTCATTACCTGAGGTAGCAAAAACTTCACCTGTCTGAGTAACATTTTGCCCGTTACCTTACTTTTTTATATATGGAATATGTTTATGGAAGTTGAAAAAAAAAATGGGATTAGTGTAATATGGCAGCAATTCTAATTTTGGAAAAAATCAGTGCCAACATCCGTGCAAAAATGGTTTGGGCAGACGCGGTTTCAACACATTGCGGCTTCATCAGAATCCATTTGCGGCCAAAATTAGAATTGCTGGTAATATGGTACAATAAATTATAAGTTCGTCCCTTTCCGGATCAGATTACCAAATCTGAGCCGCCGAAGTTTCAGAAACTTCAAAAGTCTTTTGATAAGTTTGCACTTTTAAGTTCGTAGTTCCGCCTTTAGGCGGCGCGGAACTACAAACGTAAAAGTGCAAACCCACAGAAGTATAAGGATGCCCGAATCGGGAATTGGGGATTAGGAATTGTTTTCCCAAGAGAATCTTTTCCCTGAAGTCCATACATATCAAACAGTTGAAAGGACAGAACAATGAACCATATTCAACTTTCCAGTTTTGTTAACATGCACTCCCCGGATGCCGTGTTCAAAGAGACCCGGTCAATTCTCAGTCTGGCTTCCCCTGAATTTGACATGGAGCCGGTTGAAGCTGCATTCAGCACAACTGTTGAACTTTACAACGGCAACTACCCGGGATACAGGGCATGCAACACTGAATACCATGATCTCCGCCACATTACGGATGTTTTCCTCGGAATGACGCGGCTGATCCACGGCGCTCTGCTCGACAACAGGAAAATTACTGATCGGCATATTGCAATCGGCCTGATTGCCGCGCTTCTTCATGATACGGGATACATCCAGGAAGAATGGGATACAGAAGGAACCGGGGCCAAATATACGGCCACACATGTCAAAAGGAGCGCGGATTTTTTGGAATCCTACGGCTCTGAAAACGGACTGTCCGATGAAGAGATTGACATGGGCCGTTCCATGATTTTCTGCACGGATGTGGCTTTGGATTTTTCCACAATGACATTTCCTTCCAAGAATGCTGAGTTCTTCGGTAAGATGTTATGTGCAGCGGATCTGCTGGCCCAGATTGCCGATCGGACGTATTTGGAGAAACTCCTGTTTCTGTATTATGAATTCAGGGAATGCGGGCTGGGCGGATTTAAAAGCGAAGAGGATATCCTTAGGCAGACCATCGGTTTCTATGAGTTCGTGGACCAGCGCATCGAAGAGAATTTTGTTGAAAACGACCGCTTTATGATATTGCATTTCGCTTCGCGGTGGGATATCCACAGGAATTTGTATCACGAGTCGATTGAAAATCAGAGGAACTATCTGAAACAGGTGCTTAACATTGCCAATCCCTTCAAACACCTCAGGCGAGACGGGATTGTTGACAAGATTCAGGAGCGGGAAATGCATCTGTAAAACTCCCCTTCGACAGGCTCAGGGAACGGCTGTCGTTCGCTGAACCTGTCCGTTCGTTGAGCCTGTCCGTTCGCTGAGCCTGTCCGTTCGCTGAGCCTGTCGAAGCGGCGGTTGACAGAACATGATAAAGGGCATATAAGACTTCAAAAAGAAGATTATCCCGGGGTGCAAAGCTTTGTTTTGTACTCCGGGATTTGTGAAACACTTTTCCCAAAAGGAGTTAAAGCATCTTGAAGCGAGTTCAGACTGGTCTCGAATCCTTTATTGAATCATCCCCTGAATGGATACACAGCCACCGGATCGGCCTTTTGTGCAATCCTGCCTCAGTTGACAAACAGTTTCGCCACGCGCGTGAGCGGATCAGCATGCGGTTCCCGGGAAGGCTCATGGCGATCTTTTCACCCCAGCACGGATTTTTTGCGGAAAAACAGGATAACATGATCGAGTCGGACCATATCACTGATCCGGCGCTGGGGATTCCTGTTTTCAGCCTGTATGGGGAAACCCGCGTCCCGACTGAGGAGATGTTTGATCCCATAGACACCCTGATCATTGATTTGCAGGACGCGGGAACGCGGGTTTACACATTCATTTACACCATGTCCCACTGCCTTGAAGCCGCGGAAAGATTCGGCAAAAAAGTGGTTATCCTTGATCGCCCGAACCCGGTGGGCGGTCTGAGTGTGGAGGGGAACTGCCTCTCTCCCGAATGCGCGTCATTTGTCGGGCGATACCCCATTCCCATGCGCCACGGACTCACCATCGGCGAGCTTTCCCTTTTATTCAACAAACACTTTGGCATCGGTTGCGATCTTGAGGTCATTCCCATGAAAGGATGGCGCAGGGATATGTATTTCCGGGATACCGGTCTTCCCTGGGTGGCCCCCTCCCCGAATCTCCCGACACCGGAGTCGGCAACGGTCTATCCCGGGCAGGTCTTGTGGGAAGGGACCAATGTGTCCGAAGGGCGGGGGACCACCCAGCCCTTTGAGATATTCGGCGCGCCGTTTATGGATGTGGAAAAGATTCTCTCTTTCACAAGCGGAAACAGATTACCGGGCGCGATTCTCAGGCCGCATGTTTTTGAGCCGACTTTCAACAAGTGGAAGGGGATGCTGTGCAGCGGATTTCAGATTCATGTCACGGATCCGTGTCTGTATCAGCCCTTCGTCACGACCCTCAGACTCCTCCAGGCGGTTCTTTTCCATCACAAAGACCGGTTCGGGTGGAAGCCTCCGCCTTATGAATATGAATTTGAACGGCACCCCATCGATCTTATCATCGGAAGCACTGAGATACGCCGGCGCATCGAGCATTTCGATGATGTGGATGAGATCGCGGCATCCTGGAGAGAATCGCTTGATGCGTTTGTCGAAATGAGCCGGGGGTTCCATTTGTATGTGTGATTATCAGGCTGTTGTCATCTGCTCAGATCGCGGAGACGAATTTATGAATCGTTGTAATAGGACAATATTGTTTTTATATCCAGTCTCTCAGACGCGTCAGCGATTTCTATCCCCACTATCTTTCCGTCATGAGTCACACACATAAGAATTCCTTCTGAAATTTCCGTGACCCATTCGGGGTTTTCGTCTCCCAGTTTAAGGTAGAGCGCATCAGCTTCGTTGTCATAGAATACTTTCATTTATTCTCCTTGCTTAAAGGACGGACTGAATATGATATCATAATTCATCAAGTTCGGTCCTCCAATCGTTGCTCGGAGGGGTTTCCCGGGCTTCGCTCATCAGTTTTTTCAGGAGGCCGGACGATCTCAGAAGGCTGTCTTCTGCCTCGGTCTCACGATTCATGAGGTTGTCCAGAATCATTTCCACCTTTTCAAAGGTTGCCATATCTACTATCACCGCCTTGGCTTCATTCTTTTCATAAACTACCGGAAAGCGGTCTTTTGACCAGAATTTTTCGATAAGCATTATAAGTTCCTTTCCTTTCTGAGTCACCTAATTCAAAGATTTCCCTGATTCAGGTCTGAATGATAGCCAGATCGTCATAAATCAAACCATTCATGCAAAAAATGCTTTGATATCAGCGATGTGCCGGCTATCATCCTGAATGATAGCCAGATCGTCATTCAGCCTGATAATTGTTTTCAGATCAGCTATGTCAGTCACGGGTATGAAAATCCGTAAGAAAATCAGGGATGTGCCGGCTGTGAGTAGTTTACACTTTTTCCAGTCAGCATTTCACATCCCACACAAAGGCACAAAGGGCACAAAGAATAAAAGAATTCACCCTGACACCCGAAAGTGCAAACCGATAAATGAAGGATGCCGAGTTTCATCCTTACTTTTGGCATGGCGGGAAAATTGTATTTCCACCGGATACCTCCTTGTTATTTAATTTAATTTAAAGTTCAGCTTTAGTCAAGTTTGATCTGCACGGATTGAGGGTAAGAAAAGAATTTTAAGTTTACAGTTCATCCAAAGAGACTTCCACTGCCAGGGTTTTTCTTTCCGTCGCTGCCGGATGATATTTCCCAGTTCACACCTCTCTTGAAGGCGTTTTGTCTCTTTCCAAATCCAGTTCAACTCCGTATAACGGGGAATTTCTGAAAAATTCAGTCAGGCTTGTCTGAGAACTGTCTTCCGGGGAGGTTTCAGAGCGGTCAGAATGCTCTTCTTCCCTCAGAACAACAAATCTCTTCCCATGCACTTCGATAATCAGAGGTTCATGCTCCGCCTCATTCAGTGCCCTGACAAATTCGGGGGTGAGTTGTCTTTCGATAATTGTCTTCATTTTTCTTTCCTTTCACAGATTATTTGCAGGGCGATCACCCGTTGTCCGAACCCTGATTCACCTGATTTAAAGATTCCCCTGATTCAGATCTGACCGAAATCAGGGAAATCCTTTAATCAGGGTTCAGGGTTCGGACAATTTAATCTGTCAAGCTCCCAATCATCCGTCGGGTCTCTGCGGCAGGCCGGGGCCAGCAGTCAGGAAGATTCTTCCAATCCGTATTTCTGGTTCATTTCGTCAATGATCCGGTCGGCCTTTTCCTGATCCCACACACCGAGGTATTTCTGCCGTTTCTTGCCTCCGATTTTTTTCGAGAGATTGAAGATAACCTTTCCTTTTTTGTTTTTGCCACGTTTGTTGAGGTTCCAGCCTCTGTAATTTCTCGGAACGCGAGACACGGGTTTTGTATCCGTGTGTACCTTTGCCGGTGTTTCGGGAACAGATTCGGCTGAATCCTTTTTGTGTAACTTCGCCGAGGTTTCGGATTCGGAAGCCGACACTTCCTTTTTGTGTAACCTCGCCGAGGTTTCGGACTCGGAAGCCGATGTTTCCGGCTTCTGCCCCAGTTCGGAAAAGCGGACTTCCATTCGCTCGGTCAGATCAATGCCCGTGGCGTTTCGGATGGATTCAACCGCCTTCAGAATGGCATCGCTTTTGTCAAACCCCATTCCCATGATCAACTGCTTGCGCTTTCTGAACATTTTTTCTAATGCCGCGTCGTCATCAGCCACATGAGACAGACTCCTGACATTGCATATCAAATGTTTGACAGCCTCCTCATCCTCAGCCGCCGCTGCTTTCATCCCAAAGTATTCCCGGACCATCTGCTTGTAAATCTGCTTGGCCAGGTCGGATTTCAGGAACTTGATCAGCATGGCGTAACCTTGTTGGGAAAAGATAAAAATGTGCTTTGAAGCATTCAGAGCTTTTTGGGAATAAAAGTCCAACAAGAAGTTTTGTATCTTGCTGTCGTTTGTAACGATAGCAGATTTTAAATCAATAAAATCAATACCTTCATCAAACCATTCAAGGTTATTGACAACAAGTTCGTTAACATGCCTTAATTCATAGTCGTGCAATTCCGCCACCTGTTTACCCAGAATAGCGGGCTGAATGATGGCCAGATCGTCGTAAAACAATCAAATCAAACCATTCATGCAAAAAATGCTTTGATATCAGCAATGTGCCAGCTATCATTCTGAATGGTAGCCAGATCGTCACAAATCAAACCATTCATGCAGAAAATGCTTTGATATCAGCAATGTGCCGGCTATCATTCTGAATGATAGCCAGATCGTCATTCAGCCTGATAATTTTTTTCAGATCAGGTATGTCAGTCACGGATATAAAAATCTGTAAGAAAATCAGGGATGTGCCGGCTGTGCTCAGTCTCCACCGCCAAATCGAATGAGTTGGCCGCAAACATTCAGACAACGGCCCTGTATTCTCCGGCGTGTTTTGCCTCGGAAAGCGTGAACAGATGATCCGCAGCAACCGAAAGTTTGTCACCCATGCCCGGAGGGAAATACGCCTGGGAACATTTTTCACACACCATCGCAGGAATTCCCTCGATTCTGACCTCGAGCCCTTCTCGCTCGAACTTCTGAACGACCTCATGTCTGCGTAATTTGCCTACACGACATGCTTTGCATACTTTTTCTTTCAGTTCCATTTTTTTATGCCTTTTTTGTAAGGGGTTCCCAAAAAGGATCAGACAGCAATATATTGAGAGGCAATTTCTGAGATGACCTCCTCAATGTCAGGTTTGCGGCTTTCCGAAATTCCCGAATCCGCATGTCTGTGATCAGGATATGTCGGAATCTCAGGATGATGGGCCGCATTGTCATAGCGAAAGATCATCTGTTTCTGATGCGTCTGATAGTGATAACGGTATGTTTTTCTTTCGACTTCGACTTCGGCTTCAACTTCCAGATATTCCATGATGTGCAGTTCCGAATCATCCGTGAATGTCACCTTTGCGACGATAAGTCCCACCGCGGATGAACGCTTCTCTTTCTGACATCGAACCTCCCGTATCAGCGGATGATTCAGCACACTGTCAATGTTGTTGAAATAGCTGTCAAGAGACAATTCTGACCTCCCTGAGTTTCCGGTAATCATTGTTCAGCTTCCCGAATGCCTGGAATTCCGCTGCCCATCGCATGGTTTCCAGGTCATCATCTGTCTCACCTTTCTGATATTTCTCATAAAACTTCTCCGATGTCATCTGGTACTTTGTTTCAAAAGATTCAAGATTCCGGCGGGTGATCCGGATTCCGCTCTGAATCAGACTGCATTCCCTTGCAATCGCATTTTGAACAAGACAAACGCTTTGATCATCTTCAAACTGAATGGTTTGCATAGTTTTCTCCTATGTGACAATTTTTTTCATTATGAATCTCTGTTCTTATACAAAATCCAAAACCGAGGGATAAATCCCCCGGACTTCGGCGTGAGCTCAGTCGAACGCTGAAAGCTGAGGTACGCTGAAGCGCAATAGCCGGCTTTAGCCTGACTTCGGCGTGAGTTCAGTCGAACGCTTGAAGTTCTCAGCCTCGGAATTTATTCCGAGGCTTTGCTCAGTTCTTCCAAAAGCTTCCGAATCTCTCCCGATGTGATATTCTCCCGGTTGGATTTGGCATAAAGCAGTAACAGGCTGATGCTGCCCGCCTCGTCATCAAAATGATAAAGCAGGCGGTATCCGCCGCTTTTGCCCCGTTTTATATCCGAATTTCTGACCCGCAGCTTCCGAACATCGGAGCCGCCCGGAATCAGAACACCCAGTTCGAGATTTTCCAAAAGGATATCAACGGCGAGTGCGATATCCTTTTTAACGCTCGGAAACCTTTTTTTCAGCTTTCTGATGCCCCGCTTAAAGGACGGACCGAATACAATATCATAATTCATCAAGCTCGGTCCTCCAATCGCTGCTCGGCGAGGTTTCCTGGGCTTCGCTCACCAGTTTTTTCAGGAGGCCGGACGATCTCAGAAGGCTGTCTTCTGCCTCGGTCTCACGATTCATGAGGTTGTCCAGAATCATTTCCACCTTTTCAAAGGTTGCCATATCCACCATCACCGCCTTGGCCTCATTCTCTTCATAAACCACCGGAAAGCGGTCTTTTGACCAGAATTTTTCGATAAGCATTATAAGTTCCTTTCCTTTCTGACAATTTGATAGGTAAAATGGAGTTTCACCAAATTTGTTGAACCTCTTCAGGCGTTCCTGGGCATCCTTCATAAAAGCCGAAAGTAGTTTACACTTTTTCCAGTCAGCATTTCATATCCCACACAAAGGCACAAAGGGCACAAAGAATAAAAGAATTCACCCTGACACCCGAAAGTGCAAACCGACAAATGAAGGATGCCCGTTCCTGATATTCCCTGGTGTGGAAGTTCCGAATCAGGTATGAACGCCTCTGTTTTTATCCGAAAGACACCTTCGGCGATCTTTTCCACGGATACGAATTTGCCTGCAAACTCCCGGGCAGAGCCAGCAGGGAGTCAGGAGAGACTTTTCTTATTTCCATTTGGGATTCTCCTTAAATTTATTCCGCATATTGTCTTTCAATAACTGCCGGGGAATCGAGTTCCCCAATTTGGTTTTGTCCCGTAGGGACAACTGAAAATAGCCCGGCAATTTATTGCCGGGGCGGATGCCCCAAAATATGACTTGTCCCGTAGGGACAACTGAGAATAGCCCGGCAATTTATTGCCGGGGAACCGAATTCCCCAATTTGATTTTGTCCCGTAGGGACAACTGAGAATAGCCCGGCAATTTATTGCCGGGGAACCAAATTCCCCAATTTGGTTTTGTCCCGTAGGGACAACTGAAAGATTCCTCAGTCGTCCCTACGGGACTGGATAAATTAATGAGACCTTCCCCCGGCAATAAATTGCCGGGCTATTTTCACAAGTCCCTACGGGACAATATTCCCTGGGCGTAACAGCCCCGGAGTTGCGGTACTGAGCGTATCTGGAAGGTGTCAATAGCGGAATTTTTGGTTAAACCGTTACCTGCATCCGGCGTGAGTTTAACCATATCCGATTCACAAGTTTCCGGGCTGCGGTCATATTATGCTGTGCGATGTGTTCCGCGGCCTGATCCGGATCGTCCAACGCAATGTCAGGCCATCTTATTGTTTCAGACATTGACCCCCCATTTGGAAAACATCGACTTTACTTTGTCTGCTGATGCGAAGTTCCCGGCATCCGCCTGCCTGATTCCCTCCTTTATCGCCTCTGTTTGCCAGCTCTGATCCTCAATATAGATACGGATCGCCTCCGCTGCCAGTTCCGATGCGGAGCAGGATGTGTTTCCTGCCAGAAACTCAAGATTGCTGAATGTTTCCGCATCTATCGTTGTTGTCATGGTGAAACTTTCCATTTGAAATCTCCTTTCTGTTTTGATTTTTCCTTTCTTCTTTTGCCGCCAGCAAAGCCGAGGGATAAATCCCCCGGCTGAAAGCTGAAGTACGCTGAAGCGCACTATAGCTGGCTTTAGCCTGCCTGAAGCTCTTCAGCCTCGGAATTTATTCCGAGGCTTTGCCCGGATGAACCCGTAATCCTTTCTTATCCACAATCCTTGTAGATGACATATAATCCGTGAAGCCAAGCCGAGGAATAAATCCCCCGGCTGAAAGCTGAAGTACGCTGAAGCGCACTGTAGCTGGCTTTAGCCTGCTTGAGCTTTTAGCCTCGGAATTTATTCCGAGGCTTTGCCCGAACGAACCCGTAATCCTTTCTTATCCACAATCCTTGTAGATGGTTCGCCCAGCTCCGACTCCGATCTGCACGGATTGCGGGGCATCTACACGGATTATGGTTAAGAAAGGATTATGCCCGGACGAACCCGTAATCCTTTCTTACCCATAATCCTTGTAGATGGTTCGCCCAACTCCGACTCCGATCTGCACGGATTGCGGGGCATCTACACGGATTATGGTTAAGAAAGGATTATGCCCGAACGAACCCGTAATCCTTTCTTATCCACAATCCTTGTAGATGGGGCATCTACACGGATTATGGTTAAGAAAGGATTATGCCCGAACGAACCCGTAATCCTTTCTTATCCGCAATCCTTGTAGATTCTACTCTTCTCGCAACTCCTTCAGCACTTCCTCTGTAAACGGATTTTCTCCTCGTTGCAAGGCTTCTATCCAAGCTTGTCGTTGAACTTTCCATTTTTCATTATCGGTCCTTTCAACAAAAAACCGAAAATCCTCTATTGCTCCGTTTGTGTCGCCTGTCAGTGCTCTGGCAAGTCCCCGGCTGTCTCTGAAGAAATATTTATTATCTTCTGAAGCATTGGTGACCGCTTTACCACAAATATCCAACACTTCATTCTCATACCCGTAAAGGCTGCCATTCCAGCCCAGGTTATTCAAGGCGGAAGCAGAAATTCTCAGTTCAGGATCAAGAAGCTGTTCTGCTTTCTCAAATTCGGCGATTGCCGCTTCGATTTCGCCTTTTCGGGCTAATTCTTTTCCCTTTCTGACAAAAGCAGATGCAAACACCGGTGCGGCAAGTTTTTCTGCCCTGACTTTGGGATCAAAATTCAGTGCGCTGTCCAGTGCCAGGGCTTTCTCAAATTCGGCAATTGCCACTTCGATTTCGCCTTTTCCTGCTAATTTTTCTCCCCTTCTGACAAAAACAGGTGCGGCAAGTTTTTCTGCTCTGACTTTGGGATCAAAATCCAGTGTGCTGTTCAGGGCCAGTGCTCTCTCAAACTCGGCGATTGCCGCTTCGATTTCACCTTTTTGGGCTAATTTTTCTCCCTTTTTGACAAAAGCAGGTGCGGCGAGTTTTTCTGCTCTGATTTTGGAATCAAAATCCAGTGTGCTGTCCAGTAACAAGGCTTTCTCAAATACAGTGATTGCCGCTTGAATTTCGCATCGTTGAGCCAACCGTTTTCCATCGGCGACAAGAACTGATGCGGCAAGTTTTTCTGCTCTGACTTTAGAATTAAAATCCAGTGTGTTGTCCAGTGCCAAGGCTTTCTCAAATTCAGCGATTGCTGCTTTAATCATGCTGTTACGGGCTAATGCGTCTCCTTTGGCAAGGTGAGATGTAATAATCATCCACTCCACCGGGTCTTTGTGGACAGGCCGGGGGCGGGTAAGCATCTGCCAAGGCTGAAATTTGCCGCGGAGCGGAAGGTAACGCCGGGAGCCTTCGACCAGCGTGATGCCCTCCAAGCGGTATGGAAACACTGCAAAGGACACCTCGCAAATTTTTTGGAACAGAGGGGAATCCTTGCCGTTTTTCAAATACGAATTAAGCATATCCAATTTCCATATCCGTACCGTTTTATCTTCAGAGGCGATGCGGGTGCCGTCCAGACTGAACGACACACTGCTGACATAAGATGAATGTCCGGTGAGCCGGGTCAGTTCCGTGCCAGTCTCCGCATCCCACAGCCGCACCGTTTTATCCCAAGAGGTGGAAGCAATGCGTGTGCCGTCCGGGCTGAATGACACACTGCAGACATCAGATGAATGCCCGGCGAGCCGGGACAGTTCCGTGCCGGTCTTCGCATCCCACACCCGCACCGTTTTATCTCTAGAGCCGGAAGCGATGCGTGTGCCGTCCGGGCTGAACGACACACTGCTGACAGAATCTGAATGCCCGGCGAACCGGGTCAGTTCCGTGCCAGTCTCCGCATCCCACACACGCACCGTATAATCCCAAGATCCGGAGGCGATATGTGTGCCGTCCGGGCTGAACGCCACACTGCTGACAAAAAATGAATGCCCGGCGAGCCGGGTCAGTTCCGTGCCGGTCTCCACATCCCACACACGCACCGTATTATCACCAGAGTCGGAAGCGATGCGTGTGCCGTCCGGGCTGATGATAATACGGTGCGGGTGTGGGATGCGGAGACCGGCACGGAACTGATCCGATTCGCCGGGCATTCAGCTTTTGTCTGCAGTGTGTCGTTCAGCC
>JAUCGI010000141.1 GCA_030378035.1 Desulfobacterales bacterium HSG2
CTCCGGGAAGCAAGGGACACGATGGAACTTCTGAAAACAGCCGAGCTTCAGGATTTTTTTGAGGATGAATGTGTGGCAGCGAAGAAGAAACGGGTGCCTGTCACCCTGGATCGAACACCGCCGCACACCGCGTTGCTCTATCCGATTTCCATGCCGGACAAGCTGGCCATATTGCTCGCCCTGCCGGATGAGATGAGACACGTTACCGTTCCGGTGGATGCCAAAACGCTGAAAAAAGTGATATTACGATTTCGCAGACGCCTGCAGACCCGGCTGAACAACCGGTTTCTCTCTGATGCGAAGCAGATATACGACTGGCTGATACGTCCTGTTCTGTCCGCACTGGCTGAGCATGAGATTGACACCCTGATCATCGCGCCGGACGGTGCGCTTCGGCTTGTCCCTTTTACCACCCTGCATGATGGCGAACGCTTCCTGGTCGAAGATTATGCCATGGCGATCATTCCCGCTATCACGCTCACCGATTTCAGCTCTTTTGAGCAGGAGAACGCCGAGATTCTCCTCAGCGGACTTTCCGAGGGCGGAGAGCACTTTTCCGCATTGCCCGGGGTGGTTGACGAACTGCGGGACATTCGGGAGATCATGAACGGGAAGACGGTCTTGCATAACGAAGACTACACCGTCGCTAATCTGACCAAGGAGTTTAAGGAAAGAGCCTATTCCATCGTCCATATCGCCACGCATGGGATATTCGGCGGCACCCCCGAGGAGACCTTTCTGTTGGCGTATCACGAGAATCTGACCATGAACCGCTTGGAGCGACTGATCGGCATGAGCAGGCGTCATGAGAGACAGGTGGAACTGCTGACCCTGAGCGCGTGTCAGACCGCGCTCGGAAATGAACGCGCCGCGCTGGGGCTTGCCGGCTCGGCAGTCAAAGCCGGCGTGGGGAGCGTCATCGCAACCCTCTGGTATGTGGATGACGAAGCCACTTCCCTGACAGTCAGGGAATTTTACCGGCAACTCAGGAGGCCCGGCATGTCAAAGGCAAAGGCGCTGCAAAACGCCCAGAAGAAGCTGATCATCCAGCCGCGCTACTGGCAGCCGCTCTACTGGGCCCCCTTTATACTGATTGGAAACTGGAATTAGCTCTTTCATTTGCCAATCCCCGCGAGCGTCATTATAACTTTTAACTTCAAAAGGAGGTAAGGAAATGAATATGTTCAGCGTCATATAAAGAGCGTCATATAAAATTGTTCAGCTCGGATTTTAACTTAACTTTTTACTTCAAAAGGAGGCAGGGAAATGAAAATGTTCAAGAGACTGGCAAGTGTTGTTCTGTGTCTGGCGATCACGGTGTTCTGGTCCGGGACCGCCGCGGCGGGGGACCCGGATTACAGCGGATCACCCGCGGACGGAAGCGGTATGCCCACGCTTCAGGAGGTTTACGAATACCTGATTAACGGCACGGCCGAGACTCCCAATATGAGCTTCGAGGATCCGGTCGCAGGCCCCGGGGTCGCCATGAAGAGCACAAGGGAAATTTATGACGACATCAAAGTCGAATTTGATCAGTGTACTGCCACGCCGGACAAGGTCCAGAGCGGGGTGAAGTTTTTCAGCACGGCTTCCGGCAACTGGGGAGTCAAGACCGGAACAATGACGGAAGGCGGCAGTTGCACCGCGGCTGTTCCCAAAACCGGGCAGACCAAATGTTACAATGCTTCCGCTGAGCAGCCCTGTCCTGTTGCCAATTTCCAGGATCAGGACGGCCAGCTTCAGAATGGCGCCGGGGTGGCGGGCGACCGCTTTGCAGACAACACCGACGGCACGGTCACAGACAATCTGACCGGCCTGATCTGGCTGAAGGATGCGAATTCCGCAAACACGACAGGCTACGACACGGACGGGAAAGTGACATGGGCGAATGCCTTCGATTTTGTCGGCAAGCTCAACAACGGCGATTACGGAACCGGTGCCTCTGGAAACTGTGGTCAGAGCGACTGGCGCCTCCCCAACCTGAGGGAGCTGCAAAGCCTGATTGACTATGGTGTGACCTCGCCGGCTTTGCCGAGCGGGCATCCTTTCACTAGCGTCCAGACGAACTACTACTACTGGTCGTCCACGACGTGTGCGAGCAGTTCGTCCATCGCCTGGGGCGTGTACCTGGACCACGGCGGCGTGGGCTACAACAATAAGTCGAGCACGTATTATGTTCTGCCAGTTCGAGGCGGACAATAGAAGATTTGGCTCTTTGATCCTTTGATCCTTTGCGCGCGATTTTTTTTGAAAAAGGGGTATCGTCGCCAAAGATCAAAGCAGCAAGGAGCCGGGTCAGAAACAAAGGAGTGAATCGGATAATTCAAACCGTAGGCGGGGGATTTGGCAATCCCCCGCGAGCGTCATGTAAAGCGAGCGTTATGGAAAGCGAGCGTCATGTAACACAGCGGGCGGGGGATTTGGCAATCCCCCGCGAGCGTCATATAAAGAGCGTCATATAAAACTGCTCATATAAAACTCGAACCGTGGGCGGGGGATTTGGCAATCCCCCGCGAGCGTCATGTAAAGCGAGCGTCATGAAAGCGGCGGGCGGGGGATTTGGCAATTCCCCGCGAGCGTCATGAATCGTCTGTGGGCGGGGGATTTGGCAATCCCCCGCGAGCGTCATGGAAAGCGAGCGTCATGGAAAGCGAGCGTCATGGAAAGCGAGCGTCATGGAAAGCGAGCGTCATGTAAAGCGGCGGGCGGGGGATTTGCCAATCCCCCGCGAGCGTCATATAAAGAGCGTCATATAAAAGTGTTCACATAAAACTCGAACAGTGGGCGGGGGATTTGGCAATCCCCCGCGAGCGTCATATAAAGGGAAATTAGCTGATTTAGACGGCCTACACCTGAACCGTTCAGGTTCAAGTTCAGGTTCAGGTTCAGGTTCAAGTTCAGGTTCAGGTTCAAGTTCACGTTCAAGTTCACGGGATACTCTAAATCCGTTATAATCACTTTAATAAGCATGGCATTTGGGTTGCTGATTTGGAACCTCACCTTCAAAAGATCAGACTTGCAGTTTGGCAGAATCACCGATTGCCAAACTGCAAGTTTGGCACTCCGGACGAATTTACGTTTTTTTGTACTACGACTTGAAAAGTTGCAGAATATGGGTTAAAATGATGTCAGAGTAAAACAGACTTCCGAAGTTTTAAAAACTCCACAGGGAAAAAAATGAAATTAAATGAAAAACAGCAGAACCTTCTGCGAATGCTGCCCGGTACAGATCATGTTCTTGAATATGCAAAAACAGAACCTTTTTTTGAGGAGATTCCCAGATCCCTTCTGGTTCGCTCTGTCCGATCTGTTGTTGAGGATTTTCGGACCGCTATTTTAAACGGTGATCAGGATATGACAGAAGAGAGCCTGTCATATCACCGGGTCGTTGAAAAGGTGAAGGGTCATGTCAGAAATGCAATGGCCCCGAATCTGAGGCGCGTTGTCAACGCGGCCGGTGTTGTTGTCCATACCAACCTCGGGCGGTCACTCCTCTCCGCGGACGCGATTGAGAATCTTCAGACCATTGCCGGCAGGTATTCCAATCTGGAGTTCGATCTGGACATGGGAAAGCGCGGTTCAAGGTACAACTGTGTCGAAGATATTTTATGTGAAATCAGCGGCGCGGAAGCCGGCATGGTGGTGAACAACAATGCCGGCGCGGTTCTCCTCTGTCTGGAAACCATTGCCAGAGGGAAAAAGGTGATTGTGTCAAGAGGGGAACTGGTGGAAATCGGCGGCTCTTTCAGGATTCCTGATGTGATGGCAAAAAGCGGCGCGGTTCTGAAAGAGGTCGGGACCACGAACAGGACGCACCTCAGAGATTATGAGATGGCCATTGATGAGGATACCGGCCTTTTGTTAAAGGTGCACACAAGCAACTACAGCGTCGTCGGTTTTACCGCGAACATCACCCTGAAAGAACTGGTCACCCTGGGCGCGAAACACCGCGTTCCGGTGATGGAAGACCTTGGCAGCGGGACTTTTATTGACTTTTCAAAATACGGCATGATAAAAGAGCCGACAGTTCAGGAGGCCGCGGCCACAGGCGCGGATATTGTCACATTCAGCGGGGATAAGCTCCTCGGAGGTCCCCAGGCGGGAATTATCCTCGGGAAAAAAGACGCGGTTGCCGAAATCAGACAAAACCCGATGAACAGGGCCTTGCGCATAGACAAACTGACCCTTGCCGCGCTTGAGAGCACCCTGAGGCTGTACAGGGACCCGGAAAAGGCTGTCGAAGCCATTCCCACACTGCGCATGCTGACCTGCTCTTTCCGTTCCGTTGAAAAAAAGGCGGAACAACTGAGGGATATGCTGAAAGACCTGAATGATTCCCGTCTTTCCATGGAACTCCTGAACCTCCCGTCGCGAGTCGGCGGAGGCGCGCTTCCCCTTCATGAGCTTCCCAGCAGATGTGTGGGAGTCAGGGTTGAGGGGATATCCGTCAATGCCGTTGAAAGGGCCATGCGCGGAAACACGCCACCCGTCATCGGAAGAATTGAAGAGGATTTCTTTATCATGGACCCCCGGACAATCGAAACAGATGAGATTCCGATCATCCGGGCAGCATTTGACAACATGCTGAAACACCGTCATCAAATTTGACCATCGAGGGAAATAAACGCTGTTATGACACAAAACAGACAAACATTACATCGCAATCGCTGTTCCACCCAGGAATTTCTGTTCTCTCAGACAGACACCCGGGAAGACGATCCGATGTCGGACAGTGGCCGATCGGATGTCAGCCTGATATCTGCCGGTTTGGATGAACTCTTAAAAGAATTTCCGGATATTCTTTCGGGAAAGTCATTTGCTGACGCCGCCATGGACCGCCTCAGGTCCTCATCGAAATTCGGGGCCATGGCCGTCCGGATCGATTCGTTTTCGGCCGCGCCGGAAACAGAGGAGGAGAGGGAAGAGAGGGAAGAATGTGCGGCGGACATACTGCTTGATGTTGCCAGAGCGATTGATTCAACCTGCAATTTGTCTGATGCTTCCCGCGGAATGTGGGGGATCGGTCACGGGGTCCTGGGATGCTTTTTTCCGGAGGAAGATGAAATCTCATGTATGGAACTCGCTGACACGATTCGGAAAAATCTTGCAAAGATTCGAGAGGAGACGGTAACCATAGGCATCGCCTTATATCCCCTGATCCAGTTCGGGAAAAGCCAAATTCTTGAAAATGCGTGCAAGGCACTGGACCACGCGGCATTTTCCGGGCCCGGCAGCACAGCGGTCTTTGACGCGGTGAGTCTGAATATCAGCGGCGACAAACTGTACCAGAAGGGACACGTCCATGAAGCTGTTGAAGAATTCGAAAAGGCCCTTCTGATCGATCCGTCAAATGTGAATGTGCATAACAGTCTGGGGGTCTGCTACGGCGTTCTGGGGTTTTACAAGAAGGCGTTTGAAGAGTTCAAAACCGCCATTCGCCTGAATAACAATGAGATTATGGCCATATATAACGCGGGGCTGATAAACCTGTTTATGGGAAACAGGGATAACGCCCTCAAATTCTTTCTTGTGGCAGGCCGACTCGGGGAGGATGTTTTTGAAACGGCGTTTCAGACTGGCAGACTTTATCTTGAAATGGGGAAACCCGCGGAGGGGAAAAATTTTCTCGAGAAAGCGGCAGAACTCAGGCCGGAGTCAGGCGCGGTTTTTCGCTGTCTTGGCAAATGTTATGCCGCTCTGAAGATGAGAGACAAGGCGATTCGGTCATATAAAAAAGCGGTCAAGCTGAATCCGCATGATTCGGCATCACTATCAGCCCTCGGATATCTTTTTGATATTCAGGATGAAAATCCCGAAATCGCAACGCTCTTTTGTCAGCACAGTGTGGAAATTTCGCCTGAAAACGGTCTCTTCAGGCACAGACTCGGCAGGCTCTATCTGAAACAGAACCGGCTGGACGAGGCCCTGACCGAGTTTCTCAAAGCGGCGGAACTGGGGCATGATTCCCATAAGTTTATTGAGGAGATTCAGAAGATTGTTGACGGTTGACGGTTGGCGGTTGGCGGTTGGCGGTTGTCCGTTGTTCGTTGTCCGTTGTCCGTTGTTCGTTTTCACCGGTTTTCGTATGTGCATATATCGGTGAGTTGCAACGGACGACGGGTGACAGTCCCCTTACCTTAACCTTTGCACATAATTTCGGTCCCCCTTTCCCCCTCCACGGCCTTTTCTATATCTCCAATGGAAGATATCACGGCTCTTTTTCCACAGGTCCGAACAAACCGCATGGCTGCTTCGACTTTGGGTTTCATGGTGCCGGGAGGGAAATGGCCTTCTTTCAGATAACCTGCGGCTTGGTCAGGCGTCGCGGAGCGAAGGATTTTCTCACCGGGTTTGCCGTAGTTCAGGACGGCTCCCGGAACGTCGGTTGCGATGATGAAAATATCCGCGGCGACCTCCTCTGCCAGCTTTGCGCTGACCAGGTCTTTGTCAATGACGGCATCCACGCCGTGGAACCCTCTGCCTTCGCGGATCACCGGAATTCCGCCGCCTCCGCAGCAGATGACGATGAAATCCATGTCAATGAGCCTCCTGATTTCCCTCTTCTCCACCACGGTGACCGGATCGGGCGAAACCACCACCCGTCGGTATCCTTTAACGGTTTTCCGGGTGGGATAAGGGACCGTTTTTGCCTGCTCTTCCGTGTAAACAGGCCCGATCGGTTTTAAAGGCGTTTTAAAAGCAGGATCATTCTCGTCCACGACCACATAAGTGATAAGACTTATGAAATATTTCTCGCCGTTGATCCCGAGTTCCATGAATGTGCTGTCCAGGGTCGATTCTATCATGTAACCGATCTGGCCTTGGGTCTGGGCCACCAGAATTTCCAAAGGGAGCTTGGGAACCGCATCGCAGCATTCCTGCTGCAACAGCAGATTCCCCACCTGGGGCCCGTTGCCGTGAGTGATGATAATCTTATATCTCTCGGAAAGCCTGGCAATTTGCCGGACAGGCATTTTCAGATTTTCAAACTGCTCCGCAACAGAGCCTGCCTGCCCCTTCCGGATGAGAGCGTTGCCGCCGAGAGCAATTAAAAGGGTTTTTTTCATTATATTGTCAGTTGTTTGTTGTCAGTTGTCAGTTGTTTGTTGTTTGTTGTCAGTTGTCAGTTGTTTGTTGTCAGTTGTTTGTTGTCAGTTGTCAGTCGTCAAGCTTCAATCGAGACATGAGCGTCTCCTCCAAGCGGGGGGTTCCGTGATCTTGGTATTCGTAGCGCACCCGGATTGTCGGCTTGTTGATGGTGATAAGCTCGGGGAGGTCGATGGGGGTTGCGAAGAGAACCAGGTCGCAATCCGCATTGTTGATGGTCTGCTCCAAGTCATGAATCTGCGCTTTGGTGTATCCCATGGCAGGCAGCACCGATCTGACATGGGGATAACGGGTGTATGTCTCCTTGATGCTTCCGGAAGCATATTTCTCAGGCTCCACAATACTTGCGGCCTGGTATCTCTCCGCGACGATGGTTCCCGCGCCAAAAGGCATTTCTCCGTGGGTGAGGGTCGGCCCGTCCTCAACTACCAGCACCCGTTTTCCCTGTATCTGTTCAGGCCGCTCCACGATAAGAGCGGAATCTGCCAGCACGATATCTGCCTCAGGCGCGTGGGTCTCGATATTCTTCCGAACCTGGGCCACTTTCTCCGGGGCCGCGCTGTCCACCTTGTTGATGACTGCAATATCCGCCATAATCATATTGGTTTCGCCCGGATAATAGAGCAGTTCATGTCCGGCCCGGTGCGGGTCGAAGACGACGATATGAACATCCGGATAATAGAACGGCGTGTCATTGTTTCCGCCATCCCAGATGATCACATCGGCTTCCTTTTCCGCTGATTTGAGAATCTGCCCGTAGTCTGCACCGGCATAGACCACAATTCCCTGACTCACCAGCGGTTCATATTCTTCTCTCTCCTCGATGGTACATTTGTGCGTTTCAAAATCCTCATAAGCGGAAAAACGCTGCACCACCTGACTCGCCAGCCCCCCGTAAGGCATGGGATGGCGGACCACAACCGCTTTTTTCCCCATCTTCTTCATAATCTTGCAGACTTTGCGGGTGGTCTGGGATTTTCCGCATCCGGTTCTCACCGCGCAGACCGCGATAATCGGCTTCTGAGATCGGAGCATTGTATAGGTCGCGCCGATGAGAATGAAGTCCGCCCCCTCTGCCATGACAGCAGAGGCTTTGTGCATGAGTTCCAGATGAGAAATATCGCTGTAGGAGAACGCAACCAGATCCGCTTTGTGTTCCCGGATGAGGCTGACGAGCTGCTCTTCAGGATAGATGGGGATGCCTTCCGGGTAAAGCTTTCCCGATAGTTCCGGGGGATAGAGGCGTCCCTCGATGCCCGGAATCTGGGTGGCCGTAAACCCGATGACGTCATAACGGGAGTTGTCTTTGAAATAGACATTGAAATTGTGGAAGTCGCGGCCGGCGGCTCCCATAATGATTACTTTTTCGATCATATTTACACCTCGGCTTTTTAAACGTGAACGTGAACTTAAACGTGAACGTGAACTTAAACGTGAACGTGAACTTAAAGGTTCGACTTCAAGGTCCCTTGAATGTGAACGTGAATTACAGGTTCAAGCTCATGTTCACGTTAAGTTTAAGGGATCCCAAACTGCCCAAGTTTCGGAGACTCTTTTATTCCCTGATTATAATACCTTTTGGGGAGACAGTGGATTCCGGGTCAGATTTCTGCCCGGAATGACAAGGTTCGGGGCCCTGCTGGCGCAAGCTCCCCAAAAGGCGTTATAATCAGTTTATTCCTTCAACAGCGATTCCAGAATGGCCTTATGGATATGCATCTTATTTTCCGCCTGATCCCACACCACCGAATGCTCCCCTTCCAGAACTTCATCGGTAATCTCTTCCCCCCGGTGTGCCGGGAGACAGTGCATGACAATGGCGTCCTTTTTGGCCTTTGCTACCAGATCGCTGTTGATCTGATATTTCTCAAATGCCTTGAATCGCTCCTCAGCCTCGCCTTCCTGCCCCATGCTGGCCCACACATCGGTATTGATCACATCCGCGTCAGAGACCGCCTCTTCCGGGTCAGCAGTGACGGTGATCTCTCCGCAGCTTTCTTTCAGGGCGCGGTTTAACACAGACGGGTCCGGATGATATCCGTCAGGACACGCCAGAACCAGTTGAAGTCCTAAAATCGCAGCCGCTTCGATCCATGAATGCGCCATATTATTGCCATCTCCCACCCAGGCAATCTTCAGTCCGCCATAAGTCCCCTTCTTCTCCATCACCGTCAGAATATCGCTGAGAATCTGACAGGGATGGTAAAGGTCGCTCAGACCATTGATCACAGGAATGGAAGCGGCCTTTGCCATCTCCTCAATAAAACCCTGGGAATAGGTTCTCATGACCAGTCCGTCCAAGTAGCGGGAAAGCACCCGGGCTGTGTCTCTGACCGGTTCATCCCTCGCCAACTGGGTATCTTTGACGCTGATAAAAATCGGATGTCCCCCCAGTTGGATCATGGCGGTCTCAAAAGAGATTCGTGTCCGGGTAGATGCTTTTTCAAAGATCAGGCCCAGCGATTTTCCTGTCAGAGGGGTATCCCTTGTCCCTTGTTTGAGTCTTATTTTCAGCTCCAGCGACCGCCGGAACAAGCTGTCAAAATCCTCTTTGGTTAAATCCCAGAGTGTTACGATGTCTTTTTTCAATGTAGCTGCCTCCTTTTCCTGCTCTTAATCTTGCTCTTAATCCTGCTCTTAATCTTGCTCTTGCTCTTAATCTTGCTCTTTATCTTTATCTTTATCTTAATCTTGCTCTTGCTCTTTATCTTAATCTTGCTCTTTATCTTTATCTTTATCTTAATCTTGCTCTTGCTCTTGCTCTTGCTCTTTATCTTAATCTTGCTCTGCTTTTGTTGCGATCAGGATAAGATCAAGATCAAGATCAAGATAAAGATAAAGAGCAAGAGCAAGATTAAGAGCAAGATAAAGAGCAAGAGCAAGATAAAGAGCAAGAGCAAGATAAAGAGCAAGAGCAAGAGAAGAATCAAGAGAAAGAAAGTTCTCTAATATTCCTTATAACAGAGTTCCTCCCAGTTTGAAGAGGTGTTTAATCGCTCTTCAATATCCACACCGAAGAAGTCTGCCACTGGTTTGAAAATTTCAGGCGTGTCGGCCTGGACTTTCCGAGCCGCAGCGAGCACCTTGTCCAGACCGTTCCGGGTCATTTTCCCCAGAGGTTGCCGGCATCCGCCCGAAGGCATCCCCATGATCGACATCAGGGTCTTGAAGCCTAATGGATTTCTTGCTCTGAACACCACATCTCCGTAAGGCGTCTTTTCCGTAGTTTTGACTGTTACCAGTTCAAAAAGCGGCTGAAGCGCGGAGGCCAGCTTTTCCGCTTCCGCGGTTTCGCCCTGTTCAAAAAGGCGGACCATTTCGGAAACGGCCCGGGGGGCGATGTTTGAAGCCACAGAAATAACCCCCGACGCTTTCACAGCGGGATCGGTCATCATCTTGGGAGTCATGCCGTCGTCACCGGAAAGAATGATGAAATCCGGACCGCAACATTCCCGTGTGCGTCTCATATTTTCAATGTTGCCGGTGGCCTCTTTAACGGTACCGACATTCTCAAACGTCTTATGCAGAATGGCAAGATCCTCAGGCAGCAGTTGCGCGCCTGTTCTGCCTGGAATAACATAAGGAATGACCTGAATGTCGGGAAACGCCTTTGCAACAGGCTCAACATATTCCCTCCGAATTTCAAGGGAGCTGGGGCCGTTATAATAAGGATCCACGAGCAATACCGCATCAACGCCGACATGGGCCGCATGTTCTGACGCTGCAAGGCTCTCTTTTGTGTTGTTGCTTCCTGTGCCTGCGATGCAGGCGCATTTCCCTTTTGTTCTTTTTGCGATATTCTCAGTAACGGCATTGTGTTCATTCCATGTCAAAGTAGGGCTTTCCCCTGTGGTCCCCACGGCCAGTATGCCGCTGACGCCGTTTTCTGTCTGAAAATCCACAAGACGGTTCAACCCCTCATCATCTATCGCATCGCCTTTGAACGGCGTTACAAGTGCTGTATAAGTTCCTGTGATCATAAAAATTACCTCAAAAGTTTCTCGGTCACCGGTCTTTGTCTCGATCAGCAGCCAGTCCCCGAATGGTCAATCCGGCAAGATAACCCGGATTATACA
>JAUCGI010000142.1 GCA_030378035.1 Desulfobacterales bacterium HSG2
ATGAACAAGATTTATTGATTTTAATTTACATTATCAGAAAGAAGGAAATTATGAAAAAATCCCCCAATGATGCGGATTATTCTCCCCAGGACGGGCGCATTCCCAAAAAGTAGGAACATCAGGAAAAAGCGGCCGAAACGAAAATCACGGCCGGCTCCGGAAATCCGACACGGATGTATCCCGGATGAAATACGGTAATATTGCCGTATTTCATATTCTGTCGCCCGGAACATGAGGCCGGGTCACAGTGCCACCTACTTTTTGGGAATGCTCCCGGGTGAAACCCAGGACTTATCGCCAAGCTTGTCATACGGAACTGTGCACAGGACAAAAAAGCTTCAGAGGCCCGCTCTGTTCATTTCGAGCGGAAATGACAGGAACTGACGGGATTTCTGTCATTTCCACTTTTTATCCTGTACTGGCATACGGAATTACAAATGGAAATCAGTTTTTTGAAAAAAACCGGATTATATTAAAACCTGAAAGCTAAAGAGGACATTATGAATCATATCATAAAGAAGAGATTCGGTATTTCTGTAAAAGCTTCCCTGATTAACGGATTTATAATTTTCATACTTCTGGCCGGTGCTGCTGTTTTACTTCTGAGATTTCAGTCGGATATGGCAGAATTTGTCATCCGTGAGCATGCACGGAAACTGGAAAAAACGATTGACAGAGAGGCAGAGAACCGTAAAATTTCGTTTAATGCGGGGCTTAAAGTCAACTCTGAAATAATGGCCAGCCTGTCTGCCATAATCATATACAATTATGACTGGGAGGGACTTAAAGAGGCGCTTCAGTCATACATGAAAATTCCGGAAATACAGGCTGTCAGGATTACCAATTTGGAAGACCGGTCTCTTGCCGTTTGGAAATCTCCCGAAATCGGAATAGGCAAGGCAATTCCGGAAGAGATAACCATTAATGAAGAATTATCCTGTCAGGCAGATGCTTATTATATGGGAGAGAAACTCGGCAAGGTTCATATCTATTATACAGACACCTTGTTCAATGAGGAAATCCGGCAAAGCAAGGAACAGGTGCGGGCGGAAGTTTCAGTGTTCAGAGAAACCATGTATCAGCGTATCAGAACTCTGTTTTTTAAACAAATCATAGCCATAATCAGTGTGGTTCTGACGCTGATTGTGACCATAACCGTTTGTCTCAGGACGGTCGCTGTCAGACCCGTGCGACAAATTATGGATGTTCTTAACACAAACGCGGAGCAGTTTGTCAACATGTCCGAACAAATTTCATCCGCCAGCCAGACTCTGGCTGATGATTCCTCCATGCATGCGGCGTCAATAGAAGAGATTTCCTCTTCATTGGAGAGAGTGGCGTCCATGATCAGACAGAATGCGGATAATTCAGACCATGCAAATCGTCTTATGAGAAAAGCCGGGCAATGGGTCAGAAATGCGAATCTGTCCATGACTGATCTGATCCATTCAGTGAAGGATATTTCCCAGGAGAGCAGAAAAATTTTGGAAATCGTTAAAACCATAGATAAGATCGCTTTCCAAACCAATTTACTGGCTCTGAATGCGGCAGTCGAAGCAGCCAGAGCCGGTGAGGCAGGCGCCGGTTTTGCTGTGGTGGCAGAAGAGGTCAGAAAGCTTGCGATGTATTCGGCAAATGCGGCAAAGAACACATCCGGCCTGATTGAAGACATCGTTAAAAAAATCAGTGACATTTCAGACCTTGTAATCGGAACAAACAAGGCTTTTGCGGAAGTCGCAGTCGCTTCCGAAAAAGTCGGCTCGCTAATCAGTGAAATTGCCGCTGCTTCCGATGAGCAGGCGCGGGAAACGGAACAGATAAACAAAGAAACAAGCGGAATGAATACGGTGGTTCAGCAAAATGCCGCCAGTTCCCAGGAGTCTTCCGAGGAGTTGAATTCTCAGGCAGAACAACTCAAGGATGTTATAGAACAATTGAATATCATTATTAACGGAAGCAGAATGAGTCGGTCAGGATGCTGAGAAAGTTCTTTCCGAAAACATATAATTATCTTGCCTGTATCCCGTGCCTGTATCCCGGTTTTATGGTATTTGCCATCGCATCCAAGAAACATGATCCCAGAATCCCCCTGCGCACACCGGATTTTGAAACGGGTTATTACTCGCCTGAAATCATCAGGCGGCTTTTCTGCTTCCGCCTTCAATGAAAAGGTATATGGGAATTCAGGGAAAAACCGACGGACACGGAGTGAAAAAATGAAAAATTCCGAACAGAAAATTATCGACAGTCATCTGCATCTGGACCACATACACACAAAACATCCGGATCGAATCCGATGGATGCGGGAACGCGGGATTATCCCGATATCCTGGGCCTTTGCCATGAATATTGAGAACCGTGAATCGCTTGCGGCATATCTCCGAACCCAGGCCGATCTCATACACCGTCTGAACGGAGAGGGGATGAAATGCTTCTTTCTTTCCGGCATCCATCCCCGGAACATACCACCGGACTTGGACGCCGAAGATGTGAAAGCACTGCTCTCCCCCTTTTTGGATGATCCGCTGTGTCTCGGAATCGGGGAGATCGGTCTCGAACTCGGAAGTCCGAGGGAAAAGGAGATTTTCTCGGCCCAGTTGGCCATGGGAGAGCATCTCAGAGAAAAGGGCAAATGCCTCGGTGTGCACACGCCTCGGGAGAATAAGCCGAAAATCACCCGGGAGATTCTGTCTGTTTTGGAGAAATATCCCGGACTTGAAGAGATTACGGTCATCGATCACTGTATGCCGGAGACGATTGCCCGGGTGCTGGAAAAAGGATACCGGGCCGGCGTCACTCTCAGCCCGATCAAAGCCTCTTTCCGGGATGCGGAGGAGATTCTCAGACGCCATTCCGAAGATTTGAATCGGATAATGTGCAATACTGATTCGGGAACCGTTTTCCATGAGGATGTTTTCCGACTTCATTGTTCCGAGGATTTCCGGGAGGTGCAAAGCAGCCTTACTTTTGAAAACGCGCTTCAATTCTTCAGGCTGTGAATTTTTATACCGTGATCCGAAGGCATCGAATTTGCCATCAGAGAACGTGTGGGTGATCCGTCCCGTTTCATCGGACGTGTCGGAGAACTGGAATTTCTTTACAGATGGGATATCGACGTGGTCGTCGAGGGGGAACATGCGGTCATCGCGGCCGAATGCAAGAATTACGACCCGGAAAACATCGACAAAATCACTGCCGGCACGGTGGACAAATTCATCGAGAAGGCTGGCCGTCTCCATAAGGAACGCTTTCCGGACAAGGAACTCCGGCTGGCTTTTTTCAGCAAGAACGGATTTGAGAGCAAAACGGAGTCTTATCTTGAAGCGAAGGGAATTGTGACTGAATTACGGAAAGAATAGCATGTTCCGCCGAAGCTCGGTCTGGATTGGCAAATTCGGGCTGTGATTCGGGCCAGTCCCCGGAAGATAGGAAGATTAATTAAACTTGAAAGTTAAAAACTAAAGGAAGCTCGAAAAACATATCTTTTGAATCTGTGTACAGGAGCAAAACAGCACGCTGATCTGCTATGACAATTCTGATCCTAACGGATTCCGTGATCCGTTTTTGACAGCGGAGATTCGGATGAGACTCTGCGATATCCGAGTTTACTTGGAACCGTTAGAATCAGTGATAATTTATGGCATCCTTCATAGAAACTGAAAAGTGGTTTGCACTTTTTCCGACTTGCAGAACAACTTTGCAGGCCGTTCGGAAGGATGCCTAATTTATGATCCGTTGTGATCCGGAAAATACGGTGTTCCGAATCGGACATGCGTCCTGTAATCAGCTTTTGCCTGTAATCAGCTTTTGCCTGTAATCAGCTTTTGCCTGTAATCAGCTTTTTGAATGATAAGACGAACGGATCTGCCATATTATGAGCCTGCGAATCAAATTGCTTGTTCTTTCTATTATCCTTGTACTGATTCCCCTTGGAATCTCAGGAAGAACAATGATCCGGATCACCCGTGATGAGTTGAAAAGCTCGGCCAACGATAACCTGATCACTGTGGCGAACCAGATCACACAGGATATTGAGAATTTTTACAGATACACCTGGCTCTCTCCGCTTAAACTGATGAAAAAAGTGGTGGAAAATAAAAAACTGGGAGCGGAGGAAAAACTGTCCCTGCTGACCGAGGAGATGATGAGCAGCGCTGATCTCGTGGCGATTCAGGTTACTATCGAAGGCGCTGCGACCCCTCTCCTTGTGGCCCAGGATAATTTTTCAGATCAACTCAAGAAAGCATCCCTTGATCCGGGACAAATTCTGGAACTGACCCCCGCTCAGATTGCGGCGATTCGAAAAGATGCGGATGTCTTTGCAGGAGACCCGCGTTATATTGCCGGCGTGGATACATGGCTGATCACGGTGATTCTCCCTTTGGATGAAGCGGTGTTCGGCCGTTCCTCGACGATTTCTGCCAGAATAAACCTCAGCCGCATTATCAGCCACATTAAAAAGAATTCGTTCAACAAGATCGGTTTCATAACCCTGATAGAGCCTGAGGGGCGGAATATCTTCCGCGGAAACAGATCCCGGGGCAACCAGAGCGAATTAATCGGGATTGTAAAAAAAGCATTGGCGTCTGACATCCGAACAATGGGAACCGGCCTCAGCGTTCTGCCGTCGGGTGAGAAACTGCTCGGAGCCTATGCTGTCACGGACAGCCTGAAACTGGGAATCATTGTGGAAATGATGGAAGCCAACGCGTATTTGGCCGTCACAAGGATGGAGGAGAATTTTATCACATGGATCATTTTCGGCTTTTCCGTTGCCGCTGTCGTCGCGCTTGTCATCTCCGTATCTCTGACAAGACCGTTGCGGAGACTGGCCCGGGCCGCACGCATGATTTCAAAGGGCGACTTCTCAGCCGCTTCGGATATTGATATTCGTTCACGAGATGAAGTGGGGATGCTTGCAAAGCGCTTTATCGAAATGAGCAGAGACTTGGAAGAGTCATACAGAACGCTTGAGCAGAAAGTCGAAGAAAGAACAAAAGCACTCCATGAGACCCTCGGAGAAGTCAGTGAGGCCAATGACAAAATCATGGAGAGCATCCGATACGCCAAAATGATACAGCGATCTCTGCTGCCGAATCTGGATGAAGTGAAAACCTTTATCCCCAAGAGTTTCTTTATCTGGATGCCCAGGGATATTGTCGGCGGAGACGCTTTTTTCATTGACTTCTTTGACGGCGGTTTCATTATTGCCGTGTTTGACTGCACCGGGCACGGCATCCCCGGCGCGTTTATGACCATGATTGCCTCCTCCGGTCTGAGAAGAATCATAAGAGACGACACCTGCCACGACCCCGGCGAGATACTCAGACGCCTGAATTTCATTGTCAAAACATCTCTCCAGCAGGACACCGAACATGCCCTCTCCGATGACGGTCTGGACGCGGCCATCTGTTTTGTCAGGCTGAAGGACACCTATTTTTCCGATTTCGACATGATTTTTGCAGGGGCAAAACTGCCCCTGGCTTATGTTCATAACGACGAGGTTCATGTCATCAAAGGCGACAGGAAGAGCATCGGCTACAAACGCTCCGATCTGGACTTCACTTTCACCAATCACAAAATCCGTGTTGAAAAAGGGATGTCTTTTTATATCTACAGCGACGGATTTATCGATCAGCTAGGCGGAGAAAAGGGTCGCCGGTTCGGCAGCAAACGGTTCAGGGAGCTTTTGAGAGTGACCAGCAGGGAACCGTTTGAAAAGCAGGAGGCGATACTTCTTCAGGCTTTTAATGAACACAGAGGCGAAAATGAGAGACAGGATGATCTGACGGTGGTGGGGTTTGGTTTTTGAACGCTACAAACATGTCGGCCCCACGGGCCTCTGACTGGTTTTGCGGGTTTGAATGGAAAATTTTGAACTCGCCCCTAAAAGCATGGCTGCCCCTCCTCGCTCACGGGGGATTGCCAAATCCCCCGGCACGGATGACCCCCTCACGGATGCCCCCTCACGCTCCCGGGGGATTGCCAAATCCCCCGGCACGGCTGACTCCCTCACGCTCACGGGGGATTGCCAAATCCCCCGGCACGGATGATCCCTTCTCGCTCCCGGGGGATTGCCAAATCCCCCGGTACGGATGACCCCTCCACGCTCCCGGGGGATTGCCAAATCCCCCGGCATGGATGACCCCGGCACGGATGACCCCCTCACGCTCCCGGGGGATTGCCAAATTCCCCGGCATGGCTGACTCCCTCACGCTCCCGGGGGATTGCCAAATCCCCCGGCACGGATGACCCCTTCTCGCTCCCGGGGGATTGCCAAATCCCCCGGCATGGCTCGATATTGAAGGGGAGCGGCATGGCTCGGATTTGCCAATCCGAGCCGAGCTTCAAGGGGAACGACATGACTGACCCCTCCACGCTCCCGGGGGATTGCCAAATCCCCCGGCATGGATGACCCCCTCACGCTCCCGGGGGATTGCCAAATCCCCCGGTATGGCTTGATATTGAAGGGGAGCGGCATGGCTCGGATTTGCCAATCCGAGCCGAGCTTCAAGGGGAGCGGCATGGCTCGGATTTGCCAATCCGAGCCGAGCTTCAGGGGAAGCGGCATGGCTCGGATTTGCCAATCCGAGCCGAGCTTCAGGGGAAGCGGCATGGCTCGGATTTGCCAATCCGAGCCGAGCTTGAAGAGGAGGCGGCATGGCTCGGATTTGCCAATCCGAGCCGAGCTTGAAGAGGAGGCGGCATGGCTCGGATTTGCCAATCCGAGCCGAGCTTCAAGGGGAGCGGCATGGCTCGGATTTGCCAATCCGAGCCGAGCTTCAAGGGAAGCGGCATGGCTCGGATTTGCCAATCCGAGCCGAGCTTCAAGGGGAGCGGCATGGCTCGGATTTGCCAATCCGAGCCGAGCTTCAATGGACGTCTTCCACTCCTGCTCCGGGGGATTGCCAAATCCCCCGGCAAAGGCTTGGAGAGGTTACCCGTGGGAAATTATCCTCAGTTCTTATTCAGTCCGACCCATACACTCTCCTCTTTGGGAAAGGGCGTCGCTTTGGTTATCTGATAAATCTCTTTAAGAATCTCCGGAGTAACATCTCGGCCACCGAGTCCTGTGATGTAGCCGAACACCGGCGGGTGTTTGTCATGGTTGCACAGGGCGGCCCGTATTTCATGGGCAAAAATGCCGCTGAGTCCGAAAGAGAAATTTCGGTCAATGACTGCTATTTTCCGGGTCTCTCCGAGGAACTGCCGGATCTGTTTCGTTGGAAACGGCCGGAACATTTTAAGCCTGAGAAGTCCGACTTTTTCTCCCTGGCTGCGAAGCTCCTGAATAACATGGCGGCAGGTACTCGCGGCCGTGCCGGCAATCACCATGATAATCTCCGCGTCATCACACTGAACCGCCTCCATCTGGCCGTATTTCCGCCCGAAGATGGCTTCAAATTCCTCTTCCACGACCTCAAACCGGCTTTCCACCTGTCTCATGGCTTTATGAATATCATGGCGCATCTCCATGTAGTAGGCCGGCGGGGCCATCTGGCTGATGGCGCAGGGGTTTTTTGTGTCGATCTGAATGCGGGGTGAAAATCGAGGGAGAAACCGGTCAACCGTCTCCTGATCGGGGATATCAACAGGCTCATAAGTGTGCGAAAGAAAAAAGGCGTCCAGAACCACCATGACCGGCAGATTCACCATCTCCGCCAGTCTGAACGCCTGGAGCGTTGTGTCCAGAACCTCCTGACCGTCCTCACAATAGAGTTGTATCCATCCGGTATCCCGCTGGGAAAGACTGTCGCTCTGATCCATCCAGATATTCCACCCCGGGCCCAGTGCGCGGTTCACTTCGGCCATGACAATGGGCAGGCGGGCCCCCGAAGCCCAGTGCAGGAGTTCGTGCATCAGGGCCAGACCGTGCGAAGAGGTGGCTGTAAAGGTCCGCACACCTGCGCTGGACGCGCCTATGGTGGCGGCCATGGCCGAATGTTCGCTCTCCACACAGATAAAGCGGGCGTCCATACGGCCGTCCGCGCAGAATTCCGACAAAGCCTCCGAAATATGCGTCTGAGGCGTGATGGGATACGCGGCGATCACCTGAACCCTTGCAAGCTTTACTGCTTCGGATACCGCATGACTTCCTTCCAAAACTTCTTTCATATCTTCCTCCGTAAAACCTGGTTTCTTATCTCTGATTAAGTACCTGGCCATAAATTCTTTTGTTCTCACCTTTGTGCCTTTCTTTGTGCCTTTGTGCCTTTGTGTGAGATATGAAATGCCAAAAAACTTATGGCCAGGTACTTATAACGGATTTGCAGGAGTCCGTGAACTTGAACTTATACTTGAACTTGAACTTGAACTTATACTTGAACCCGAACTTATACCTAAACCCGAACTTGCCCGTAAATGAATGTTCAGGTTCATGTTCACGGCATGTTCCTCTAAATCCGCTACTGATTATAACGGATTTAGCGGATCCCTTGAACTTGAACTTATACTTGAACCTGAACTTATAGCTGAACCGTTCAAGTTCACGTTCACGTTTAAGTTCACGTTTAAGTTCACGTTCAAGTTTAAGTTCACGTTCAAGTTCACGTTCAAGGGATCCGCTAAATCCGTTATAATCAGATCCGTTTTATAATCAGTCTTATCTTAATTCCTCTTTTTCCAGAGACATGGCGTTCCTGGGACATTCCACCACACATATCCCGCAGCCTTTGCAGTAATCCAGATTGATGCGCCGGGTGTTGTCGATAAGCACTGACAGCTCGGGACAGAAAAGGCGGCAATTGTCGCAATCGTTGCAAATGCCGCAGTTGAAACATCTTTCTGACTCCTCAGTCGCGGATTCCTTTGTAAACGTCTGCTCAGTTTCCGAAAAAGAGCGGCTGCTTTCATCCGGAGAAAGGGAACGCGGAGTCTTCCGTTCAGCAGGCTGGAAATAATCCGCGTTGATTTCATCAAAGGAGACGATATGAGGATTTCTGTTTTTGCGATCCCCTTCCATATATATTTCCATGGAAAGGGATCCGCTGTCTCCCACCCGGCAGGACGCGAGCCTTTCTTCAACGGCATCCCGACCTTTTCGGAAGAGCGTGTCCAAAGCCATCGCGGCCTCCTTGCCGGAGGCAATGGCATCGGCGACGCTTTTTACCGGATTGGTCAGATCCCCTCCGAAAACCATGGGCATCTCCTCATCCATAAGGGTGCAATGACTTAGGCTGAGTATGTTATCCTGTTTCTTCGGCGGGACATACCAGTTTTCCCCGGGTTCCGCGCCGATGGCTGTGAAAACCTGCTGAACTTTCATTGTCACGGTTTTTTTGCCGTCCGGTACAACGCGGGCTCTGCCGTCTTTACCTGAACCAGCTAGTTTCATTTTCTGCAAATGGAGCGCGATGTTTCCCCTCTCTGCTTTCATACGGATCGGCGCGATCAGTTCCTTTAATTCCACGCCTTCCTTCAGGGCCATTTCCAGCTCATGTCCGAACGCGGGCATATCCTCTCTTCGCCTGCGATACGCCAGAACCGGCTTTGATCCGAGCCGAACCAGGGAACGGGCCACGTCAATGGCAGTATTCCCACCGCCGATCACCGCGGCAACACCGCACGCGGAAACAGCTTTCCCTTTTCGGATATTGCAAAGGAATTCAAGCCCATCATCGGCCATGGCCTCGCCGGGAATATTCATCTGGATGGATCGGCCGTAGCCGCAGCCGATAAAAACCGCGTCATACCGACCCTTTATCTCTTCCAGGAAATTTTGTGTGACCGGCTTTTTACAGTAAATATTGACGCCCAGGCTGACGATTCTGTCGATTTCCTTCTTTAAAACATCATCCGGCAGACGGTAACTGGGGATTCCCCAGCGCAGCACCCCTCCCGGTTCTGTTTCAGCTTCAAAAACATCACACCGATACTTCAGCCGGGTCAGGAAAAAAGCAGCGGCAAGCCCTGCCGGGCCTGCTCCTGCAATGGCTATCCGTCCCCCGCCGGAAGACATGCCGGGACGAGACCTTCTGGGAACAAGATACCCTTCCTGAATAGCCATATCCCCGACAAACCGTTCAAGGTGATGTATGCCGACGGACTGGTCAAATCCTTCCCGGTTACAGGAACCCTCACACGGATGAAAACAGACCCGGCCGCATACCCCGGGAAAGGGGTTTTCATTTAAAATGGTTTCATAAGCTTCCCTGAACATTCCCCTGGCCACCAGCATTTCAATGCGGGGAATATCCTCCCCCGCAGGGCAGGCCGCGCTGCACGGCGCGGTTTTCTCGTCATACTCAGGGCACACAAAACGCCAGGAGCCTGTTTTGTTAACTTCGGTGCTGACCAGAGAACGTGATATGAATAACGGTATTTCCTCAAAGAATTTCTGCTTTGCTGTCATTTTTTTCTCTTCCCCCATTCTGCCCCCTCCGGATTGGCAAATCCGGCGGGTACAGTTCGGATTTGCCAAAACGAGCCATACCTTCCTGACACTTGACTGTTAAACTTAAAACTCAAAAACTCAAAAACTCAAAAACTCAAAAACTCAAAAACTCAAAAACTCAAAAACTCAAAAACTCAAAAACTCAAAAACTCAAAAACCCAAAAACCCAAAAACTCAAAAACTCAAAAACTCATTAAACTCAAAAACTCAAAAACTCAAAAACTCAAAAACTCAAAAACTCAAAAACTCAAAAACTCTCAACTCTTCTGTACGCTTCCTTTGCAGCCTGAATATTCTGATCTGTTTTAACAGGGATCTCTTTTTCAATGGCCTCTGCAACCGCATCCATAGACGGCGCTTCCATGATCCGTGCAAACGCGCCGATCATGGCAGTGTTAATGATGGGATGGGTTCGTGTGCCAAGGTGATACTCAAGGGCGATCTGTGTGGCATCCACAACAGCCAGCCGGTAATTTTCAAAAGACGGAATCTGTGAAACATCCGGTGCATTGAGCAATACCCATCCCCCGGGTTTGAGTCCGCTGGTAACATCCACATTACGCAAAAGTTTGACATCCTGTACCACAACATGATCCGGAGTGTAAAGATTACTCCGGATCAGGATTTTCTTGTTGATTTCGTTTTATATCTCTCGTGAACCACTTCCCCCTGCCTTTTCATATCGGTCATTTCCGAACCGGAAAGTCTGAAGAACCCGATGCCGCCTTTTTCA
>JAUCGI010000003.1 GCA_030378035.1 Desulfobacterales bacterium HSG2
GCTGGGTCATTAAGAGTGGATTCCGGGTCAGAATGGCGGGGCCAGCTTGAAGGTTAGGCAGGATTTGAGGTGACAAGGGATGTCTGAGTTGACGGCCCCGCCATTCTGCCCGGAATGACAGGGTTGGGAGTTCAAGTTCAAGTTTAAGTTTAAGTTTAAGGGAAAGGGAAAGGAGATAGAGAACAATGAATTTTTCCAAATGGATAAAAATTTCACTGACGACATTTTGTATTTCAGCGCTCTCTTTTTCGAGCGCATGGGGAGGCAGGTATGCTCTTCTCATCGGCATCGGGGCTTATCTTGATCCGGGTGCCGAGTTGGAAGGGCCTCGGCATGATATTGTTGCTTTGGATCGCCTGCTGAAAACCAGGTTCGGGTTTGCTTCCGACAACATCCGAACAGTCACGGACCGCCAGGCAACGAAGGCGGGGATTCTGAATGCGCTGAGAAACCTGGGCAGGGTTACATCTCCCGGGGATTTCATCTTCCTCTACTTCAGCGGGCATGGAACCAGCTACTATGATCCGGTTGCGGCAAAATGGGATATCGATCCCCACACCGGCGCGCTGGTTCCGGCGGATTTTGTCTTTAAGCGGGGCAGGGTGAGGGAGATGCTGGAGACGCTCATCATCGGCAAGCGGGATATCCGGCCCATCATAGCGCAGTTGGACAGGGACCGCCGGATTCTCGCGGTCTTTGATTGCTGCTATTCCGGCTTTGCCATACGGCCTTTAAACAACTACTGCAAGGTAAAAGGGATGGAGCTGGAAGACCTGACCGCGGATGCGGAGATGGATGCGGCAACTTATGAGAATTATTTCATCCGACAGCCTCCTTATCCGTATCGCAACACCGTCTTTATCTCCGCTGCCTCCCCGCTTGAAAAGGCCGTGGATATCACTCAGGAGGCCATTTATCTCGGAAAGGAGACCATTGACGGCCTCCCCCACGGCGCGCTGACCAATGCTCTGCTCCACGCGCTCCGCGGCCGGGGGGACACCAACAATGACCGGAAAGTGACTTACCAGGAGCTTTATCAGTATGTGAAATCCGAGGTCTCGAAGGAATTTCCCCATACGCCCCAGTTGTCATCCCCCGAAGGGAGAAAGGGCATCCTGGAGCAGCCGGTATTCAAAGAAAATGTCTCCGGCAGACCTGTGCGGGAGGAGACGGACGGGACTCTCAGAATCAGACTCAGGGATGTGGATCAGGCTTTGGCCGGGAGAATCGCCGGGATTCCGGGGGTGAGAATTGTGGAGAAAAGGTATGACATCCTGGTAAAAGGGGATAAAAAGAGGTATGTCCTGTATCTTCCGAACGACACCATGCTCGCGGAGATTCCCCGGAAGAACCCGGACAAAGTCGCAGAGCGACTCGCGCGCCAGGTCCGTCTCAAGGAGCTGATCCGCCTCTCCTTTCCGGGCCAGACCTTCAATGTCTTCATGGACCTGATCGAGCCGAAGGGGGTACTGGTGGAGGGCGATACCATCGGGTTCACCATCCGGGCCGAGGCGGAGAGCCATATCCTGCTGATCAACATTGACCCGGCTGGTTACATATCGGTCATCTATCCATATACCCGGGCGGAGCTTGGGAAGGTCAGGGAACTGCGCCGCCCCGAACTCGGAAGGGTGAAGCCTCCGAACTTCGGGACTGAATATCTGAAGGTGTTTGCCTTCAGAAACAGGCCCGAGGCACTGAGAAAACTCATGGGCCGGGAATTTCCGCCAGACAGTCCGCTGTTTTCCGAACTGATGCGGATGATTCAGCAAGCCGGAAGCAGTGCGACGCTTCGGGTGAAGACTTGTGCCAAGGGAGATTTGGGGAGGTAGCCATCTACACGGATGAGGATCTGTCCTGCCTCACCCGCCTTATCGACATTTCCCGGGAGTTTGAGGCAAACCAGAAGACGAATCTGATGATATCGGTCATCCCGGGTGTGATCTGCATCGGGGGCGTGTTCCTGCTCCGTTTCGGCATATACACATCCATGCTGATCTACTACTTAGTATCTGTCGAATTTCTTTTTTTCATTGATTTCCATATTTTTATATGCTATTTTCCAATAATTTGTTCCGGGAGGCTCTGAGGGTCTCAGCCGGATTCCGACAATTTTTAAAAAGGAGATGACAAAATGATCAGAAACACATTTGAAGATGCCTTTTCCCCGGAATGGGTTGAAAAAAACATCACAGACCCCGCCCACGAACTCGTCCTCATAAGGAAGATCATTCCGTGGGATGCGATTATTGCCCCTCTGACACAGTTTTACAGCGAAACTTCGGGAGCCGTGGGAAAGTCCCTCCGAATCATGATTGCCCTCCTGATAATTTCCCGGTTCCGCGGACTGAGCGACCGGAAAGTTGTGGAACAGGTGAAAGAAAACCGTTACATTCAGTATTTCTGCAATGTGCCGGACGACGGCCTGGAAACCTTTCTGCATCCGTCGTCGATGCATGTCTTCAGAAAACGCATCGGGGAGGAGGGGATTGCCGTCATTGAAAACGAGGTTTTCAGAACACTTCTCCGTGCCGGCGTCATCCGGAACGACAGGGCCCTGATCGACTCGACCGCTCTTTCGGCCGACATCGCCTATCCGAACGATGTTCATCTGATTCACAAGGCTTTCAGAAAAATGAGGGCCTTCGCGAAACTGCACGGCATTCCCCTGTGGTGGGATGACGGGGAACTGGGAAGGCTTTGGCGGAAGTTCGGCCTGGACAAGAAGATGAGCAGGGCGGAGTGGCTGGCCGTGTTCAACGCGGTCTTCATCCCCGCCCTGGAAATTTTCCGGGAAAAGGTCGGTTCGCTGAACACCTCGGGCAAACGGAAAAGGAAGGCCGTGAAACTGCTCGGCCTCCTGAATCTCCTCGAGGAGCAGACTCTGCTGAAACTTGCCGGAGAGCGTCAGATAAAGGACCGCATCGTCTCCCTCGACGACCCCGACGCCCGTCCGATCAGGAAGGGGAAGAGTCATCCGCCCTGCGAGTTCGGAACGACGGAGCAGTTCGCCTTCAACGGGCAGGGCTTTGCGATCTCCGTTGAAATTTTTATCGGAAATCCCAATGACGCGAAGCTTTATCCGGATACTGTCCGGCTTTACATAAAAAGGATGGGTGCCCAGGAACGGTTGTCACCGACCTCGGATACCGCAGTCAGGCCAATATTGACAAAAACACGCCTGACGGGGTCGCCAACATTTTCATGGGACGGAGCACCGATGTGGCCGGGGAGGAGCGTGACTCCTGCCGGAAGGCCCGGTCGGCAACGGAGGGATTCATCGCCGTTGCCAAAAATCTGCGGGGCTTCGGAAAAAGTCTGTGGCACGGGCTGAAGGGACACAGGATGTGGGCCCTTCTCTGTCAGGCTGCCTGGAATCTCAAAAAATTCCTTCAGCTCTGCCATGACGACAAAATCGGGGAGGAAAGCCTCATAATGCTCGGTCTTGCCTGATCTGACAGGCTTTTCCGAAAATTCGCCCCTCCTCCGGTCCGGAACCGGGTGTTCCGAAGAGAGGAGAACTGTGTCCGGAAAACCGGATTTCCGACATATTTTTCCCCGATATTCTTTAAAAAGCATTTTAAACCCCTTAAATCAAAAATTTTGTATTGCCACAATACTCAGTTGGATCCTGTCATATCAAGGGGTTGGGCCATACTCCGTCATGGTTTTCGAGGATGTCGTTGGAAACTGCCACCCCTGACCAAACTGTTTTTGCTACGGACAACATCCTGAATTCAAAAGGCATTTTGAACATATGTCCCGATTCTCCGACGGAGCGAAATGAGTTATCGATCACCTCGTTTTCTGACAAAGTATTGCATGAGACGCATGCAAAAAAATCCTTTGTGCAATACTTTGTCAGGAGTCAGCCATGCCATCATGAATCAGGACAGTCCGACGTGTCCCATCCTTTTTGCGGAACAGTCATGCTAGATGAAGAGGGGAAAATCCAACTGAGTATTGTAACAATACAAAATTTTCAACCCCCATGTCAGACTGAAGGGTAATTGGTTGAATGAGAAATTCGACAGATGCTACTACAGCAACTTGTAAATTCGTCCCCCCCCCCCCCTGTGCCGGAATATTTTTTGAAAAAATTCCTTGACTTTTGCCGAGAAGCCTGTTATCTGACAGACAGATGTTTGTGTTGCATTATAAAAATGAAAAATTCCGAGGGAGGTTTCAAATGTTCGTTGAAAGCGCGACAGTGAACAGTTCCGGGGAGGTGTTCTGCGGAACTGTGACGGAAAACGGGGAGGACACGCCATTCCCCATGACGGAGAGACAGAGGGATATCCTCGAACGGATGACCCGCCGCACCACATGTGAGAAACGGCTGTGGGAAAGAGGCGGGATTATTCTTCTGCATGCGGACGGGATGCCGAAGAAACAGATTGCGAGGGAGACGGGAAATGACATAAGGACGGTGCGGAAATGGTGCGGAAGATGGGAGGAGTCCCAGCCGGGCCTGATGAGTGCTGAGGAGGCGGAGGAAAAGGAGGAAAAGGAAATCAGCCCCCGGGAATATGAGAGGAGGGTTGCGGAAGTTCTCGGAGACGCGCCGCGTCCGGGTTCTCCGCCGGAGTTCTCGCCGGAACAGGTCGTGCACATCGTGGCGATCTCCTGCGAGGTTCTCGACGATTCCGACGAACCCGTCAGCAGCAGAAATTACGGCGACATTGCCCGGGAGGCGGTGGACAGGGAGATAGTGGAAACGATATCGCGGGACAGTGTGGGAAGATTTCTGAGAGAGGCCCGGGTGAAGCCGCACAAAACAAGATACTGGCTGAATGCGGACTATGAGGATGAGGAACAGTTCGGAGAAAATGTCCGGACCGTCTGCGACGCATATCAGCAGGCACCCGAGCTTTACAAACTGGGAACACACACGGTCTGCAATGATGAGAAGACGGGCATCCGGGCACTGGAGAGACGCCACGCCACGCACCCCGCCGAACCCGGGAAGCCGGAACGTGTCGAACACAGCTATGAACGGCACGGCACGCTCTGCCTGATCGCCAACCTCGAAGTGGCCACGGGACGGATCATCGCGCCGACGATCAGTCCGACAAGGACCGAGGATGACTATGTCCGCCATATCGAACGGACGATTGACACGGACCCCGACGCCAGGTGGATATTCATCACGGACAATCCCGACACGCACCAGTCCGAATCCCTGGTGGAACTGATCGCCCGGAAATGCGCCATTGATATCCCTCTCGGAAAAAAGGGGAGCAGCGGGATACTGAAATCGATGGGGACCCGCAGGGAGTTTCTGTCCGACACCTCGCACCGCATTCATTTCACATACACTCCGAAACACGCATCCTGGCTCAACCAGATTGAGATATGGTTCTCGTCTCTTTCCCGGCGCCTTGTAAGACGGGGAAACTTCTCCTCTCTCGAACATCTGCGACTCCGACTGGAGAAATTCATCGACTTTTTCAATGAGACCATGGCCAAGCCTTTCAAATGGACTTATACCGGCCGTCCCCTGGCAGCTTAAATTTCCTGTTCAGGGGGGGACGAATTTACAAGTTGCTGTAGTACATTGTCGATGAGGATGCCTTGTAACTTGTAAGAACTGTAATACACCCTCAAAAAGCTCGCTGGGGATTGACAAATCCCCGCCTGCATGGTTCGGATTTGCCAATCCGAGCCGGCCGGCTCCAAAAAAAATCTCAGACTCAAAAAAACTCCGTCACCCAAGCTCGCGGGGGATTGACAAATCCCCCGCCTGCATGGTTCGGATTTACCAATCCGAACCGGCCGGTTCCAAAAAAAATCTCAGTCTCAAAAAAGCTCCGTCACCCCAGGCTCGCGGGGGATTGACAAATCCCGCCCGCATGGTTCGGATTTGACAATCCGAACTGGCCGGCTCCAAAAAAATCTCAGTCTCAAAAAAGCTCCATCACCCAAGCTCGCGGGGGATTGCCGCTTGCGGGGGATTGACAAATCCTGCTGTCAAAACGGTTTTCCCCTTGACAAAACCGTCCCGTGGTATTAATGTCATATTTAAGCTTACCTGCAAGTTTAGACTTACAGGTTTCGTAGAACAGTCTCTGTTTTGCAGGTTTTGAGAATTTGCCAAAGCTGACAGATGGATCGGTCCGACCCAAGAAAAATAATTTAAGGGAGGTTACCAAATTGACAAAATTCAGTGACATTCAGTTCACCCCCAGGGCAGAGTTCAGTCTGAACCGCCTGACTGACCATGAAAAGAAAGGAGTGGTCCGCTCGCTTCAGAAGGCCCGCTCAATGGGACTCACCCCGCCGACCGCCTCAAAACTGACGGGCTACGGAGATATTTATCTTATCCGTGCGGGCGAAGAACTGAGGGTAATTTTTCAGGCAGTGAAGAATATGCCAACAATTCTTGATATTGTTCGGCATGACAAGTTGCAGTTCATATCGGATATGTTCAAAGATAGCGGGATGAAGGATTTTCAGGGTTGCGCTTTTGGCGGACACAGAACCGAGTGCTGAAAAGAAATTTCAGCGCCAGGTATGTCAGATAAAATAACAGGCTGCCTCAGCCTTCAGCTCTGACATTGATGTCAGGGCTTGCCAACGGAGGTAAAAATGAAATCTTGCGACTATCTGTATGATGTTCTGATCAGCCATGCGGATGCTGATGCGGAATTTGCCCGGGAAATAGCGGAATATCTCCGAAGTTCGGGCATAAAAGTCTGGTTTGCCCCGTGGGAGACCGTGCCCGGTGATCATATTCCCACCCGTCTGAGCAAAGGAATGAAGGAGTCCCGCCGGATGGCCGCGGTATGGAGCGAAAGGTATTTCCGTGACAGGGGACTACAGTCCCTGGCAGAATCCTTCGTCCGGAAGCGTTCCGGGGGAGGATCGTCCCTTGGTCCCGCTTCTGGCAGAGGACTGCGCGATTGATCCCGCGTTCAAAGACCTCGTGTTTGTCGATTTTCGCAGGGATGAGGATTTTGAATCAGGGTCAGCCGGCTTTCGGAATCCCTGCACAGTTCCGGATCTCACAGTGGTATCCCGTGGGAATTTTTTGGCGCGTTCAGAAATGACCCGAGCTGGGGAGAGTTGTTTGATGAAATTGAAAGAAGACGGAATACGGAGATTATTGAACAGTAAAATTATGCATCTGCCTGATTCCAACATATTAGGCCTCCGGCTGCCGGCGCGGATGCTTGAACAACTTAAATAAAATTATGTATCTGCTTGATTCCAACATATTAAGGCATTTCGGAGAAGGGCATGAAAATCTCCGTCTCCATCTGCAACGAAGAGAGGGCGCAGAAATTGCCTTGCCCTCGGTTGTTGTCGCGGAGATGTTGCGGGGTCGGAGTGAGTTCGCTCTGAAAGCCTCCCCCTCAGAGGCTCCCCGGACTCACAGATTTTTGCAGGAAGCTCTGGACATTTTGAGCAAATTCAACATGCTGCTTTTTGACGAAAAATCCGCGCAGAAACTGGAATATCTGAGGCGAAAACACAAAGCCCGCAAAAATTACGCGGATATGATGATCTCCACGATGGCTCTGGCCGGAAAGCATATCGTGGTTACCCTGGAACATAAAGGATTTTAAAAAGTTTCTGCCCAAAAACCAACTCGCAAACTGGGTGGATGAAGCACCCTGATTGCGAGGAAAGAAATGTATCCGAAGCTATCCGGATAATCTTTATACCATGACTCCAAAAACGTATGAATCATTAAGAAACGAGCTAATCGGCCTCCTGAAAAAAGCCGCTGCTCTCGATGCCGTCAGAGAGGAGACCCGGAACACCCTCCTCCTGATTTGCAAAAGAACTCTGGAAAACCAATTTGAAATCGTCCTCGCGGGTGAGTTCCAGGGAGGGAAATCGACCACTTTCAACACGCTCTGCGACGGCCGGGAACTGAGTCCCGCGGGATCGGGGATCAAGACCAGCGGCTGCATTGTCTCTGCCCAGAACATCTCCTCTCCGGATGAGCCGGAGAAAGCGTTGATCTCGTGGCGAAGCTCGGCGGATCTGATCGCCGGATTTTCGGACCTGCTTCTCCCGCATCTGCAAAGCCTTCTCCCCGAACGCTTTGGAAAGGTGAGCGCTTCGGAGCTCGGCCGCGTGATAAACCTGGAGAGAAAAGCAGACCGCCGACTCGTTGCCAAAGCCGCAGACCAGGAATGGCAGGTCTGGGAGAAGAACAAAGCAGGATATGACCCTGAACAGAAAGGGACTCTTGACATCCTCCGGGCCGCCACCCTTGTGACGCACTATTACGCAGATGAACTTCTGAATCAGTTGCGCCAAAGAGACGAATTCAGCTTGGAAGAGGTCAGAAAGATGATGGTCTTTCCCAAAGACTGGGAAGAACGCTGGATGAACAAAGACCCTGCCGGGTTCCGCATCGGAGAAGTCCTTTTCACCTTTATCCACAACATCCGCCTCAGACTCCGCTCGGATAACCTGGGACGCCTCGGATGTGTGCTGACAGACTGCCCCGGCCTTTTCGCCAGCCGGTGGGACACCGAGGCGGCCAGACGGGCCATGTTCAGTGCGGACGCCATCCTGTACCTCTTTGACGGATCCCGGACCATGAAACTGTCTGATCTGAGGGCGCTTCAGTTTGTCCGACAGAACGGCATGGAGTACAAGCTGTTTTACGGCTGCAACATGCGAAGCCACACCTTTGAAGAGAGCAGACGTATTCTGAGTTCCACCGTCACCCTCCTGAAAAACAACGGATTTCAGGTCCGGGAGGATGAGTTCGCCCTGTTCCACGCATTGCTGGCCCTGCACTCGGTTCAGGGGCAGCGATTCATCACCGGGGCTTTGGACAAATTCACTGAGAAACGACTCGGCGAATCCCGTGAAGACGCGGGAAAGAGACTTGGCAAAACGATTTCCCAGCAGTTGTCCATTCTGGATATGAATGAGGATTACAGGGGGCTGGACGCATCCTCCCTCGAATCTGCCAGAGAAGCGAGCGGCCTGGATCAGTTAACGGAGATGGTCGAAAAGACCGTTGTCCGGAAAAAAGCGAAGGCCGTTCTCATTGACAACGGCTCACAGATGGCCGCCAACTGTCTCCTGGAAGCGGAAGGCGCTTTGCGCACCCGTGAAGAGACCGCGTTTAAGAAGGAGAAGGAGTTTCGGCAAAATGTGGAACTTGCGGAGAGATCGCTCAGAAAGTTTGAGTCGGACTGCTTCTACATCCTCAGAAGAATGGAGGACGAAGGCCCGGATTATATGCTGGCAAACGATATATGGGACAGGCTGGAGAGACGCAGAGACGATTTGTGCGGAAAAACGACGGAAAGAATATATAAGGAAGTGGTGAGCAGCTTCTCCGTATCCCTGTTCGTAGAAAGGAAATTTAAGGACAAACTCATCGGAATCATTAAGGAAGAGATTGATGACATGTTTGCAGAGGTGATCCATTCATGGACCGCTGAGATAAAGGACGGCAAAAATGTCATTTATAATGCCCAGATTGTGCGAAGGATCAGGACAACCAGCAGGGAGATGAAGGAGATATGGGAGAAATCCGGGCTTCCTGAGATGAATCTTTTGTCAGGAATAACGCTTCCCGAATTTTCGGGAAACCTGGAATTGGACAATGCAAGAATATTTCAGGAGTTGGAAAAGGGACAGCACTTTGACAATGTCAGGTATAACGCCATTCTGGCGACAGGCGGACTGACTGGCGCATTTACCGCGGCATCCGGTATTCTTGTCGCCGTGTTTGTGCTGATTACCCGGCTTTTCTGGGTAAGAATCATCACCGTTGTCGGATTGCTGGTGAATATTATCCTCATGTTTCTGACCCGCGGGATGGTGGAGAAGGGTATGAAAGAGGAGATTCAGCAGAGGCTTTCACCGACGATTGACACCCTGTTTTATGAAGTCAGAGAGGATGTCAAAAAGGAATTTCAGGGATTTTCAGCGGGTATCCGGGAGTTATACACGCATGTTTTTTCAGCGGCTGTCAACAGGCCCCAGCAGATATTTGAAGAGCGAAAAGCCGGGGCCGAAGCGGATTTCAGAAAGAGCCGGGAAGAGCGCCAGTCCATCGCCGGGGAGGCAAAACGGATCCGGGAAGAACGGATCCGTCCGTTGCGGGTAGCCTTACAGGAATTCGTCTCCAAAGCGGCAGAGGATGATCAGGATGCGGGGGATAACGCCCATGGCTTTTAAGACTCCTGTTTCGGAGTTTCCGTCACGGACAGCGCCGGCGAGGATGCCCTGGAAGAAGCCTGCGCCGTATATAAGAATGAGGCCCGGAACGTCGATTCCGATTATTCTCCCGAAGTGGCCGCGGCCATAGCCGACAGACTGCCGCGCCTCTCCCATAGGCTTGTCTTACGCGGAGAGTGGCATTCGCGTTGGGAAGCCGGAGATGAAACTCAGGTTGAAGGATAGCGGATACTTACTTAGTTAGACCAGATTTTATAGTCCTCTCAGAGCATCAGGTAGTTGTGACGGTAGTGCTTTGGCGGCAATGGCTTTCCACAATCTGTAAACATGACTTGTGTTCTTCTCGGGATTATAAGCATTGACAACTGTCCTGTCTAATGTTTCCGCCCGGATACAGGCATCACGCACAGAGTTAAGAGGGTAATCCGTTTCTTTAAGGCGAGTTTTATTATACTCTCCCAATACCGTGCGTAAGGCTGACTCCGTTTCTCTGGCATTGGAGAGAGAGACAACCTCGGCTTCCTCCACATGATGAAGCAACAGCCAAAGTTCAAAACAGGGTTTGCTTAAGGCAACACAAACACCGCGTCGTTCAGCTTCCTCAATGGCTTGGATAAAACCTTTGAAATGATTACCTTGTGTACAGTGATCCGTGTCGAGCAACATCCACAGTTCATCGTCGTCTTCGCACTCAAATTCCAGCAACCTCCCCAGCACATATTTCGCCACGGAGGAACCATCCTGAGTCGATACAACATGAACCTGTACTCGTGTGATATTGAAAAAACTGAAATATTGCCTGGGAGCAAAAGTATCGTCACAGGCCACAATAAACAAACGATCATCACGAAAATCCGCCTGCTCCCGATCCAATGGTCTGGGTTTGCGTTGAATAAGGCTCATTTTGTCTCTTTCAATAATTGTTCAAGATTACCCAGAAACGGAATCGCACTGAAACGCCCCTGCAAATAATGTTTGCGAATGTCCGAATCTTCTCTGGGCTTAAACTCTGACAGAGAATACAGGTGTGTGGCTCCGTCCGGGTCTTTGTCAGCAAACCAGATTTCATCCCGACGCAATAAGTCCGAATCCAACAAATTGGATTCATGAGTTGTGACAATAATCTGTCGCTGCTCATCAGTACGGGATTTGAGAAAAAAGTCCAAAAACTTCCACGCCAACATCGGGTGCATACTGCGATCAATCTCATCAATAAAATACACAGCGTTTCTGTTGTGCGAATGATGCAGAGCGGGGATTAAATTCAGCAATCTGCGTGTTCCGTCTGATTCTTCGGAAAAATTCAGCCTGACGGATTGTTCCGTCTGATGTTTGTGATCAGCCTGAACGGTTAAACGATAGTAATGGTTTTTATCGCTTCGCTCAATGAGGAATTCTTCATCTGTCCCACTCCCAAGCGTAACTGATGTTTTCCCCTTTTCATCATTCATACCGTTGAACAAACGGGAAATTACCGATTCGGGCAACAAATTACGCAAAGTCTCTTCGGTAATCTCCTGCTTTTGCGTCTTGATCGCATCCACGCCTGTAGCGGACGCTTTTAGAAAAGTCCCGGCAAATTCCCGAAATGCCGAATCACGGGCTAGCATAGTCCCAACTGGTGCAAATGGTTCATTTGGAGCTATCAGTGTCAGACTCTCCTCAAACCAAGCCAGGACAGAGGAGATTTCCTCACCATAATCATCCTCATCCAGGTTTGCCCGGATTGTGGCCAGGAAAGTCTGATTATGAGGCCCGCCAACGGTCACAAGTGCCGCGAATTTGTCACTGACATTCTTATCGTCTGTTTCAATGATGACTTTGCCATCCTCATTCCTGATGCGTTCATACAATACTTTTTCCTGCTGGCCGATGACCAGCACCAGCGATTCTTCAGTAATGTATTTATCAGTAACTGCACAGGTAAATCGATAGAGCTTGTCCTGAGCAATGAATTGCAGATCAAAACGAGTCGGCCGGGCAGAGGTGTTTTCCGCAAAACGAAAATTTTCTCGGCCGGTGTCGTTGTTTTTTTTGCGTGTATTTAAAACGATCTCTTTCAGATAACGCAATGCTTTGAACAGGTTGGACTTTCCCGCACCGTTCGCACCGTAAAGCACGGAAGTTCTCAGTATGTGAGCTGTCACGTCCGGAACGGAGATAACATGTGTCAGATGATTAGAAGACAGGCGTTTGTCGGCAACCATGGAAAAGGTTTCTTCGGCATTGAAAGAACGAAAATTGGCAATGGAAAATAATACAATCATAATGACCCTTTAGAGTTTTTTCACCTATTAACTTGGTATTTGAAAGAATTGCCGGAATATGCTCCGTTATAATAGCTTCCCGCAGATTCGGACCGAGTTTTTTCAAATCCTTTTTAATCCGCGGATGATATTCGTCTCTTTACGTCATATGTCAAAAACCTCATCCCGTGTCAGAAATCTGACTCTTCCGAGTTCAAGGTCTTTTTCCCGTTCCAGCAACCCTTTCCCCTCCTCTGTAAGAAGAAGATACAAAGTTTCAATCTCTCTGCGAACTCGTTCACAACCGCGCCCGGTATCCACATCTCGCCGAACATTTCGGGAAGCCAGTCGAACACGCCGATACGGTGTGGGCAAAGCAGAGGCGATGTGTCGCTCACGGCGTCAGACATTTCCGCCCTCCAAATCATTCAGTTCGGATTCAAAGGGAGAAACTCTGTGGCGTCCCAGAGCCGACAGGAATTCCACGCGGGACATGCCTGCAAGATCGGCAGCCCGACCGGATGAGAGACGTCCGAGTTCATAAAGCTTCACGGCAGCCAGCATGCGGATCTCATCGGCAAAACTTTTCTCATCGGTTTTCTCAGCCAGCAACACTTTCTGCGGTATGCTGATTATACAGTTTCCGTCCGTCTCCCAACAAGCCACTTTGAGAAACGGCTCCGCCGCTTACGACGATGATTTTATCCCCGAAAACGGGGTTTTAAGTCGGCTTTCCCTCCGGTTTCCCGGAAGTTTGTCCGCAAGTCCGCAGCCATGTCCGTTTCGCGCACCGGCTCCATATTTTAACCTGAACCTTAACTGTATAATATCCTCATACACCAAGCCGGAAACTGCCACCTTTCGTTTCATTCCTATACTGTTTAAATATATGCTGTCAAGCTTTTTCTGAAAAAAAATAGTAAAGTCTGCCCGAGGGTTCAATTTGACGCGTTTCTGAGTTCACACTTTTCAGTTCACAGTCCCGCCTTCAGTCGGCACAATAAACTTAAAAGTGCAAACTGTTTTTCGGACAAAATAAAGGATGCCGAATTTTTCACACCCTTCCGACCCTTTTCTGACATTTTTTTCACTGCCGACATGTCAGCTAGCTTCGGGATCAGAGCGGACAGGAGCATATGCCCTGTCAAAACCTCGGAGGTCTTACCTGCCGGTAAATTTCGGTTTTTTCCAAAAGTTTTCTCTTTTCACTTTCCGAAAGCAGCCGCATGGAAGGATAAACCGGGGGACTCGGCTTTGTCATGACAAGGTCCGGGCCTTGTCCCTCCCAAAGCCCGCCGCCCGCGGCCAAAGTCTGACCGTGACACGCCTCACAGTTGCGCCCCCGTCTTCGAATCGTGTGAGGGTAAAAGGGCATATATGCCCAGCCCGGACCGCTGCCGTCCCCCCGTTCCGGGACAACACTATCCAAAACAACCCGCCCGTTTCTGTCAACAAAGGAGATGCTGTACTGGTAGCGGGGCCTGAACGGGACAATGCGCGCTTTGCTGTCAACACCCAGCGTCAGATATTCCCACCGACGGAACCGCCACGCCAGAAACCAGGGACCCGGCCCGGGAACCGGTCCCAGGAAGCGTCCCTGCTCATCAAAACGGTTGGCAACATCAGCATCCCCCTGAAGCCGCCACAGACTCCACCGACTTAGGTTTTTCCTGTCATCTCTCAGCAGGCTGGGGCCGTAATCTGCAAACCCCCATGCTGAATGACAGCCCACACAGTGGATTTGGCTCATCTGAGTTATGGTATGGGCCGCCACGGATTTGTCAGGAACATGGCAGTTCCGGCAACGGGCACGGACCGCCTCCTGCTGACTTCCCGGCATATCTCCTCTCCCCATGACATCTCCCCTGTCGTGACAGTCCGTGCAAAGGATCCCCCGCTCAAAGTGAATATCCGGTTTCAGGCGATGATGATCCGTGAGATATGTTCGTTCCGGCAATACTCCGTTTCGTATGGGCGTTCTGTAGCTCTGATGATAATCATGCTCAAAACGGCCCGCATAGTCCGCGCCCACGCGGGGGCCGTTGTGACAGTGAAGGCATTGCCGCACCGGAATCGGCCGACAGAATCTGTGCGCTGCCGGATATCCCCTCTTTCCCTTCATGATCCGATCTTTGCCGCGATACACGCCATCATTCTCATAAAGCAGATGGCAGGCGGCACAGCCCAGCCCCCGATAGAATCCTCTCTTCCGGGGAGGCTCTGCGCCCGGATGACAGGAGAGACACTTCCGACGCAGGAGGTCATCCGCGAGGTCTGCGGGCGACTGGACGACCCGCGGACTCGCCGGCAGCGTTCCGAGACTTTCATGCGCGGAAGCGGAATATCGGGGCGTCGGGTCCGGCTGCGCTCCCCACAGGTAACGTGTCTGGCTGATTATGCCGGCCAGAGTGTAATGCAGGGAGTTTCTGAAATCGGATATCTCTTTCTGATGACAGCCGGCGCAGAACATCTCTGCATGAGAGGATGCCGCGGGATGGCGGATGACCGGATCATGGCTCGTCAGAGACCGGTGCCGGTTTTCCGGCAAAAGGTGGCACTGCTCACACGGGAATCCGTGATTCTCATCCAGTGTTTCGATTCCTTTGTGACAGGTTCGGCAGGATGAGAAATCTCCGACATTTTTCTTTATCCCCTGAACATCCGTATCCTCAGATCGGGAAAGAGGCGGTTGCCAAAGAACGAGAAGTATAAGAAGGAGAACAGATATTTTCATTTTTAAATTGTTTCCATTTCCATAGTGGATGCCCTATACCATTTAATAGAGATTCATGTCAAGCTTTTTTTATTTCATCATCCGCTATGGGCTACAAAATTGGTCATAGAGCAATGTATCCTCAGAATGACGCTAACATCGCGACGGATATCCCCGGTATCATAAGTGTAAACTTAAAGATTTCTAAATCTCTTTATCTTTATCTTTATCTTTATCTTGCTCTTGCTCTTTATCCTGATAAAGAGCAAGAGCAAGATTAAGATTAAGTCCTAAGTTTACACTTATGTCCCCGGTATTTTGTGGGTCATGTCGGGATCAGCTTTTTTCGGTCATTTCTTCCGGCAGGGAACGTCCCCCGCCCAGAAACGCCTCAGACTCCGCTCATACTGCTCGTAAATCGGGTCGCCATACCGGTCGTGGCACGGCAGGCAGAGGCTCACCTGCGTAATCCGTTTCAGTTCCTCTTTATTGAAAGGCCGGCTCTGAGGCCGGGAAGTCTGTTGCAATGGTTCTCCTTCCGGCGACACAAAGGCATCCGGTGGAAAATCAATGCCGAGCCCGGATTCACGGGACTGGTAAACCGGCTCAAATTCCAGTCCGTCACGGGTGATATTCATGTATCCCTCGCCAAGCCCCAGAACTTTAGGGTCGAGATGACATCCGGAACACGCCGGCGGCTTTAACGCGGTGGTGTGGGGATCGAAGCTTGCCATGATTAGTGAGCGGAAAGACCGGTCCGGTTCATAATTACCCGAAGCGTCAAAGGCTTCCAGAAAAACCTGACAGCCCGGGGCAAAGGGGCCGATGCTTCCGTCAGGCCATATCCCCAGAGAGGGCCGGCGAAATCTGAGATAGCTTCGGCCTTCCACCCATCGCCCGGGCCGTTTCTTACCAGTCAGCCAGTCTTTCTGGCTCACCTGCAGAAAGAGGGTTTCATGGCATCCGTAGCACTGGGGTATCCACGCGCTGTGACATGCCTGGCATGAAAGGCGTTTGTGATAAGAGGTTTTGTGGATCTCCGGCATTCCAAGCCTTTTAAAAGGAATCTCCCGGCCGTCCCGCTTGCGGTAAAGTCTCATCTTTTCTCCCGGCCCAACCCGGAGATGATAGAGAGGACTTCCTTTGGGAGAGATCACAAAGGATTCCGATTGAAAAGGCGGCTGTCGCTGATTCAGACGGATAAGGCGGTTTCCGGTTTCCGGTTGACGGTTGACGGTTTCCGGTTGACGGTTTCCGGTTTCCGGTTGACGGTTGACGGTTTCCGGTTCGTGGCAGGTTTCGCAGCGGATGTCAACTTGCTGCTCCTGGTGCGTGTGAATTTTTCCGTCGCCCATGACACCCTTTTCCGTGTGGCAATCGATGCAGTCCATACCGGCTTTTTTGTGATGCACATCCGGGGGAAGCTCCAAATAGAACCGCCTGCCGGAAAGCCTGCGCTGTCCGGGTCCGCCCTGCTGAAAAGGCGTTCCGTACCCTTCCGACTCAAAGCGTCCCATGTATGACAAACCGATTCGGGCGGAGCGGTTATGGCATTTGAGGCAGTTTTCATTGGGGATGCGTGTGGTCAGTTCCGGGTGTCGGAATTTTTTTTCGGACAAATTCTGGGGATCGCCTGAAATCTCTGAAATGTGGCAATCCGTACATCCCCCTCCCCGCCGGCCGATTTCGCCGAGTGCGGGATATCGGGGTCTCCATAAATGGCATCCGCCGCACATTTTGCGATAATGATCCAGGGCCAGGCTCTTGCCGGGCACTTGTTCCGTGAGTTCACGGACATCCTGAACCGTTTCTTTCACATCATGCGGCCACAGGCTCTGCATAACCTTCAGAATCCCCCGATTGGTGGCCATAAGACTCTGCTCCACCCGTTGCGGGAGGTCCGGGTGGCACGCTTTCTGACCGCATGTCAGCCTGTTAAAGTGCATGTCGCCCGGATTCGCAGCAAGTCCCAAGTGCGCCCTATCCTTTTCTCCGGCAAACGGATTGCCCAGATGACAGCAGGCGCAACCCAGCACAGCCACAGGGTGAGAGGGCGAGGGATCGGCTTGGGATTCATGGCACACTCCGCAACTGTCAGGCGGAGAAGAAGATGCTTTGTCGCTGGACTCCTCACGCCAAAGAAGAAAGCCGAGAATCAGGATCAAGGTTGATAATGAAAAAATTTTAATCTTTCTCATTTCTTGCTCTTAAAGCCACGCCGCAACAAGAATCATCCCGTGAATCAGCCATGCGGCCATAGTCAGCCTCTTTCCCCATTTTGAGAGTTTCGGAGGCGCAAACGGGAGAAGGGCTGTCAGCAGCAGAGGAATCACAGGCCATATCACGCCTGCCCACAGGGGCGGCACCTGACGCAAAAGCAACTGAACGCCGTGAAAGAACCAGGGGCCGCTGATGTGAGAAATCTCCATATAAGGCGGTATATCCGGGGGAAGCGGAAAAAAAGTGGCAAGGAGAGCCAAAAATGCCATAAAAGGCCATCCCCAGTCCCCGCGGGGTAACAGACGTCTGGTGTGGCGGTCCAGAAGGAAAATCACCGTCAGGGGCAATATGACCGTGTGGTAAAGATACGGAAGAAGGAAAAACTCCTCCCCGGGTCTCAGAAGCATCCGGGCCAATCCTGAGCCGATGAGAGGTATTTCCTGAGCCAGATGATACATGACCTCTCCTGCCAGAATCCCTTCTTTGTCTCCCTTGAGTATGAAACCTGTGAAGAGGAGGGGAAAACCGAGTGAGAAGAGCAGAACAAGGCGGCTCCATTCCTTTGGCCGGATTCGGCGATAGGTTTCTTTCAGAAAATGCTCCAGTACATGGGCAAAGCTCAGAATCAGGAAGCACTGACCCGCGAGATAGTGCAGTTTCCGAAGAAAATCGCCATAAGGCAGCCACCCGGAAATCTTTGAGACCGACTTAAACACATCTCCCCACGGACGATAGTGAAAGGAGAGGATCACACCCGTGAGCAGGGCGACGTGAAATGCCCACAATGCCAGTTGTCCGTAGTTTGTCCGTGGTCCGTTGTCCGTGGTCCGTTGTCCGTGGTTGTTGTCCGTGGTCTGTTGTCCGTAGTCTGCTGTTTGTTGCAATGAACGACGGACAACTGTCAACCGTCAACCGTCAACCGTCAACCGTCAACCGTCAAAATATAACTTTGTAACCTTCGCATTCGTGATCCTGCCGAAGTTCCAGAACTGTCATCTCTTTTTTCGCGGGGCCCTTTAGACGGTGGCCTTTCAGAGAGAACTGTGAACCGTGGCATGGGCATTGGAAACGGCGATCCGCGGCATTATAGGCCAACTGACACCCTAAGTGGGGACAGCGGGCAGAGAGGGCGAGGAGTCCGCTTTTTACGCCTATGAGATACACTCCGCTGTTAAAAATAACCTGGCCATCCCGCGGCCGCTCAGAAAAAGATACGCTGAGGGGAGAAGAGGCGGATCCGCAGATATATTTCCAGATCATATAAAAAAAGCCTCCTCCTGCCAGATATTGAAGCAACTGTTCACAGGATTCTCTTCGTGTCATCTCCATTTTCGTTGAATACCGGTGAACACTCAATTTTATCAATCTGATGAATGACTTGTTCACATCATCTTTTGCTTGTTCAGCAGATCTTTTTAAGGGGTGTCCCATCTTTTACTTCGGCAGCATTCCGGTTAGTGCGGCATTCCGGCTCCGTATCTACAAGGATTAGCGATAAGAAAAGGATTTTCATGTCTGAGCCGCATCCTTTTCTTATCGCTAATCCTTGTAGATATACAGTAAAAGATGGGACACCCCTTTTTAAATGGTTAAGAGATATGTTTTTGGCCATCGGATTGTAATCTCTCTGAAACATTAAGCCTGTCCTGATCCACATAATATGGGGTTTTGTTTTGCATATTTTTCCCTAAAATCACGCATTGAGCTAACGAGTAAAGGAAGACCTATGGTTGACAGATATTCCGGTCTTACCGGAACTAAAATATAATCACTTGCCAGATAAGCCGATATAGTAAAGACTGATTCGGTTGGCGGGCAATCAATTAAAATGATATCGTATTCGCTTTCAACTTTCTTTAAATATCTTTGTAGTAAATATTCCTTCTGAGCAGGGTTTTTTAAAGACAAAGATAGTTCCAAACGGGAAGGTATCAAATCAATTCCGCCCCCGCCACGTATTCTGGCAACAGCTATGAGTACATCTTTCGGATCAAATCCTTTTATTTTTCCTGTGGGGGTTTTTGTGTGTTGCTCAAAAATTTCCCATATCGTCGGATTCTCATCCCTGAGCATTTGAGCATACCTTTCTACACCGATAAGATACTGGCTGGCATTAAATTGGGGATCAAGATCAACTACCAACACTTTTTTCAGCCAATCTTCATAGGCTGCAAAATGCCATGCCAGATTAATCGTTAATGTGGATTTCCCTACCCTACCTTTCATATTTATAAGAGAAATAGTCTTTGCCATACTTATTACTCAAGATATTTCTTTTTTTAATTTAGTCCTGATTCGTTAAATAAATAAACATTCTATCTGTCAAACTATAGCTCAGAAATACTGATCATTTTCTCCGCGTTCTCATCGGGACGCATCGCTTTTTCCATGTTTCTGAACCAGGGAAGTTTATGTTTTATCTTCCCGAAAAGGATATGAATGAGTATGTAAAGTGGGATGAATGTGAATGTGTAACCGACTGACTCACCGATTAGCGGGACATGTAACGGCAACAAAAATTCGACTTCGGCAAATCTCGTCTGCATCCATCCCAGGGCAAAGGGAACCGGCCACAGGGATGAAATTCCTATGGCAATCTGTCCGAAGAAATACTTGCCGAATGCCTCATTTGCCTCTTTGTTGCAGGCTTTGTACGCGGCTTTGTCTTTTGCGGCCAGAGCATGCATGGAGAGATTATGCATCCTGATCATTTCTTTGTTGTCACTGCCAATCCGTTTTTTATTGAGCATGAAAGCCGCATACACGGTGATCTGCCCAACGACAACACAGATAAGCGCGAGGACCGATGTTCCCAGAAAATATCCGACAATGGGGATTTCGGGTATTCGGTAAAAATAAATTAAAAAACTGTCAATCATAATGAGGGTTAAGTTTTAAGGGTTAAGGGTTAAGGGGTTTAAGGTTTAAGGGTTAAGGGTTAAGGGTTAAGGGTAAGTTTTAAGGGTAAGGTATCTGCCTTAACCCTTATCCCCCTTAACCCTTAACCCTATCCTTTATCCTTTAAAACGGCGGTACGATGCTGTAACCAAGGAATCCCTTTGTTGTATAGCGAAGTCCCACATAGACAGCCAGCACCACAAATATCCGCTTGAGCCAGATATCCGGTATGTATTTCGAAGTCCTGGGGCCGATCATTGAGCCCACAAAAATCCCTATCAGTTCAACGCCGATCAGGGGCCAGTATATTGCAATCCCCTTGACGACCATATAGGTGAAGATGCTTATGATCATGCCCACAAGAACGGTGAGCGCGGATGTCCCGGCCACCAGAAACATGGGAAGATTGGCAATGCTTGTCAGAAACGGCACAAACAGAAAACCGCCGCCGATTCCCAGAAATGAGGCGACAGCAGCGATAAAAAATCCGCCGATAATGGGGATTACGGGTTTGAAACTGAAATCCACACCGTAAAAGGTGAAGCTGATCTTACCGATTCCCCATTCTGTCACCTTCACGCCCTTATCTTCTGTTGAAACACCTTCCCCTTTAATATGCGCCTCTTCAAATGCCTGAGCCGCGGCTTTGGATTCTTTCTTCTTTGCCTGTCCTTTTGGGGTGGTTTCATAGAAAAGGAAGCCGCCAATGATAAAGACAATGAGGCCGAAATAGCCGATATACGCTTTGAGGGATATCTTTCCGGCTGTGATAATCGGTACAAGGATACTTCCTCCCACAGAACCGATGGCCAGAGCGATTCCCAGGGGCAGAACCAGTCTGCCCATTTTATAATAGTTGAAACTCGAAACAGCGGCGCTCAGTCCGACCATCCACTGGTTGGACACACGGATGCTGTCAGTTATGAACTTGTTTAACACAGGAGAGGTCTTTTTAAACGTCTTTCCGTAATCAGCCAAGCCGAACACGGTGATATGTCCCACCCCTGCCATGATACCGCCGAACGCGCCGACAGTGGAGAATATCCAGCCGACCCAGATGGCCCACAGAAATCCGACAATCAGCATCGGTTTGGGCGCGCCGGGTATTCCGAGAAAACCGGGTTCGGCCTTGGGGTCAATCTGCCCCTTTTCGGCACCTTGCGGTGTTTTTGCAATAGCCTCCTGAAGCTTGTCGGCATAAGCCGTGTCGGTCAGCAGCAGAGGGGAAACAACAGATACGACAAACAACGATACACAAAAGACGGTAAAAAGAATTCTCAGATGTTGGTTCATCAGTTTTCCTCCATAATAAATAGTTTGAATCATTAATTGATCCGTTTGGTTAATAACCCCATTGATAAAATTTATTCTGTTTATCTATCACCCCCCTTTTACAATGCAACCTAAATTGAGCGGTTTTTTGAGCTGAATACAACTCTCATTCAGCAAGACCGGGATAACAGCGGTTTCCTAATTTTAACCCGCCGGGTTAAAATCACAAAACATGCAGTGCCAGGCTTGCTGGGCATCTGATCGCTTTTTGCCGATAAGAATCGCTCAATTTAGGTGCAAGATTAACGGTAATTGTTCGTTAAATACTTATCCATAAATTTTTCTGTTCTCACCTTTGTGCCTTTCTTTGCGCCTTAGCGCCTTTGCGTGAGATATGAAATGCCGGAAAATTTATGGCCAGCTACTTATATTTTTCCACATCGTAATGATCTGATTGACCGGATTGAAATTGGCTGAAAATTTTCAGGACCAGTTCCGAGGCAAGCAGCATTACCTAACTCCCGTGTACTTCTTTCATAGGCCGGATAGACGGAATCGGAAGCGGGTGTCCTTCAGATTCGAAATGCTGAATAACATCTTCAATAACTTCACATAATTCGCCATATAATTTTACCGGGTCATCACCATGCATGCCGGTAATCAGATCAGGGCATTTTCCAATGTAAACATGATCTTCCTCGCTCCATTCCACCCATTTGTGATAACGATCAATTGCTTTCATAATTTCACCTCCTCTATGGCTTGTTCCACCTGTCGTTCCTGGTAAGATTTGGCATCATTTCCTGATTTGCCACTAATATTGGATCTGGGAACATACCAATATGTGGGAATACGCATGTTAAGTCGTTTATCACCTCCTTTCAACAGTTAAGTACATGGTCATAAATTTTCCGACAGATAACAGCACATGCCGGAACTCTGCATCTCACACAAAGGCACAAAGGCACAAAAATAACACAGCTTTCAGTTTTTCCATCCTTACCTTCACCGGACAAACAACCTGACCCGATCTGAAAAGAGTTTGGTGCAGGCGGGACAGTATTTGTGATTTTTCTTCACATCCGGATGTTCCACCGTGCGATCTTCGACATGCTTGAGAAAGGCGGTGGTTCCAAAAAGTATGCCGCATCCTTCGCACCGCTCCAGCGGATGTCTGCCGATCAGTTCGTCCCTGACAGAGATCGTTCTGACATTTTCCACATCATCCATCCGGATGGCCTTGGTGGGGCAGATATTCACGCAGGTTCCGCAGCCGATACAGCGACCCTCCACCGGCGTAACATAACTTTTCCCATCTCGTTTCTCCATCTTCAGCGCGCCCGGCCCCACGATCTCCTTGCAGACCTGAATGCACAGCCGGCAACGGATACAGCCATCCGGCGGAGGCCCCAGATCGATGCCGCAGGTTTTGGCCAGATTTCTGATCAGCTCGGACTGAGGTGCCATACTCAGGAGTTTATGAAAAGCCCGGGTTCGGGCCTCGGTAACGATCTTCCCTTTGGTCTGAACGGATAGCCCTTCCTTCACTTTGAAGATGCAGGAGAGCGTGGTGATCTGCCGGCCGCTTATGTCTGAAATTTCAACTGTACACAGCTTGCACGAGCCTGAAGGCCTGAGCGCCGGATGATAGCAAAGGGTGGGAATGGCTACGCCGTTATTTTTGGCCGCCTGAAGAACGGTCGCGCCTTCCTCTGTCTGATATTCCTCTCCGTCTATCGTGATGCTGATCATTTTTCCTGACCCTCCAGAATCCGGAGGCAGTCCTGGGGAAACCGGTGGGTTCCTCTCCCGTCCAGGGTCACCTCCACGAGCGCGTCCGGATCATTGATAGCGGTGTCCGGATCCGTTATGATGCCGTGGCAGCCGATATATTCGTCCATGTAACTCTCCCATACCTCCTCTTTTGATTTTCTGAATACTTCTATTTTCTGTCCCTTGCGGAATGTCATTCTTAATCTCCTCAAAATTTGTTGTTATCCATGGTGTGCGTCTCCTCCCAATGCCCGGCCGATTTCCAGATTGTACATTCTGGCAAACTGATCCGCAATCCTGTTCGGAGACAGGGCAGGATAAGTCTCCGAGCTGCTCAGACTGACGGAATCCCTCTCATTTTTGGAAAGCGAATAAAACCTCAGCGAATGATTTCCGCGCCGGAGTTCAAACTCTTTGAGCAGCACATAACTGTGGGTCGCGATGAAAATCTGGGCACCCATCTGTTCCAGTTCCATCAGCACACTGACGACCAGGGGAATCATGGACGGATTCAGATTCACCTCGGGTTCGTCCCAGCAGAGAAGCGATTTTCCATCCAAGGAGCCGTTTTCAATCAGGAGCCGGAGAAGGGCGAGCTTGCGTATGCCCTCCGCGACCAGGGTGAACTCGATGTCACCGGTTCTGCTTTTCAGGTAAAATTCCTCATTTTTGGCCGTGATTTCTCCTCCCTTTTTCCAGCATTTCAATGTTATTGATCATCTTAGTCTGTAAACTCCATGTTTATAAGTGAAACGCTGATAGCATGAATAAAAATGATTGTCAAACCCTTTAAAAAAAAATCATTCCCGCAAAACTTTTAAGTGTCATTCCATCAAAACTTTTAAGTGTCATTCCCGTGGAAGCGGGGATCCGCTGATGCAGTCATTTTTTTTGTTTGGCAATAGTATTAATGCTGTTATGTCGAACCCTCAGTAAGCAAATCCTGCAAACTGCCCCGCGAACCCACCTGAAATTCTTCGTAAGCATAATCGTTTTCCGAAATGTCCAAGCTGTTGCAAATCCCGCGATAAATTTCCTCTATCGAGCGTTTCTGCTCGCACATGTTTTTAATCTGATCCTGCGGAAAAGGCTTATTATCCGTACTATTCATGTTCGACCATTCCACGCTCTGAAATGTCCATTTCTTTAACCGATATTTACACCGGGCAAAATCTTTGTCCGCACCTTTGACCACAACATAAAGATTATCGGCAAGTTCTGCTTCGGCGGTATAATCGAGATCAGGATTTGTATAAGTTATTGTCGCATGAACGGGCAATAAGAGAACTTTTTCAATGTGCGGAAGATTCCAGAGTTGTTGAATAACTGTAAACGTGTTTTCAATTTCAACTCTGTAAACCGGGCTTTTCGGATCATCATGGGACATGGGATTCAGGACAAGGGTTTTGTAAAGTTTTATCCCTTCCTGCACCTCTGCCGGCAAAGGTTCGCTGCAATCTTCAAAAAACCTTTCAAGGTTGTTGATTAGGGTTTCAAGACGGGTAATGTCCGTTGTGCCAAAATCTTTGTTCTGAGAGGTCTTATATGCTGCCGGCAAGAGCTTTTTGATCTGCCTTTCCAGTTCTTTCCTCAGATAATTGGCGCACGCGGGATAATCTTTGATCCTGAAATAATCTTCCGCTTTCTCAAAATACGTTTTTAAAGGATCAACAATTAAAGGAACTTCAAACCTGTTCCCGTCAATCTCTGCCATAGAGGCATACATCTCAATTGCCTTCCAATGCTCGCCTTCAAAATAGTCGCGCATCAGCTCAAACCAGGTTCTGTCATAAGTGGTCAGAAAAATTTGAAAGTCGGCAAACTTCTCCTTCAGAATCCGTAAAAGCGGGATCCGGTTCGACATATCCAGTCCGATGAAAATATCATCGAGAAAGAGAATTTTGTACTCTACTGGTGGTTCGGGCCTGCTTATCAGAATGGATGCCAAGTAAACAGAGATTGCCAAGGCCGACAGCCGCGCCTCATTCAGAATATTCAGATGTTTAATATCCGGATGGCCAAAATAATCCACTTTGAAATGAACGGCATCCCCTGAAAACGTCTGTCCTTCCACCGCCAGCGTCGGGGCAATCAGTTCCGCGTGAATATCATGGTTGAAGCAGTCCAATAAGGATTGCAGCTTTTCATTTAGCTCGCGAAAGATATCTGCCACGCCGTTATTGAAATTATCAAGTTTTTCTGCTTCATCCGTTAGCTGGGCGGATGCTTTGAGTTCTTCCCAATCCTTTTTCAACGGATTCGTGGTGATCGGGTTCTGATGATCCTGCAAAATCGTGCTGACCAATAATTCAAAAAATTGTTCCTCGAACTGATTCGGTTCAATCAGATAGGTTTTCAGGAGCTCCTTGTATGATAAAAAAGAGTGCAGTTTATTCGTATCTTCCACAAATGTAGGCTGTTGGATGGAATCCTTGGCAAGTGTAAGTTCTTCAACCGTTCCATCGTCAGCCTTGAACTCGATTTTGATAAACGTCTTTCTTTCATCAGCCTTCAAATGATGGTGAATATTATGAGAGGAATTAAAAAAATCGGCCAGACCGAAATAGAGTGACGATTTCCCACTCCCATTTTCACCATAGACCAAAAGATTCTCACCTTTTGGCAAGGAAATCACGGATTCTTCATAAAAGGCCCGATAGGCCTTCAAAGTGATCCTGGTTATTTGTTTGCTCATAAGCTCTCCTTAAAATTTGACTATTTGTTCAAGCATACCGATTTCCGGAACAGAATCTATAAAAAAAACCGAACCGCGAATCGGATGATCCTGCCTGTAAAATTCGGTAAATATCTCGGACACACAGCGCATTTTATCTGACTGAGCCGAAAGGTCCGGCAGATTTTTCAGGTATTTGCCAAAGGCCCGTATTGACTTGCTGACGCTTTCCGGCAGGTATAATTCATAGCTCAGTCCGTCTATGACATGTCCGAAAAAGAACGGCATCACTTTTTCCCTGCTGGTGGTCAGAGGCTGCTGTTTCAAAAACAGAATATAATCAACCAGACGGATAAACGGCTCCTGCTCAGATGGCGGAATTTTTTTGATCGGGATCCTTTCCACAAAGATTTTTTTATACTCAAGATACCCTCTTTCACGGGTATGTCCGATTTGACGCATATAATAACTTGATATTTTCGAGTTCAGCACGGCAAGGAGATATTTGATCTCATCCGGATTCTCCGGCGGATTCCGGAATGTCAGGAAATTGGACGGGGCCGTAAGATAAAAATGCTCGGTATCAAGAGCGAATCTCGCCTGGGTCGCCAAATCTCCCCAGATAATTTTCGGCTTTTCAAATTCCTCCGAATAACCGCAATCGTGCAAACTGATCCAATCCTCTCCTTTGCCCGGACGTGTTTCAAGTTTTTCCCGGAATTGTCCGAGCCACTCATGAATGGCAGGATAATCTTTCTTAAGATTAATGGGAGGAACATCTTTCTCCTTTAAGCCATTATGCACATTGATCAGCCACATATCTTGAGATTCCGCTTTCCATTTTTGGATGTCCTTTCCTGTCAGGACCGGTTTGAGAAGTTCCGCATTTCGGGGATCCGCTTTGACAAGTCTCTCCCTGGTCTCCCTGTCAATAACGAAGGCTTCATCATACCCTATTGCGATCCCCTGACAAATCTTAACATTCCACTCTTTTAAGGGAATTCCCTGCTTCTCGATTCGGGGTGTGATATCAAACATGTCTTTTGTACTTACCAACCAAGTCCCTCTCCGAGGCAACACCATCTGATAACTGTGGGTATGAACATACTCGGCAAGAGGCACCGAGGGATCAAAGTCATTGGAAATCCGGCATAAGCGCATCTGTTTCGGATATCGCTTCTGTTCCGGATTCGCGGGTTCTTGTAGGAACAGGATATTGGTATATATGGCTGTGTAAAAAATCCGCACATTGCCGAAATCAACCAAAAGCAGAGGCATTGTCTGTTCCGAGAAAAATTCCCGGAGCTTTGTGCCTTGGTCTGCCCGCATCCATTGATCAAATGTGATAAAACACAACAGGCCGGACGGGGCCAGGAGTCGATGCCCTTTTTCATAAAACAGATAATAAATGTCTCCCATCCGGTCATAGCTCTGATACTGTTGTCTTTCCAACCTTACCTGCTGAAGACCGTAGAACTTATGCATCTGGATATATGGCGGTTCCCCGATCACAATATCAAACCCGCCCCTTATTCCGAACATCCACTCCGGATCAAACCATTCGCAGGATTCGCCTGAAAACGGATTCCACGCGTCAAGCCGCAATGCTTCAGAACTTCCGACCGCTTTCCGTTCAGGCAGGCGCTTTGTCATGCGTTTCCGCATTTCCGCAAATTCTTTTCTCACAGCTACTTTTTCTTCACCATAACTCAGAAAATAGGCCGTATGCAGTTCTCTCAGTTTCGCAATTTCATCCTGAGATTCAAAAATACCCATATCTCCTTTTGGCAGATCGATAAGCGTATCCGCGCACACAAATTTGAACTCCAAGTTCGGCAAAGGCAAAATTCCCCGGTTGCCCTCGGGATCATCATCAGCGACCTTTTCATCTGCGATCAGTGACAGAAAAAACCTCAGCTTTGACATTTCAATGGCGATTGGCTGAATATCCGAGCCATGGATGCTGTTGCGGATGACGCTGAGTTTTCTTGTGTAATTCCGTAAATCTTTTTCCCCTTCGAGTTTTCTTCTCATCATCTTCCGTGTGGCCGGATCAGGGATGTCCGCAAGCAGTTTTTTCAGGCATTTTTCAGCATCCGGGTCGGTTTTTTGCAGAATCAGAATCATCTTCTGCAAGACACCCATGGGAAACGCGGCGGAACCGCAGGCAGGGTCAAGGATTTTCAGATGTTCCAGCGCATCGGTAACTTTCTCTTTTTCCGCGTCGGTCAGCTCTGTCTCTGTATCCTGATATGAAATCAGCCTGATGATTTTGTTTTCATCAATCCCTGTCTTTGTGAGAAGATACTGTTTCAGGCTTTCGTCTGCCATGTATTCTGTTATCTCTCTCGGGAGATAATAACTTCCCGAGTTTCTTTTCGCAGTCTGCTCGGTTTCCGGTCTGATCTCGGCCAGGAGATTTTCAAAAATTCTGCCGAGCATTTCAGGCTCAACGGCAATTTCGGTTTCAGCCGGCGTGTTTTCTTTTATGGTAAAATGATAATGCTCAAAAATTCCGAGCAGTTCCTTACACCATTCATCAGGTATTTTCAATGTGTTCAGATAAACAGACGGATTCGGTTCATTCAGGTGATAAAAATCATGCGGACGCGGTTCAAAAAGCCCGCCGTTCAGAAACGGAATCAGATCCCATTCATCGCTACGCAGCTCGGGGGGGCGTTCATATTTTTTTCTGTTCAGGACTTCAAAAAACAAAGGTTCGAGAACAGAATGATAATATCCGTGAGCCAGGGGTTCGGTAACCGCTTTTTCAGACAGGATATTATCCGAAATCAGGGGGATGTTTGCCCGCGAGGTTTTCTTTTTCAGAAATTGGCAAAACAGCAGCCTTCCGATCAGCCGCGCTGCGAATTCCTTTCTCACTGTGTCATCGGGCTTCCCGGGCAATTCAAGCATGCCTTTCTCAGTCATCATTTCCGAACCGATCTTTCTCCGGCCGCCGACAAGTTTTGTGAACATCTCTGCGATAGCATTGTAAAAATTCTTACTTAAAACAGAGATATCCAGGATTTTCATCCAAGCATCATGCAGCTCGACAAAAGTTGTTACCGTTCGCTTTTTTCTTAATTCTCCGAGACTCAGATCATAAAGAATCTCAATATGCGCCCGGTGCGGATCCGCTATCCGAACATCTTTGATAAGCATCACTTTCTCAGGCACATCCTTGCTCTCGTCACTTTTGTGCAGTCTTCTTCTGATGACTGAAAGCGTCAGATACCCGCCATACCTGAAAAGCACCATCACCGGCATGGGAAAAACCCGGTTCATCTGCCGGGTAATATCTGAAAGTTCTGTTCTGCTGTAAGCCTCGCCTTTCAGTTCAATGGCAAAGAACAGGTATGCCTCAGTGACGGTGCTGTCAACTTTTTTGGTGTCAGAAAGCATCTCCTGATCCGTCATCTCGGCATCTGACAACCGGAAAAGCAGTTCAGTCCCTTTCCATTCCGCTGTCAGAGCCTTCTGCTCAAATTTTCCGATATCAGGGATGCTGTCGTTCTCCTTTAGATAATTCTCGGAGAACTCCTGATATGTGGGATCGTCAAGCCTGTTCTGCCGATCTGTGTCATATCCGAGGGTCTGAAAAAGACGGATTGCCGCGTCAAAAAGATCGTCCTGACCAAAATTACGGATTGCGTTTTGAATTTTTTGTTTCATCATTTCCATCCTTTCATGTCCCTCCTCACAGGACATTGCTTTAAACTCTCATTCTTTCAGTACCTTACTCATTGCCTCCTCCCAATCTGTCTGTTTTTCAAATGCGGATCCTTTCGGGCTGCCTGTTCAGACAGTCATTAAGATATTCTTCAATGGTCTCTGTTTTTTCAATGAGTTTCTCAAACGATTCATTTTGAGGAATTTACACCGCATCCGCCATTTCTTTCAAGGTTTTTCCTGTAGTTTCAGAACGGAATTCCGCATAAATATCTGCTTTCTCTGAAGCGTGTTTTTCTCCGTACATGTTATGGCTAATCATATCATACGCTTTATTTAAATCACATTCTGGAATATGGCTCAAATCCTCCCGATGATCATTTTCAATATAATACAATGGTCGTAATTCGCATTTAGGGATTTTCCAATTATTTCCTTGTTTCAAGACAAGCACATTACCATTGACTTTTAAAACGGTTTTTCTCTTCGCACCTTTCATCGCGCCAGTTGTGTGAGTTTTTTCAATAAAAAGTAATTCATTTTCAGATAATAATACAGATTTTTTCAAGGCTCGCAACGCGTCTGCCACTCTGAACGCTTCTTTTAATTCGTTTTTGTAAATCGGTTTCTCAAGATTGTCATGCGAGAAAGGATTTAATGTTGTCTTAATGATGATGTCAATATCTTTGAAGGGTGTCCAATCCAGTTCCAGGTCATCTGTCATCTTTTTAAACATATCTTTCAATTCGCCTAACTCCTTTCTGACTAAAGTCTCTCCATTTTCTCCTTTCCTGAACCGATAGTTACCGAACAGCTTTTCTTTGAGTAACCGTTCATATTCTTTTCTCAAATAGTTCGCAGCAGCAGGATAATCAATGTTGGTTGCGTCTCCTCCAGACTTTTTGTGGAAATACTTTTCTGCCTTTGTATAGTAATCATCAGAAGGTGCGATGATAATCGGAAATTCAAAATCAAGTTCGTCTTTTTGTCCGACATACATTTCAATAGCCTGCCAACCTGTCTTTAAATGGAGTTTGGCAATTTCAAACCAATGCCGATCATAAGTGGTCAGAAAAATTTGAAAATCGGCAAAGTTCTCTTTCAGAATCTGCAAGAGCGGAATCCGGTTCGACATATCCAGTCCGATGAAAATATCGTCAAGAAACAGCATCTTATAATTCGCTGGTTCTGGAATAATTTTCAACGAAGATAGGTACATACACAGCGCGAGTGCGGAGAGGCGAGCCTCATTCAAAAATTCTTCATATCTGCCTGTGATACTCGCGCCAAAGTATGTTGATGTGATCTTGATTTCTTTATCTGCCAAGAATTTTTTGTTGCCTGCGCCCTTAATGGTGAGGGTCGGTTTTTCAAAGCCAAGGGTCACATGATGATTAAAATACCGATTCAGCCAAACATTTGTTTTTTCAGCTAACTCTTCCAAAAATGACTCCAGACCATCATTGAAGCTCGGCAAGGTTGTCTTAATCACCTGTTTATACTTCTTAGTATTGGCACTCATTTGTAACGCATCATTAATGTCAGCCCAATCTTCTCCGAATTTTCGCTCGCTTTTGTCATTCGTATGGTAGGGTAAAATGGTTTCAACCAGGATAGAAAACACATCCGGGCGTTTTGCCTCATTTTCAGCCAAATAGGCGCGTAACAGGCGTTTGTATGTAAAGAACGGATTATGGCAATGCGTGTCGATCAGAAAGTTCGGAGTCGGTGCGGGTAATGTGCTGTCATTTTGATAGACAAAGGTCTGATCAGTATCCATGATGACTTTGACATAGGGGGAACTGTCGTCAAATATGTTTGCCGCAACGGATTTTGACTGATTCGCTGCCGCAAAGAAATCTTCCATGGCTTTATACAATGAGCTTTTACCGCTCCCGTTTTCGCCGTAAATCAGCATGCTTTTTCCTTCGACTGAAATGGTATGTGTGCGGTAAAAAGCACGGTAGTTATGCAGTTCGATGGTTCTGATTTTCATGATGCATGGACCTCCAATCCTTTGATGATTCGTATTTCTCTGACGCTATCGAAATAATATAGTCGTTGTCGGACCGGATGCGTGGGGTCATACAGTCGGGTAAATACGGTTTTAATCCGTGCGAATGTGTGTTCCCGGGATTCTGTCGGCATGATCGCAGGCAAATCGTCCAAGTATTTCAGAATATCCTTTCCCGAACGTTTCAGACTGTCTTCAAAATACAGCTCACAGACGCAGCCGTCTGTGACTTGTTCAAAAAATGACACCATCATACGGTCTTTCGCTTTCGACAGCGTAGTCTCAATTTTTTTGAGGAACAGAATATAATCCACAAGGGTTATGAACGGCTTCTGTTCAGAGGGTGAAATTCTTTTGATCGGAATTTTTTCCACAAAGATTTTTTTATACTCAAGATACCCCCCTTCACGGCTGTATCCGGTCTGCCGCATATAATAACTTGAAATTTTCGAGTTCAGCACCGCAAGGAGATATTTGATCTCCTCCGGATTCTCCTGCGGATCTCGGAGTGTCAGCAGATTGGACGGGGCAGTAAGATAAAAATGCTCCGTGTCAAGCGCAAATTTTGCGTTGATCGCCAAATTTCCCCAGATAATTTTCGGCTTTTCAAATTCTTCCAAATAACTGCAATTGCGTAAGTTTGTCCAATCCTTTCCTTTGTCCCGCCGTTTTTCAAGTTTTTCCCGGAATTGTCCGAGCCACTTCCGGATGACAGGATAATTTTTCTTAACATCAATCGGAGGAATATTTTTTTCCTTTAAGCCGTTATGTGTGTTAATCAGCCACATATCCTTAAATTCCGCTTTCCACTTTTGAATGTCCTTTCCTGCTAAAACAGGTTTGAGGAGTTCCGCATTTTTGGGGTCTTCAATAAGTTTGTCTTTCGTCTTTCCGTCAATAATGAATGCCTTATTACAGCCTGTTTTAACACCATAATTAATTGCAATGTTCCAATCTTTTAACGGAATTCCCTGTTTCTCAATCCGGGTTGCGATGTCAAAGGTGCCTTTTGCACCCACCACCCAGGCGGCTTTCTCAGGCTGCCTCATCCGATAACCGTGGGTACGGACATACTCGGCAAGCGAATCTGTCAGATCGAAGTCATTGTCAATCCAACACAGAAGCTGTTTCTCATTACGAGTCCGTTTCGGATTGGCGGCTTTTTGCAGGAGCAGGATATTGGTGTTTACTGCTGCGTCAAAAACCGGAACATTGCCGAAATCAATTAAAAGCAGGGGATTTGTCTGTTCCGAGAAAAATTTGCGGAGCTTTACGCCGTAGTTTGCCCGCATCCATTTATTGGATGAGATAAAACACAGCAGACCCGGTGCGGCTAAGAACTGATATCCTTTCTCATAAAACAGACAATAAATGTCTCCCGTTCGGTCATAGGTCTGGTACTGTTGTTCTTCCCACTCTGTTTTCTGGGAAGTGCTGAATTTTTGTATCTGAACATATGGCGGATTCCCGATCACAATGTCAAACCCGTCCCTTATGCCGAACATCCATTCCGGATCAAACCATCCGCAGGATTCCCCTGAAAACGGATTCCACGCCACAAGCCGCAAAGTTTCGGAATCTCTGACCGCTTTCCATTCAAGCAGTCGCTCTGCCATACGTTTCCGTACTTCCGCGAATTTTTTTCTCACAACTCCTTTTTCTTCGTCATAAGTTGAAAAATAGGCAGTATGCAGTTCTTTCAGTTTCACAATCTCATCCTGAGATTCAAAAATACCCATATCTCCTTTTGGCAGCCCGATCAGGGTATCCGCGCACACAAATTTGAACTCCAGGTTCGGCAAAGGCAAAATTCCCCGGTTGCCATCGGGATCATCATCGGAGATTTTTTCCTCCACGACTAATGACAGAAAAAACCGCAGCTTTGAAATTTCCGTTGCGATTGTCTGAATATCGGCACCATGGATGCTGTTGCGAATGATGCCGAGTTTTCTTGTATAATTCCGTAAATCTTTCTCCCCTTCGAGTTTTTTTTGCATCATTCCCCTTGCAACCGGGTCCGGGATATTGGCGAGCAGTTTTCCAAGCCATTTTTCGGAATTCGGATCTGTCCGTTGCAAAATCAGAGTCATCTTCTGCAAAATGCCCATGGGAAACGCGCCGGAACCGCAGGCGGGGTCAAACATTTTCAGATGTTCCAGGGCATCGGTGACTTTGTCTTTTTCTGCTTCAGTCAGATCTGTCTCCGTATCCTGATATGAAATCAATCTGCTGATTTTATCCTCACCGATCCCTGTCTTTGTCAGAAGATACTGTTTCAGGCTTTCATCAGTCATGTATTCCACTATCGCTCTCGGAGTATAATAACTTCCTGTGGACCTTCTCGCACTCTGACCGGTTTCCGGATTAATCTCCGCCAGCAGATTCTCAAAAACTCTTCCGAGCATTTCGGGATCAATGGCAATTTCGATTTCAACCGGCGTGTTTTCTTCTATGGTAAAATGATAATGCTCAAAAATTCCGAGGAGTTCCTTGCACCATTCATCAGGTATTTTCAATGTGTTCAGATAAACAGACGTGTTCAGTTCATTCAAATGATAAAAATCATACCGGTGCGGTTCAAAAAGCCCGCCGTTCAGAAACGGAATCATATCCCATTCATCGCCACGCAGCTCGGGGGGGCGTTCATCTTTTTTTCTGTTCAGGACTTCAAAAAACAAGGGTTCGAGAACAGAATGATAATATCCGCAAGCCCGGGGTTCGGTAACCGCTTTTTCAGACAGGATATTATCCGAAATCAGGGGGATGTTTGCCTGCGAGGTTTTCTTTTTCAGAAATTGGCAAAAGAGCAGCCTTCCGATCAGCCGCGCTGCGAATTCTTTTCTCACAGTATCATCGGGATTGCCGGGCAGTTCCGGTACGCGTTTTTTAGTCATCTTTTCCGAACCGGTTTTTCTCTCACCGCCGACAAATTTTCTGAACATCCTTGCAACATCATTATAAAAATTCTTATTTAAAACAGAGATACTGAGCGTTTTCTCCCATGCATCATGCAGCTCCGCAAAGTTTGTCACCGTATGATTTTTTCTTAATTCTTCAAGACTCAGATCATAAAGAATCTCAACATGGGCCCGGTGTGGATCCGCTATCCGTACATCTTTGATAAGCGTCATTTTCTCAAGCACATCCCGGGTCTCCTCCTTCTTCTGCAGCCATCTCCTGATAACCGAAAAGGTGAGATATTCGCCGTATCTGAAAAGAACCATCACCGGCATGTGGAAAACCCTGTTCATCTGACGGGTGATGTCCGAGAGTTCTGTTCTGCTGTAAGCCTCGCCTTTCAGTTCAATGGCAAAGAACAGGTATGCCTCAGTGATGGTGTTGTCAATTTTTTTGGTGTCAGACAGCGATTCCTGATTTTTCATCTCGGCATCTGTCAACTGGAAAAGCAGTTCAGTCCTTTTCCATTCCGCTGTCAGAGCCTTCTGCCCAAATTTTCCGATATCAGGGATGCTGTCGTTCTCCTTTAGATAACTCTCGGAGAACTCCTGATATGTGGGATCGTCAAGCCTGTTCTGCCGATCTGTGTCATATCCGAGGGTCTGAAAAAGACGGATTGACGCGTCAAAAAGATCATCCTGGCCGAAATTGCGGATTGCGTTTTGAATTTTTTGTTTCATTATTCAAGCCTTTCCTGTTTGGCGGCTATCAGGTGCTCAAAGTGGTGCTTTGGGCAGCAATCGCCTGTGTATTAAGATCTCCTCAAAAAAAATTCAGTTCGCTATCGAATTAATAAAATCATTAAGCTGTGCGATCAGAGGGGCATTCTGTATGGTCCTGATTGTCTGTTTGTCCATGCGGTCAAGAATTCTCTGCAACATTATGTCGTCGTAAGACTCATTTGCAAGAGCGCTGATAAGAAACTTTTTCGGATTTAACCTGGCAAACTCTCTTTCCAAGTCTGAAAACTCCTTTTTTTCAGCAAACTGTGCTATGAAACCCATATCCCGGACAAGCAGAATTTCGATTTCCGGCACTGCCAGAAACACCTCGGACTCGGTGCCATGAGATGCCTGAACGATGGAATATCTCAGAAGTTCAAGCTGTTCCTGAACGGATGCCGAGTCGCTGGTATCCGCATTCAGGACAAGCGCTGCCGGAACCTGCTCCATGGCCAGAACAGAATGGGCCAGAGACTGGGCAGAGTAACGACCGTCTCCGACTATGAATTCAGTGAGGCGGAGTATTTCATCAGGCAGCACCGCCCTGAGAATATCCGCTTCGTGTTTGCCTTCGGTGATCAGATATGCCTTTTTCATAATCATACCAACTTGAATGCCTGTCATCTCAGCAGAGCTTTTAACTCTCTTTTAACTGTCATTCCCGCAAAACTTCTAACTGTCATTCCCGCAAAACTTCTAACTGTCATTCCCGCGAAAGCGGGAATCCACTGATGCAGTCATTCGGAATTTTAATCTCTGATTTTCTTTTTGGCAATATTATCAATGCGTTTTGCATTGTATTCCTTTTCGGAGATGATTTTTTCTATGTCAGGATCGACGATTCTCACCTCTTCGTAGGTGAGGTCGTAGAGTTTATAGACCATGAGGTCTATCTGTTTCTCCAATTCAGCGGTGTCGGCGTCAGGGCTTTCCTTTTTCAAAGCTGTAATATGATCTGCTTTGGATTCAAACATGGCAGTTACACCTGCCGCAGTCGGATGAAGAGTGGGAACAACCCGAAGCTGGGGGGCCTGAAATTGAAAATATCCTCCGCTCATTCGGAGCGCACCAAAAAATTGTTCGTAAAAGAACATAAATAATTTTGAGTTGCAGTATGCCGCCAGATATTTGAGAGAAACTCTCTCTTTCGGAGCATGGAAGCAATTTGTGTTTACGGACGCATAATCACCATCCGAATCCAGGAATGCCTCACACAAAACAGCCATTTTTGCGAACAATATCTTTGGTGACCGGTATATTGCCTTTCTGCGAGATATGACATTTGCTTTGTCCAAAGGCAAAAATGGTGTGACATAGCTGCTTCCCCTGTGTCTGAGTGCTTTAATTCCCCAGAGCGAGGCGTACCTGTCAATTGTTCCGGTGTTGATCACTTTTAATGTATCCTTCCCCTTGTCATTTGAAAAATGCATGCCGTAAGACTCCGCTTCGGATGCCGTTGATGTGGCGTTAATCTCTCCGTATTCTGACAGAGGCTCGGTTCCGTCAATAAACGACTGAAGATAGTCGGCCTTGTCTGAAAGCAGAAATCCCCAGAGATTATCCGCCAGCATCGTGAGCATGTCATATTCGACGAAGACAGTCTTAAATTTTTCCGTGTCGAAAACAGCGTCTTGTCTGTTAACTGGTTGCAAAACCGAAACATGCTTTTTTTCAGTGGAAACGTGTTTTCTGAGAACAGTGATAACCGGATAAACAGATATTTCGCTGAACACATTGACGGATGACAGATCAACCAGCTTCTGAACAGTCGAACAGTTGAGCATGTGGGCTCTCAGAGCAGTTGCATATTTGGCAGACAAATATTTGTTCGGGGTAATCAGAGACATCTGCCCGTTGTTCTTCAACAGTTCCATGCCCTTCTCAAAGAATAAGACGAACACATCATAAGTCCCTTTGGATGTTCTGAATATTTTCTTATATTCCTCTCTCCGTTTTGTTCCGTAAATATTTTTAAAATCTGTCGCATTGATATACGGCGGATTCCCGATCACAATATCAAATCCGTCCCTTATCCCGAACATCCATTCCGGATCAAAAAACTCCGCAGAAGTGTTCTGGTTATACGGATTCCAGGATGCAAGCTGTTTTGCAGTGCTTTCATCACCAAAACCGGATGCCAGAACTTTGGCGATTTTCTCCCTTGTTTCCTTGTCTTCTTTTCTGTATTTCCTTTTTGTTCTCGGCGTCTTTGCGCTGAAATGACTGTGTCGTATCTCCTTTAGTCTGTTTTCAAGTCTCTCTGTTTCAGGATTGTCAAAAAGGTTTCTGTTATCTTTCGGTTTTTCAATCTTTATCAGCGTATTTGCCGCCACAAATTTGGTCTCCAAGTTCGGCAGGGGCCTGATGCCGAAATTCTCTCTTGTCTTATCAGGAATCTGCTCCGCAATCAGAGAAATAAAAAATCGGAGCATGCTGATCTGCACCGCAACCGGCTGAATATCCACGCCATAGATGGAATTTTCTATCAGATAAAGCTTTCTGCCGTAATCCGAGGTGTTGAAATCAAATGCCTTTTCTATCTCCTGAAGCTTTTGCTGTCTCTCTTTCCTGTCTCCCAAATTATATGCTGTCTCAGTCTCCCGGATCGCCCTCTGTTTTTGCAGATCCCGCCATCTGCTGTTGTCGCTGTCAAGCTTGCCGAGAATAAAAACCAGTTTGTGCAGTATGCCCATGGGAAAAGCACCGGATCCGCAGGCAGGATCAAGGATTTTCAGTTCCGACACCGCTTCGACTATCGAAGACACCTCATCATCTGTGAAAGCATGTTCTTTTTCGGTATATGCAAAAAGAACATCCAGACCGGTTTTAATGTCATCCTCTGTGGCATCTTCAACTTTCTCCGCAACAAGATTGGAAAGAGACGCCTTCAGACTCTCATCAGCCATATAGTCAACGATCTCCCTCGGAGTGTAAAAAGAGCCTGTCTGCTTTCTGGCGGTGGTTTCTGTTTCGGGATTATAGGAGGCAAGAAGATTTTCAAAAACTCTTCCGAGCAGTTCCGGGTCCAGGGCAATCTCTTCTGTGACGGGCGTGTTTTCCGCTATGGTGAATTTGTATTTGTCCAGAAGATTTATAAGCCCTCTCACCTCATATTTTTTGTTTCCTGTTCCGTATGTTTTATTCAGATCAAAGTTTTTTTCCTCAGCAAAAAACAGAAAATCGGGAACTCTGAGCGGATTATCGTCTCTGTCGGAAAAGCCGTCGATTCTGATTATTCTGTCTCCGCCCCTGGGTCCTTTTTTGGTCGGATGGGGTTTGTCAAGACAGTCAAACAGTCCGCCGTTTAAGAACGGGATTTCTTCAAACAGCTTTAACACCTCATCCCTGCCAATTTCAAACAGATGTTCGTATCTGTAAAGATTGGTCACATTATAGTTCTGCCCTTTTCTTCTGAATGCCCTTTTGCCCTGTTCCTGATTCAGAGTGGCGAAAAAAAGATTTTGCAAAATCGCCTTGTAAAAGGTGCTCCGGTTTTTATCCCTGAAATTCAGTATGCTGTCCAGTTCGTTTTTATCAAACAGTTTTTTGGGGATCAGCCCTTTTTCCCTGACAAACCAGACAAATATCAGCCGTGTCAGCAACCTGATAATGGCAGTGGCATTCCTGATCTCCTCATTTGCCTCGCCGTCTTTGGGAAAATCCACATTTTGCAAGGCCCAGAAATACCAGTTGGCAAGTTCCCCGTAAAACTTTTTATTCAGCTCCGAGCAGTCCAGCACCTTCTGCCAGGCATTATGCAGCGCGACAAAATTTGTGACGGTGTATGTTTTCCCTAACGCATCCAGGTCCAGATCGGACAGTATCTCAATATGCGCCCGGTGCGGATCCGCTATTCGGATATCTTTGACAAGGGTTACTTTTTCAAGCACATCCCTGCTCTCGTCTCTTTTGTGCAGTCTTCTTTTGATGACCGAAAGTGTCAGATATTCACCGTACCTGAAAAGCAGCATTACCGGCATGGGGAAAACCCGGTTCATCTGTCGGGTGATATCCGAAAGTTCTGTCCGGCTGTAATCCGCATCTTTCAGCTCAATGGCAAAAAACAGGTATGCCTCAATGATGGTGTTGTCAATCTTTTTGGTGTCAGAAAGCATTTCCTGATCCGTCATCTCGGATTCTGACAACTGAAAAAGCAGTTCCACGCGTTCCCAGTGGTCTGTCAGAGCCTTCTGCCCGAATTTTCCGATATCAGGGATGCTGTCGTTCTCCTTTAGATAACTCTCGGAGAACTCCTGATATGTGGGATGATCAAGCCTGTTCTGCCGCTCTGTGTCATATCCGAGGGTCTGAAAGAGACGGATTGCCGCGTCAAAAAGATCATCCTGACTAAAATTGCGGATTGCGTTCTGAATTTTTTGTCTCATCATTCCCGTCCTTCCAGAAAGACCTCGGTCTCGATATATGGGTTATTATCTCTCCTCACAGGACATTGCTTTAAACTCTCATTCCAAGTCAGTTCGTTAAACACAAGGACATCTTCAAGATAGTTATTCTCCCAGGCAGAGCGGTCCGGTCCCAGCAGACAGCTTGAAAGTTTCAGGGCATCCATTGAGGCAAGCAGCAATCCGGGATCCGGATTCCCGATGGCCAGAAGTACAATATATTTCATTGGCTTGGACGGAAGCTTTTTGCACAGGTGGAGATATAAAAAACTGTCCTTTATTTTCGGGCCAAGTTCGTTTGAGAAAAGGGTCTCATTATTTATCTTCACCATGAACGCTTCAAGCCTTTGATCCCTGAATTCACGGGGTATTTTTGAATTGGAGGGATCTTTCACTTCGACAAACCAGAAATCGTCAGGCCATTCCACAACGAAGTCCACCGCCTTCATGCAATGCGCCATTTTTCCGGCTTCCTCATCAAAGTGTTCGGCGCTGAGTGCGGCCGTGAAATCGAATACAAGCTGTCCCTCTTTCAGTACCTTACTCATTGTTTCCTCCCAATGCCCGCCCGATTTCCAGATTGTACATTCTGGCAAACTGATCCGCAATCCTGTTCGGAAACAGGGCGGGATAAGTTCCCGAGCTGCTCAGACTGACGGAGTCCTTGTCATTTTTGGAAAGCGAATAAAACCTCAGCGAGTGATTTCCACGTTGGAGTTCAAACTCTTTGAGCAGCACATAACTGTGAGTTGCGATGAAAATCTGGGCACCCATTTGCTCCAGTTCCGTCATCACACTGACGACCAGGGGAATCATGGACGGATTCAGATTCGTCTCGGGTTCGTCCCAGCAGAGAAGCGATTTCCCATCCAAGGAGCCGTTTTCAATCAGGAGCCGGAGAAGGGCGAGCTTGCGTATGCCCTCCGCGACCAGGGTGAACTCAATGTCACCGGTTCTGCTTTTCAGGTAAAATTCCTCATTTTTGGCCGTGATTTCTCCTCCCATCCCTTTTTCCAGCATATCCATAAGTTTTTTCTGCCGGGGGTCTGTCTTTTTCAGACGCGGGAGAAAGGCCCGGTCAATAATGTCGGAACAGACTCTTTCAAAATGGATTTCCCGGGTTGCATGCAGAGAGCGGAATCCCGGGGCATTGGCCAGCATCTCCTTTGCCGGAATATAGACCGGCTTGCTGTCATTCCGGGGAATCCCCGATATCCGGACCGTTCCCCGTGGCGTTTTCTCTGTAATATGTATGGAAAAGGTTTCTCCGTTTTTGCCAACGGAAAGGGATGCCCCGGCTTCCCGCTTCCGGATCAGTCGTTGCAGCGAGCGGTTGTGGGGCAGGAAAATCTCCGAGATTCCGGCCCCCGGATCATCATGCTCGTCTATAACGCCTTGGAGATAAATCAGTTTCAAAAGATGGGTTTTTCCGGTACCGTTGTCACCGATGAACAGATTTATCCCGGGAACCAGGTCGATTTTTAATTGGTCAAACACCGTGAAATTGCATATTTCAATGTTATTGATCATCGTCTGTAAATTCCATGTTTATAAGTGAAACACTTGATGCCATAAATAAAAATGATTGTCAACTCTAAAATTATTCCCGCAAAACATTTAAGTGTCATTTCAGCCGACTGTCATTTCGCTACCGAAGTGATAAAATCATTAAGCCGTGCAATCAGAGGGGCATTCTGTATGGTCCTGATTGTCTGTTTGTCCATGCGGTCAAGAATTCTCCGCAACATTATGTCGTCGTAAGACTCATTTGCAAGAGCGCTGATAAGAAACTTTTTCGGATTCAACCTGGCAAACTCTCTTTCCAAGTCTGAAAACTCCTTTTTTTCAGCAAACTGTGCTATGAAACCCATATCCCGGACAAGCAGAATTTCGATTTCCGGCACTGCCAGAAACACCTCGGACTCGGTGCCATGAGATGCCTGAACGATGGAATATCTCAGAAGCTCAAGCTGTTCCCGAACGGATGCCGAGTTGTTGGTATCGGCATTCAGGACAAGCGCTGCCGGAACCTGCTCCATGGCCAGAACAGAATGGGCCAGAGACTGGGCAGAGTAACGACCGTCTCCGACTATGAATTCAGTGAGGCGGAGTATTTCATCGGGCAGCACCGCCCTGAGAATATCCGCTTCGTGTTTGCCTTCGGTGATCAGATATGCCTTTTTCATAATCATACCAACTTGAATGCCTGTCATCTCAGCAGAGCTTTTAACTCTCTTTTAACTGTCATTCCCGCAAAACTTCTAACTGTCATTCCCGCAAAACTTCTAACTGTCATTCCCGCGAAAGCGGGAATCCACTGATGCAGTCATTCGGGACTTTAATTTCCGGTTTTCTTTTTGGCAATATTATCAATGCGTTTTGCATTGTATTCCTTTTCGGAGATGATTTTTTCTATATCAGGATCGACGATTCTCACCTCTTCGTAGGTGAGGTCGTAGAGTTTATAGACGATGAGGTCTATTTTTCTTTCAAGCAAGGTAGTGTCAGCATCAGAGTTTCTATTTTTGATGCTGAGGATATTATCGACAATCGTTTCAACAGGCTTCGTTTTTTTGGTAGTGGGAATTGGGAAATTCTTCATAAACACAGCACTCGGTTCATAGTAACCATTTTGAAGCTTTGCCAACAATTTCTCAAAAAGCCACATGACAACACTTGAATTTAACACACCAAGCAGATATTTTGACGCGCCCGGAATGATAAAAGCTTTTTGGTTTGTATAGTAATTGTCTTCATCCCAAGTAAATTCATTGCGTTTACAGATATTTGGATAGATAATCTTTGGCTGCTCAAATTCTTGCCAATACGCAATGTTATCCTGAATCTCAAACCATTTATAGCTACCGGCTTTCCGACCATTTTTGCCATCCGGAGTGAGTCGTTCCTTATATTGATACAGATGCTTATGAATTGCAGGATAGTTTTTAATATTAGTTCCACGCCTTGTAAATATAATCCATAAATCCTGTGGGGCCAAGCACCATCTTTTTACGTCCCGTCCTCGCAAAAAAGGTTTCAAAACCTCTTCGGAAGACGAGTCCTCATCAATCAATCGCTCCTTTGTTACACTGTCCACGATAAAAGCTTTGTTGAAACCAGTTACAATGCCACGATAGAATCTTCCATTTACATATTCCCCTAACGGCTTTCCCACCTTACGCAATTTTTCAAGCAGATTTAAAACAGAATGTGGTTCAAATCGCCAGGCATCCGCACTAAGTTTATTTTGCGGAACATAAAAACCGTCTTTCAGGAAAATTTCAGGGAATGCTTCTATCGGATTACCAAGTTCCCAATTCAGGGCGCGGATATTTGACGGTCCGGCTTTGGCGGATTTTTCAAAGATAATGATACTCGGATAGGCAATAGCCGTAAAAACGGGCGCATCACCAAAATCAATAAGCTGACGGATACAAACGCTGTTCCTTAAAAATTCCCGCAGTTTCTTTCCATAAGCTGCCCGAAAATATTTGTTGGAAGAAATAAATGAAAGAATACCTCCCGGTTTGAGAGAATTAAAACCTCGCTCATAAAAGAAGACATACAAATCAGAGGTTCCTGTATAACACTTGTATTGTTTTAGCAAGATCGGCTTGAGATGTTTGATTTTTTCATGCCGCACATACGGCGGATTCCCGATCACAATATCAAACCCATCCCTTATCCCGAACATCCATTCCGGATCAAAGAACTCCGCAGAGGCGTTCTGGTCATAAAGGTCCCATTTGGCCAGTTTCTTAGTCGTATCTGTGGAAAACCCCTTTTTAGCGAGCTGTCTGCTGATCTCCTTTCTCAGCCGTTTATCTTCCGCCATACACCGCTTCTTGGTATCTCTTGTCCGCGCGTTGAAATACCGTTCCCGAACCGTTTTCAGATCGTCCTCCATACTGAAAAGTTTGGTGTCCTTCAGGCCCGTCTGGCCTGATTCCTCAATGCCGATAAGGGTGTTCGCGGCGATAAACCGTGTCTCGAGATTCGGCAGCGGCAGTATCCCGATATTCTCTTTTTCCTCATCTGTTTTCTGGTCCACCACTAAGGAGATAAAGAAACGGAGTTTGGCAATCTGCACCGCGACAGACTGGATATCCACGCCGAAGATGCAGTTCTGAATCAGATAGAGCTTGCGCGCATAATCGAGTTCGTTGTTACCGAAAATCTCATCGATGTTCTCAAGCCTCTCATTCAGCTCACGGACCGCCTTGTCCCTGGCCCTGTCATCATTTATCCGCTCCGCCGTCTCTATGTCCTGATTTATCTTCCGGGTCTCATTTTCAATCTGCCATTCTTTCCACCGGGCATTCACCGGGTCGGTTTTGCGGAGGATATGGAGCATCTTATGGAGGATACCCATGGGGAACGCTCCGGAACCGCAGGCCGGATCGAGTATTTTCAGTTGATGGAGCGCGGCGATCAGCGCCTCGGTCTCCTCCTCGATGAAACGATGATCTTCTTCTGTGTAACTCAGAAGATGACGCAGTTTCCCGTTAATCTCCTTCTTTTCCGCATCTGAGAGCCGCTTCGGAGAAGGGGCGATCTCCGCCCGAACCGGCTTCTGTGTCCCGAACAATCTTCCCCGGGAAGCCCCTTTCCTCAGAACAAAACCGGCTCTGCCCTCATAAAAATCAGTCAGCCTGTTCTCCAAATACGCGATCAGGGACTCATCCGCCATGTAACTGACGATCTCACGGGGTGTGTAAAAAGAGCCGGTCTGCTTGCGTGCTGTGGTCCCGGTCTCCGGATTGTAGCTGGCCAGCAGATTCTCAAAGGCCCGTCCCAGTAGTTCCGGGTCCAGAGCGATCTCCTCCTCCACCGGCGTGTTCTCCGCAACGGTGAACTTGTAGCGTTTCAGCAGGTCGATCAGCCCGCGGACCTGATATTTCCTGTTCCGGGTTCCGTAGTCCCTGTTCAGATCCTCGGACCGGCTTTCGGAGAAGAACAGAAAGTTGGGGAGATGGAGCCTGTTGTCCTTCCGGTCTGAAAACCCGTCAATCCTGGTCACGGGTTTCTCGCTGTCAAGACACTCGAACAGGCCCCCGTTCAGAAAAGGCGTCTTTTCAAGAAGTTTCAGAATCTTGTTCGGTGTGCGGAAACAACTCCGGTACCGGTAACAGTTGTGCATCATGTAACTCTTGTTCTTATCCTGATATCGCTTCTCAGTCCTGAATTCTCTGCTCTTCATCGGGGTGTTCAGGGTGGCGAAAAAGAGATTCTGGAGAATCGCTCTGTAATAGGTCCCGCTTTCGGGAGAGAAATCCCTCAGAAGCTTCCCCAGTTTCGGCTCGTCGAAAATATCCTCGGGTATCAGTCCCTTTTCCCTGATGAACCATACGAAAATCAGGCGGGTGATCAGACGGATCACATTCACAGGGTTCCGGGTTTCCTCACTCATGTCATTCTGAGAGGGAAAGACCGCGTGTTTCAGAGCCCAGAAATACCAGTCGGCAAGTTCCCTGTAAAACTTTTTATTCAGTTCCGAGCAGTCCAGCACCTTCTGCCACGCGTTATGCAGCGCGACAAAGTTTGTGACGGTGTATGTTTTCCTTAACGAATCCAAACCCAGATCAGCCAGTATTTCAATATGCGCCCGGTGCGGATCCGCTATTCGGATATCTTTGATAAGCGTCACTTTTTCAAGCACATCCCTGCTCTCGTCTCTTTTGTGCAGTCTTCTTTTGATGACCGAAAGCGTCAGATACCCGCCATACCTGAAAAGAATCATAACCGGTATGGAAAAAACCCGGTTCATCTGCCGGGTGATATCCGAAAGTTTTGTTCTGCTGTAAGCCGTTCCCTTCAGTTCAATGGCAAAAAGCAGGTATGCTTCAAAGATGGTGTTGTCAACTTTTTTGGTATCAAAAAGCATCCCCTGATCCGTCATCTCGGATTCTGTCAACTGGAAAAGCAGTTCAACGCCTTTCCATTCCGCTGTCAGAGCCTTCTGCCCAAATTTTCCGATATCAGGGATTCTGTCGTTCTCCTCCTCCAGATAACTCTCAGAGAACTCCTGATATGTGGGATGATCAAGCCTGTTCTGCCGCTCTGTGTCATATCCGAGGGTCTGAAAAAGACGGATTGCCGCGTCAAAAAGATCATCCTGGCCAAAATTGCGGATTGCGTTTTGAATTTTTTGTTTCATATTCATCTTATATATCTTCCATACACCTCAGAAAACTACTTGATCACCAGCCAACTGATCAGTTCAAACTGATCACTTTTCTCAGGCCGCTCTGATTTGGGAATGATCCCGCCTCTGCCCCTGAGCAGTTTTCTGTTCACCTGTTTTTTAAACACCGACCTTATTTCACTGATCGCCCTACTCAACAACAGATTGTATTCCCGCATCTCAGAACCACTCTTTGTCTCTTTGTCAAACAGATCGCATAATTCATCATAAGGCGCGTCAACCCCGTTGCCCAGCAGCCTGAAAATCTCAAGTATCTGTTTGGCATGGGTATAATTGAAACGAACCGTGCCATCTCTCCTGACATAGACCAGAAAATAAGGCGACAAAGGATTCACAGTCTCGTTTCCCCCGGTATCCCCTTTCTGTCTCAGGCAGAAAATGACCCCGGGCCGGATAATATCCTTCGCGCTGTCGCTCATATCGCCGATCTCAGAAGACCTGAAAAATTCACTCCCGGGCGAGGGAACCACCGCATAAAGTCCCAAAGGAGCATTCTGAAGTTTCTCCCGATTCTTCTCAATATAATTGGCCAGTTCCACCCTGAAATCATCCAGAGTGAACTCACTCAGAGAAATATTCTCATCAATCTCCTCCAAGTCAAGAACTTCCTTTTTCAGCCGCTTCAACTGCCTGTTTCTGAAATTCAGATCATCCTCTATCAGACCCCGTATCTGGTCTTTTCTGAGCAGATTATCCTGACCGGTTGCGGTAATATCGACCAGGGCCATTCTTGCTTCCACCCGGTCTTTCAGATTGATATAATTGTTCAGATCATCCGTGGGCCAGAAGTTCACCAACTGAATCTTTTTGTTCCTGCTCCCGAGCCGGTCAATCCGTCCGAATCTCTGGATAATCCTGACCGGGTTCCAGTGAATGTCGTAGTTGATCAGATAGTCGCAATCCTGAAGATTCTGCCCCTCGGAAATACAATCCGTGGCAATGAGAATGGAGATTTCCTCATCCTGGGGCATCTCCTTTATCTTGTCCCTGTTTTTGGAGATCGGCGAAAAATTCGTGAGAATATGCTCAAACCGGGTTTTGCCCAGGGTGGTCCTGTTCGTGCCGCTGCCGGAGACCAGTGCGATGTGCAGGTTCAGCTCCTCTGTGGCAAAAGGGAGGAGATTCTCATGCAGATAGTTTGCCGTGTCTGTAAATGCCGTGAAGACAATCACTTTCTGATTTCCGTCATTGATCGGTTTTTCAGTCTTCTCTCTGATCAGGGACTTCAGCACCCCGAGCTTCTCATCCCTGTCCGGCGTAACCGCTTTTGCCGAGTTTTTAAGCAGAACCAGCGCGTCTTTGTCGCTTTTCAGATCCTTCAGCCAGAGGTCCAAATCCAGATGGGCAAGATCATATTTCAGCTTCTTGCCGATACTGTTCGCGTCATTCAGTTCTGTGTCGTCCTCATCATATATCTCAGGCGATTCAATCTCCGGGGAATCCGACACAGCCGCTTTGTACGCCCTGATTCGATCCTGCAACCCTGTGATTTTTTCCATGGTTCTTTCCATGGATGTTTCAAAAGACTCAATGGAGCTTTCAAGTCTTTTCAGAAAATTCACCTTCATCATGCCGATGAGAAAATGCTCCCTGTTCTCCTGCGAAAAGGCAATAACCGTTTTTCCCGCTTTCTTTTCATAAAAACTTTTCCACTCATCCCTGACATACGCCCAGGGATTGAACAGGGAGAGTTTGTAAGTCATAATCTCCCTGTTTATCCCGTCATAAGAGGGAAATTCATCTTTTGTGTCAATATCCGGTGCTCTTGAAATCACCGGCAGCCTTTTCGGAAACGCGCCGATACGCTCCATCTCCTCCTTATAATAGGTCTGGATGTGCTTTCTGGAACGGGCAATGGTCAGCTCGTCAAGCAGTTTGAAAAAAGAGGAATCGAGTTTTTCAAGGAGCTTTTTCACATCCCGTGTCCCGTTCTTTTTGGGATCTGCCCAGCGGGTAAATGTCTTCTGAGCCTCTTTCATTGTCTGTGCGAGATGTTTTACGTCTGTTTTGTCATAAAACGCATCCTCTTTTCCGCCGGAGATGAAATAGAGCTGGTTCCTCAGATCTTTAAGGTCATTGTTCACCGGCGTTGCGGAGAGCAGAAGCACTTTTGTCCGAACACCGGAATTGATAATATCCGCCATCAGCTTCTCATATCTGCTTTTCCTTATGATATGACCTTCTTCATCTCTCTTGCCTCTGGTGTTGTTTCTGAAATTGTGCGACTCATCTATGACCACAAGATCATAATTGCCCCAGTTGATTGCTCCGAGGTCAATGTTGCTGACGGAACGGCCGGAGTCTCTGCTCAGATCCGTGTGACTGAGAACGGTATAACCGAGTCTGTCATCAATTAGCGGATTCAGCAGGCTGTTATTCTGAGCCTGAAACACGGTCCAGTTGTCACTCAGTTTTTTCGGGCAGAGCACCAGAACCCTGTTATTGAGCAGTTCAAAATATTTTATCACGGCCAGTGCCTCAAAGGTCTTGCCAAGTCCCACACTGTCCGCAAGCACACACCCGTTGTGCCTGAGAATCTTGTTTATCGCGCCCTTCACAGCATCCTTTTGAAATGCGTATAGCATATTCCAGACTTTTGTGTCAAAAAAGCCGGTGTTTTCATCAAGAAGTCCGCCCCGCCGCTGCTCTGACAGGAACTTCTCAAAAAGATGATAAAGCGTCTTAAAATAAATGAATTCGGGATCGTTCTCCGCGTAGAGCTGTTCAAGGTATCGGAGAACATCCGCTTTGACATCCTTCACCAGATGATTGTCTTCCCATATTTCCTCAAACCAGTTTAACAGGTCTGCCCTGTCTCTGTCATCGGTGACCTCCATGTTCAGTTCAATATTCGGATTTCCGCCCAGCCCGAGACCTCTCACGGTGAAATTCGAGCTGCCAAGTATGGCTTTCTGATTGCCGTTGTTGCTGATATGATACATTTTGCCGTGGAGAAAATTCGACTTTGCCACGGATCTGATATTCACCCTGGCTTCTATCCAGTCACTGCATTCTTTTGCAACGGATTTTTGCCGGAGCCTGCTATGAAGCGGAATCACCAACTGGTCATCTTCGATTTCAAATTCTTTCCTGTCTGTTTTTGAAGGATCAAGAGAACGGATAAAAGCCGGTTCGCCAAACAGAAAATTGAGGGATTCGATATTGTTCAGCTTGTCTTTCAGGTGCTGATATGCATAAATCGTGAAATAGGCTGATACCACAGAAAGCCTGCTCCCCTCATCAATCTGCTGTTTTAAAAATTTCCCGACACTTCCTCTTTTATGATTGTCTTTGATTGAAGAAGGTATGAGAGTCATGTTTTTTTCCTTTCTCATTTTTAATCATCCCGAAGCCGCGAGCAATTCCACAGAGTCCTCAACATATTCTTCCACATCGCAATGATCCGATTGAAATTGGCTGAGAATTTTCAGGATCCGTTCAGAGACAACCAGCATATTGTCATCTGATATGCCGAAGTCGTCAGCGCCTGCCTCCCCGTGTACTTTCAGCCACCGGAATTTCGGAATATTCCTTCCCGCATGCAAATCGGCGAACTGCTTTGATTTTGTAATTTTAACATTGCCGAAGTCACATCCGGAGAGGCCCAGTTTTCCAAGTTCAGGCATGAGGCGTTCTGTGACAATATAACACGGAAACGATTCCAGCAAATCGTCACCCAGCCATCCGTCCAACTCGTAATGCAGTTTATGAACGCAGGGGGGATGAACTGTCGCATCCATCTCTGTGTCAGACCCCGGACCTCCGGCCACTTCAGGTTCTAAGATGTAGAATCTCATAATTTCTGCTCCTCAGCGTTACGCCACTTCTTTCATAGGCCGGACCGACGGAATTGGAAGCAGGCGTCCCTCAGATTCAAAATGTTGAATAACATCTTCAATAACTTCACATAATTCGCCATATAATTTTACCGGGTCATCACCATGAATGCCGGTAATCAGGTCAGGACATTTTCCAATGTAAACTTGCTCTTACCCTTGCTCTTACTCTTGCTCTTACTCTTGCTCTCACTCCTGACCGGGAGTAAGGGAAAGAGCAAGATTAAGAGCAAGAGCAAGATTAAGAGCAAGATTAAGAGACCACAAAATCCGTCAGAACCAGGAACAATGAACCGCAAGACTTTCACACCGGCGAAATTTCATCATGCCGCTTCGCCGATTCCTTTCGCGCACACGCATCGCAGATCAGCCGTTCCGATATTATCTGAGGTGCCTTTTTATCCACCCGTTTCCGGATATATTCAAGATATCTCCGGGTCCCCAGTACCGCGTCGCAGGTATCACAATGCAACAGCTTCTGGCGGTTCAGGATGGTTCCGCACAAGGAAAGGACCCGCTCGTTTTTGATATCCCTGATCTGCATGGCTTGGTTGGGGCAGTTGGCCGCACAGGCCCCGCAGGTGATGCACCGATCCTCGGTGATCCTGAAATCAGTGGGCGTGGTGTGGTCAAAATCGAGATACCCCAACTGCAACGCGTCGATTCCCATCTTATCGCGGCAGACCGATATACAATCCCCGCAACGCCGGCAGATATCGCAACGGAGACATCGCCGGGCCTCCTCTCTGGCCGTCTCCTCCGAATATCCGAGTTCGACCTGCTGGAACATGGTGCGACGCCTGTCAATGTTCAGCAGAGGCATCTCCGGCCGCTTCAGGATCATCTTGGTGATGGCCGGCACTTCCAGCCATTCCATCCTGCCCCGGCGGACCGGAACCGGCGGAGTGCTGGGCTGGGGAATGCCGGAGAGATAGCGGTCAATAGCGTCCGCGGCTTTTTTTCCGCCGCCGATGGCCTCGATCACGGTGGCCGGACCTGTGACCGCGTCTCCGGCTGCAAAGACCCCGTCCATGGAGGTTTCCATGGTGGCCGTGTTCACCCGAATCGTGTTCCACCTTGTCAGATTCAGGTCAGGCAAGGTACTCAGGGGATCCATATCCACCCGTTGCCCGATGGCCGGGATAACCACGTCCGCGTCTATGACATAGTCGCTCTCCTCTATGGGAACCGGAGATTTTCTGCCACTCCCCGATGTTCTGGCCACCATTTTCGCCCTGAGACATTTAACTCCGGTCACGCGGCCAGACTTGCCCATAATCTCAGTCGGAACGGTGAGAAAGGATAGCCGGACGCCTTCCTCCTCGGCCTGTTCGACTTCCTCGACATCGGCCGGCATATCGGACCGGGTCCGGCGGTACGCGATGGTCACCTCCTTACATCCGAGCCGTAACACGGTCCGGGCAACGTCAATAGCGACGTTTCCGCCGCCGATGACCACCACTTTTTTGCCTGGAATCCGCCGCTCCCCCAAGGCCACCCGGCGCAGGATATCTATGGCATCCAACACTTGGAGGTAATCTTCTTCTCCCGGAATATTCATCTTGATCGCCTTGTGCGCGCCGATAGCGATAAAAAAGGCACCAAACCCCTCGCTTCGTAATTGCTCCAAGGTGACATCCTTTCCGAACCGCGTGCTGAAGCGGAATTCGATTCCCAGCTCTTCAAGCATGGCCACTTCCCGGTCAATCACTTCCCGGGGAAGCCGATACCGGGGGATGCCCACCATGACCATCCCGCCGGCCACGGACAGTGCCTCGATAATCCGGACCGTGTAGCCTTTGAGCGCGAGATAATAGGCCGCGCTCATTCCGCCCGGGCCCGCGCCGATGACGCAGACCTTTCTGTTTTTATCCGGCGCCTTATCCGGGTTCTTATACTGATGCTCGGACATGGCCCGCTCCGCGGCATACGCCTTGAGGAGTTTGATGGAGACCGGCGTGTCAATCCGGGCCCGCACACACATAAATTCGCAGGGCCGGGTGCAGACCAGTCCGCAGACCCAGGGAAAGGGATTGTCCCTCCGAATCACCTCGATGGCCTCCGCGTCCCGGCCCATGCCGATAAGGGTCACATAAGTGGGAACATCAATGCCCGCGGGACAGGCCATCTGACAGGGCGCGGGGGCCAGTTTCACGCAAGCACCGGTGGCACAGTTGTGCGTCTCCACATGACTTGAAAAGATTTCCGGGTGGTCATTCAGCGCGGAGATGACCATTTTCCCGGGTTCAAATCCGGATTCGTTTCCTTGGGTCATCATCTCCCGGGCAAGGGATTTTATGGCATCCAGATGGTCATTCCCGGCTCTGCCCCAGGCCACATCTTCCAAGAGTTCCAGAATCTCCTCGGCCATGCGTCTGACCTTCGGATGCGTCAGACCGCCCGAATGAATGATATCCTTTAATTTGATGATCGTATGGTTGACCGGACAAGTTGTGTCAGACATAGTTTTCCCCTAAAAACCTAAAAACCTAAAAACTGGTATGATCCAAAACCGCGACAGATTTCGCATGCCGTTCCCGGCGTATCTGGGTCATCTCCTCAACCCTTCCGAAACTGAGCGCGTGGCTTGTGCATGTTGTCACACACGCGGGCTTCATCCCATGATCGATCCTCTCCATGCAATAATCACATTTCACCACCTTGCCAGTCTCCGGATTCCACTGGGGCGCGCCCCATGGACATGCGGAAACACAGGTCTTGCAACCCACGCAAAGGCCCTGGTCAACCAGCACGATCCCATCCTTTTCCCGGCGTTGCATGGCCCCGGTGGGACAGGCCGCGACGCACCAGGGATTTTCACAGTGGAAACAGGGCATGAAGATATGCGATGCCCGGGGAACCCCGCCCACAAAATGAGGCCCCACCGTGATGATCTGGCAGGGTCTGGGCCCCACAGGCAGTGCTTTGTTGCTCTTGCACACCACTTCGCATGAATGACATCCGATACACTTCTTTGTATCCTGAAACAGATAATATTTGCTCATCTTCTCTTCTCCTTCCGCTCGCTTATGGCAGTCTCACTGTAACATAAGTATCATGCAATGCTGGGCTTCCGCCAATCATATCAGAAAGGTTCTCCTGCAACTCGCTGTCCGCCACTCCTTTGTTGTAAGAGCGACTGGCCAGTTTGGCCTCATGGCCGAAACCGTGAAGCATGAAAACGCATTCCGGATGAATCAGGTCGGTCACATGAGCTTGGATATCCCCGGATCCGCACGCGGATGAGACTACCACAGTGTCCCCGTTTTTCACGCCCAAAGCCGATGCTTTTTCGGAATTGATCCAGAGTGTGTTCTCATGGCAGATTTCATTCAGATACGGATTGTTCTGGGTGGAGATATGGGTATGCACGGCATTCCGCCCCACAACGAGCCGGAACTGATTTTCCGGAGGGGCCGGCACAGGTTCGTAAGCCGGAAATGACTCGAACCCGGCATCTTCCAAAAGGGAGGATCTCAATTCGATCTTTCCGGACGGGGTTTTGAATTTGAGCCCATCCTTCCGGTCCCAGAATATCTGATCCTTTCCGTAAGCCACAAAGCCTTTGGCCTCAAAATCCTCCAACGTGAAGCCAGTTCCTTCCAACTGCCAACTGACCAGTTCTTCCATGTTCTGATATGGAAAATAGTTCCCGATCCCGATGCGCTCCCCGATCTGCTTCAGAATCATCGCGCCCTCGCGGGTGTCGTAACGCGGGGGAACGGCCTGACGCCTCAGAAACATCTGGGGCTTGAGCCCGTTGGCCTGCTGGATGCAGTCGGTCCGTTCCAGATAGACGGATTCCGGGAGGATCACATCCGAATGCCAGGCAATGTCACTGTGATTAATGTCGATGGAGACGATCAGGTCGAGCTTGTCCAAAGCCTTTTTGGTCAGATTCCTGTCCGGCATGGACATGAGCGGATCAAAGCGGTACGCGAACAAGGCTTTGATGGGATAGGGATCCGCATTCAGGATCGCGGCGGGGAGCATCTGTCCCACCCCGTGATTCGGATCCGGGAGGGGAAAATCCGGAGTTCCCACTTTGTCGAACCGGGGGACCCCGATTTTGGGGAATTCCTGCTCAGTCAGTTTTCTGGCGGGTTTGCCACCCACCTCTCCGGGGCCTTTTTTGATGAAAAATCCGCCTTTTACTTCCATGCTCCCCATGAGCGCGTTCAGGATCATGATGGACCGGCGCAGATAAATCTCATTGACGTGATTCGCGCCCCGGTACCCGAAATGGAAGATGACCGCCGGCTTCTCATTGCTCATCTCCCTGGCCAGGGCCACGATCTCCTGAGCCGGGATCCCGGTCTCTTTTTCGGCCCATTCCGGCGGGTACGCGCTGACAAAATCCTGAAGGTCAGAGATCCCGAGTATCCATCGATCCGCATACGCCGCGTCATACAGTCGCTCTTTGAGGATGACATGGATCAGCGCGTAGTTCAGGGCCAGATCTGTGCCCGGCCGGATCATCCAATAGCGATGGGCCTTGGTCGCGGTAATGGTGACCCGGGGATCAATATAAGTCAGTTTGGCCCCGTTTTCCAGGGCATGCATCAGGGTGTTCACCTCTTTTACCGAAAGGGCTTCAAAGATGTTCCTGCCGTACATGACAATGTGCCGGGTGTTTTTGTAATTCATGCTCATCTGTCCATCGGTGAGACCGAACAGGGACCGGCACGCGGTATTCACGGATCCCTTGCATAGCGCGTCATGGGTGAAGTGGTTCGGGGAGCCGATGGCCTTCAGAAATGTCTTGCTGACATGGGTGGCCAACTGGGTCCGTTCCCCCAGAACCACACTGTGACCGCCGTGTTTGTCTATGATCTCCCCCAGTTTGTCCCCGACAAAATCGAGGGCCTCATCCCATGTTGCCTTTCTCCAGTTGCCCGACCCACGAGGGCCCGTCCTGATGAGTGGAAACTGAAGTCTTTCATTGTCATAAAGCAGGGAAATGCCGGCTGCCCCTCTGGGGCACAAACTCCCCTCCATGCCGGCCACATGCGGATTCCCTTCTATCCATTTCACCTGCCCATCTTTCACCACGACCTTGATCGGGCATCGGATGGAACACATGAAACATAAACTGTACATCTTTTTTTCCATGAAATTTCTCCGTTTTTAGGCATCCTTTATTTTGCCTGAAAAGTAGTTCACACTTTTAAGTTCGTAGTTCCGCCTTTAGGCGGTGCCACACCGCCTAAAGGCGGAACTACGAACTTAAAAGTGTGAACCCATAAAGGATGCCCGTTTTTATTGTAAAAATACGCTCTTCTAAATATTGCCTCATCCACATCCCAGATTAAAAGAGCTCCGTATTTTTCAAGATTTAGGAAATCGGAACCTGTTTTTTTCTCATGTAATCATCTATGGCAGAATGCAATGTCCGGGCCGCAAGCGATGCACAATGGATGTGGTCTTTCGGAAGACCGCCGATGGATTTCTGAATCATATCCGCGTCAATATCGAGTATCTCTTCCGGTGATTTTCCCTCTGCAATATCCGCGGCCGCAAGAGCACAGTTAAAGCTGTACGCGCAGCCATTTGTCCAGTGGGAAGTCTTAACCACTTTGTTCTTTTCAAACTGAAGACGAATCTCCATTGTATCCCCGCACGGGCCTGTAATACAGGCTTTGGCGTCCGGAGCATCAAGGCGGGGATTCAGCCAGTAATAAACAGCAAACCATATCCCCACAACTACAAGCATAAGGCCGGTTCCGGCAAGCAGTGTCAGTAACATAGAAATTAAACATCAAGAATTAAGGAGTAGGAGTAGGCTGTCTAAATCAGCCCTTCGGCAGGCTCAGGGCACGGCGGATGCCAGTCGCTGGCCGGTCGCTGAGCCTGTCGAAGCGTGGCCGGTCGCTGAGCCTGTCGAAGCGATCAGAGCGCCAAAGCTTCCCGCTCCGTAATTTCATTCTGATCTTTCAGGAGCGGATGCTTCCGGAAAGGCTGAATAAGATGGAGCATAAAACATGCTTTCACACATGCTTCATGGCACGAAGGTCCGTATTCCATACACCGTTTATGGTCTGCTCTTATGAGATCATCCTCAAGGGATATCGCATTGGCAGGGCATGCTCTGACACAGGACATACAATGGAAACATCCGAATGAACAGATTTTATGGTTCTTGTTTATAACGGCTCTGCTGCTGCACCGGACAATTATCCGTGCGCTCCGGGGAACGAGACTGAAAAGCCCCTTGGGACAGGTATTCACACACATACCGCACCCCACGCAGATATCCGGATCAACAACCGGGAAGTGGTGAACCATGGTAATCGCGTTAAAGGGACATGCGCTCTCACACTCGCCAAAACCGACGCACCCATACTGACAATCTGTTGGCCCGGCAAAGGCCAGATTCGCGGCAGAACAGTTTCCATATCCGATATAGTCATACTTTTCATATCCGGTTCTTATGCCTCTTGAACAGTGAACTGCTGCCACGGCTCCTTCTGCCGATCCGAGTTCCTTTCCGGTAATTTTGGCCACAGCCTCTGCAACAGGCACCTTTCCCGGAAAACAGAGATTCGGAGGAACATCCGAATTCGTGACTACGGCTGAGGCGTACGCTTCGCACCCGGCAAAGCCGCACGCTCCTCACTGTCCTCCGGCAAGGACTTCCTGAACCGCCTCGACCCTGGGATCAGTCTCAACCGCAAATTTATGAGCTGCAAGCCCCAGTCCGATGCCGAAAAAAATACCGATACAGCCTAATACGGTCAATCCTCCCAGGGCCAGTTTGATATATAACGGATCCATTTTTTCTTCCTTTCATTATACACTCTTACTCTTACTCTTACTCTTACTCTTACTCTTTATCTTTATCCTGTTCCTGCTTACAATTGGACAGGATTAGGAGAAAGAGTAAGAGAAAAATAAAGAGAAAGAGAAAGAGAAAGAGACTTCGTCTAAAACAGCGACATTCCCGAAAACCCCATAAAGGCAAGGGCAAACAGCCCGGCCACAATAAACGCGATGGGAAGTCCCCTGTATGATTCGGGAATATTGGCAAACTCGAGCCGTTCACGCACACACGACATCAGGAAAAGCGCTATCAGAAACCCGAGTCCCGCCCCTGTCGCGAGCATGAGGCTTTCCCACAGGTTGTATTCGTTATCCGCAAGAATCAGGGGAACAGCGATAACAATACAGTTTGCGATCACCAATACCAGATAAACCCCGAAGGCTTTGAAAAGCGCGGGATTCACTTTTCTCAGGATAGTGTCAACCCCCTGCACCGTAAGAGAGACCAGACCGATGAATACAACGAGCTGCAAGTAATCCAGCCGGAAGGGTTTTAACACAAACTGATAGAAAAACCATGACATCAGAGACGCGGCAATAATGACAATGGTAAACGTGATTCCCATTCCCACGGCTGTTGATTTTTTTCTGGATGTGCCGAAAAACACACAAAGCCCCAGATACTTTGAAAACACAAAATTCTGAATGATCATGGCCCCCATCAGAATGGAGAAAAGGTGTCCGATGTACAGTTTTTTCACGGTAAGATACGCGGTCCCCTGAGACACCCCGCCAGAGATGATCTCCTTTAATACGACCTTGTGGCTGATCTCCTGGGATATCGGTTCTTTCGCATGAATGGTCAGGGTCATTCTGTCAGGACTGAGAACCACGGATCTGATGTCGGACAGGATATCCGGATCCGGTTTCTCATACACGGAAAAATTGGCCATGTTTTCCGCCCATGCCTCGTCAACAGGCCCCGCAAAGGTGATCGCGATCTCATGACTGTCCTTAAACACCGCTTTTTTTACAAAACGATGATCTGTCCTGCATCCGCAAAAAAGAAGCAGGCTTATGAAAAAGATGACAATCCGCAGGTAATGATTTACCTGTGCAGAACTGTGCGTTTTATGAACAAATGCTCTTGTCATACGATATTATTCTCCTTTCTTCTGCGGCTGTAGAGGGTCTCCACATAATTGAAGATGGCCATCATAAAACCGACTGTGAAAAATCCGGCAGCAGGCAGGACAAAAAAGAGAATCGGACGGAATCCCAGTATATCGTAACCAAGGAGTGTGCCCATGCCCAGAATCTCCCGGATCGCGCCCAGCACCACCATTCCGAACATAAACCCGAACCCCATTCCCATGCCATCCCAGAAGGAAGGCCAAAGATCGTTCTTACAGGCAAAAACCTCCAGGCGCATGGTGATGATCGCAAACGCGACAATGAGTCTGACAAATATTCCCATGGCCTTGTACGCAACAGGCATGTATGCCGCGAGCACAAGATCAATCACCGTGACCCAGGTGGCGATGGTCAGGGTATAGGTCGGAATCCGTATCCGGGGATGGATGTAATTTTTGATAAGTGAAATGGTACAACTGGAAAACACCTGCACAAAGAGCACCGCAATGCCCAGGAGAATGCCGTTCATCACGGTGGTGCTGATTCCCACAGCCGGGCACATGCTCAGGGCCAGACGGAATATGGGGTTTTCATTCAGAAGACCGTTAACAAATAATTGCCTATTGGTTTTTGTTGTTGCTGGCATAAATCAATTCCCAAGTTTTGGGAGTTTGGGAGTTTGGGAGTTTAATGAGTTTGTGAGTTTGTGAGTTTGTGAGTTTGATGAGTTTGTGAGTTTATGAGTTGAGGAGTTTGTGAGTTTAGGGGCAGGTTATCTCTTAACTCATAAACTCATAAACTCACAAACTCACAAACTCACAAACTCACAAACTCACAAACTCACAAACTCACAAACTCACAAACTCACAAACTCACAAACTCATAAACTCCTCAACTCATCAAACTCATCAAACTCCTCAAACTCACAAACTCACACGATCCAGTATCTTTATCCGATACACAAACTTCTTTACCATACGCTTCAGGCCGTTTGTCACACAACTGCTCGAAATCGTGGCTCCGGTAATCGCGTGTATATCTTCATCCTGATATTCTTTTCCTATCCTGGCCATATCTTTTTGGGAAACCTCTCTCTCCAGATATCGCCTGTATTCCTCGGGAAGCGGTTCTTTAATCACTTCCAAAAGCCTGAGCTTTTCAAAGCTCTTTCCCTTAAACTGATTTTTAAAATATTCCCTTTCGATCTCACCGCCCAGCCCCGGATCTTCCTCATGGGACATAATCTCCAGGCCAAGCAGATTGAAATCAGAATCCAGAGCCGCCATGACATGGATAAATGTCTTAAACCCGGGAAATTTTCCAGGAAGCAGATATGCGATCCGCTGGTCATTCAACTTCGCTATGATCATTGTCTCCGCATACCTTGCATGTTCATGAGAACCCAGCACATTTGCTATGGCAGCGGCCCGATCCTGCTCCTCCATGGCCCTCTCGGACAAGAGATCAAGCCTGTGCCGGGTTATCAGTCTTCCTTCAAGGTCAATGAGCAGCAATTCATAGCCTGAGCCGGTATCCTGCTCGGCCGGAACCACATATCCCAGGTATGTCTTATTTTTATCCTCAATAATATAGCGGTAAATATTACAAAAGTCCAGTTCCTCGGTGGAAAATCCCGGTTTCCCCCGAATTTCCGATTCCAGCAGGCCGAGCATGGTTTGCTGCATATTCAGATGTTCATTATGCTTTTTTGCTTTTGCAGTGAGAATAAAGACTCCGCCCATCACAGTGCCCGCGACCAGACATGAAATGGTCAGGGCCACGGTAATTCTTATAATCTCTTTCATATTTTCGCGCCTTCGGAGAAACGTACGGGTCTGAACCATTGGTCCAGAGCCGGGGTTAATGAATTCATCACCAGGATGGCATAGCAGATCCCTTCGGGATATCCCCCTTTCAGGCGGATCAGAACAGTCAGCGCGCCGATCCCCATGCCGAATACGAGTTTGCCGGTCTTCTGGATGGGCGAAGTGACATAATCGGTGGCCATAAAAAAGGCTCCGAGTATCACGCCCCCGGAAAGCACTGCCACCAGGGGATTTCCTGTGAACAGGGTTTCGCCTCCGAAAATCCAGGTTAAAAATCCGACAGACAGGATCAGGGATACCGGAATATGCCAGGTAATATATTTTTTCCAGATCAGAAAAATCCCGCCAATAAGAAGGAGCAAGGCTGATGTCTCGCCGATGCACCCGGGCCTTAATCCGATAAAAAAATCTGTATAAACGGTTGTCACTGATCCGAACTTTTCAGTAAAGGCCGACATGCCGTAATGTTTTAAAACATACAGCGGCGTGGCCGCGGAAATGGCGTCAACACCGGTTCCCGCATACTTGAAAACCGAGCCATCCCTTATGGGTTCCAGCCAGGCCGTGGTCATTGCCACCGGATATGTGGCAACCAGAAAGGCCCTGCCGATCAGAGCCGGGTTGAAAATATTAAAGCCCAGCCCTCCCATAAGCACCTTTGTGACAAAGATAGCCATGATTGCAGCCGGAATGGGCATCCAGAAGGGAACGCCCGGGGGAATCACATAAGCCAGAAGCAGGCCTGTGATCACCGCGCTGCCATCGTTCACAGTAACAGGCCGCCTTAGAAGCGTCTCAGACACTGCCTCGACTGCGATACAACTACCCACACTCACCAAGGTAATATACAGAGTCTGAAACCCGAACACAAACACGGACAACACAAGAGGCGGTATCAGACAGGCCACAACCGTCCACATGATCTTTGCCACTGTAATATTCTGCTTCACATGCGGTGAAACTGATACAAATAAATCTGATCTAATCATCTTTCTCTTTCTCTTTCTCTTTCTCTTTCTCCTGCTCTTTCTCTTTCTCCTGCTCTTTCTCTTTCTCTTTCTCTTTCTCTTGCTCTTGCTCCTGCTCCTGCTCTTTCTCCTAAGCCGGAGATAAAGATTAAGAGCAAGAGCAAGAGCAAGAGCAAGATTAAGAGCAAGATTAAGAGCAAGAGCAAGAGAAGAGAGATTTTTTGTCCTGTACTCACCTAACCTGCCACTCAATGCCTCTTTCTTTTTTTCCTGGCCTCATCGATCTGTATCCTGGCCAGTCTTATAAACTGAACCAAAGGCCGTTTTGCAGGGCATACATACGCGCAGCTCCCGCACTCAAAACAATCGTCCATCAGGCCGAAGTCCTCGGTTTCGGCCCCCCGGCCCGCCTCAACCCATATACCGATATTATTCGGTTCAAGGCCCATGGGGCAGGCATCTAAGCAAAACCCGCAACGGATACAGGGGCCATACGCCTGCGTATCAATCTCATTTTGTGTCAGAAAAAGCACTCCCGAGGTGGTCTTGGTGATGGGAATGTTCAAGCTTGACACGGCATATCCCATCATGGGCCCTCCCATCACCACTTTGGCAAGATCAGGAGTTGTTCCGCCCAGATATGACACAATATCAGAAAGATGCGTTCCGATGGGAACAAGCAGATTGGCCGGCCGGGCAATTCCTCTGCCGGAGACGGTAATGACTCTCTCATAAAAGGGCTTGCCCAGGACCACGGCATCATAAACGGTCTTTGTTGTATAGACATTCTGCACAATAATGCCAATGGATGAAGACCGTTTGCCCGAGGGCCTCACCCTGCCTGTGATGCTCTGCATGATCTGATCTGCCGATCCCTGGGGATATTTGACTTCAAGGGGGCATACACGGATCCTGAACCCGTTCTTCGCGGGATCCTGCGAAATGGTCTCCTGCAATCGCTCAATCGCGTCCGGCTTGTTGTTCTCTATACCGACAGAGCAGTCCCTGATCCCGAGAATCTTCAGAAGGATCTTTGCCCCTTCGATCACCTCATGGGCATTTTCCACCATGATCCGATGGTCGCAGGTGAGATAAGGCTCACACTCCGAGCCGTTTAAAATCAGGGTATCCAACTCAGCATCCGGTTTCACCTCCAGTTTGATATCCGAAGGAAACCCCGCGCCCCCCAGTCCCACGATTCCGGCGTTCCGTATCCGGTCAAGGAGTTCCTGCCTGGAGAACCGGTGCCATTCGGTCGAAGCATAAGTCCGCGGTTCCCCTTCCGGATCTCCGGAAATGATAATGGCAGTCGATTTTCCGGACATGGGATGAAGCACATCCGTGACACCTTGCACAGTACCGCTCAGGCTTGCATGAAGATTGGCCCCGAGCTGTTCTCCCACAGTTCCGATCATATCCCCCGCCTTAACCCTGTCCTTTCTGTCCACCAGGATTTGATAAATACGACCCGGGTGACGATGCAGCAAAAGGGCCTGGGGCGGGGGGGGATCATACCTTTTTTTCACTGAAACCTGACACGGAGCCCCGACATGCTGCTTTAAAAAAAGAGAGACCCCCGAAGGAGCGGGCATGGTTTCCACGGGCAGACCGGCCGTGAATTCTTTGAGTTCTCCGGGGTGGACCCCGCCTTTCGGAAAAGTGGCCAATGTTTTAAGCGCCATAGCTTTCATATTCTTCTCTTATTTCCTGGGTTTCCTTTTTAACAGTCTGAGAGCATACTCCTCTCTTGATTTGTGAGACAACTGGGTCGGTTCCCCGAATTGCAACGCATTTGTGGGACACACGGCAACGCAGGCAGGCTCCATGCCCTGATCAATTCTGTCCATGCAGAGATCACATTTCATCGCCTTTCCCGCGTCAGGATCCCACTGGGGGATATGCCAGGGGCAGGCCAGAATACAGGCTTTGCATCCCACGCATAATTCCCGCAAAATATAGACCAGGCCGTCCTCATTCCGTTTACGGATGGCATCCACGGGGCATGCGTTCATACACCAGGCATCTTCACAGTGAAAACATGGAACAAACAGGGATGACATATCGGGTTGTCCGTTAACCATTTCAGGTCCCAGAATCACGATTTTACCGAGTGTCGCGCCGGCCGGAACATCGTTCTTCGTCTTACATGCGACTTCACATGAATGGCAAGCCACGCATTTTCTCGGTTCCGTATAAATCAGATAATCTCCCATTCTCTCTCCTTCCGAAATCAAACCTTTTTCACTCTTACGAGTGTGTGATCAAAGGCCGGGCTTCCCCCGACCTTATCCATAATCGGGTCCTGAATCATCGCGTCGGCCACCCCTCGCTGATAACTCCTCCGGGATTCGGGTTCCTTGTGTCCGAACCCGTGAAGCATGAAAACCGCTTCCGGATGAATCATGTTTGTCACAAAGGCCCTGATCTCTCCCTTACCCGAGTCCGACTCGATTTCCACCAATTTCCCGTCCCTTATCCCCAGAGCCTCTGCCCGTTTTTCATTGATCCAGAGCGTATTTTCAGGCACAAGCTCATTCAGATACGGATTGTTCTGGGTCATCACATTGGTGTGGGCAGAACACCGGCCCACCATAAGCCTGAAACGATCCTCGGGGGTTTCCAGTTTTTCATAAGGCGGAAACGATGGAAAACCGTTATCTTCCAGCAGACTGGAAACAAACTCGATCCTGCCCGAAGGTGTCTTGAACTTTATTCCGTCGTTCCTGTCCCACAAGATCGCTTTGTCACTGAGTGAGACAAATCCTTTTTGCTCAAAATCCTCTATGCGGATTCCCATATCGGCCAACTGGTAATTCCAGATATCTTCAATGGTCTCATACGGAAAATATTCTCCGACGCCCAGACGTTCTGCCAGTTGCTTTAATATCCACCACATCGGTTTCGTGTCAAACCGGGGTCTGATACACGATATCCTCCGGTTCACGGCAGGTTTCAGGCCCGCGCCCATTTGCAGGGGGTCTGATCGCTCCAGGAAAAGGGATTCCGGCAGAATCACATCCGCGAGGGAGGTGGTCCCCCCGAAGTTGATATCGCAGGAGACTATCAGCTCCAGTTTTTCCAAGGCTCTGAGACTTTGCTGAAGATCAAAATTTGAATACAGAGGATCAAAACGAAAGGCAAAAAGCACCTTGATGGGATAAGGATCCTCATTCAACACAGCGCTGGGAAACATGGACCCCACACCGTGAGCCGTATCCGCAATGGGGAATTCATCCTGCCCGCACCCGTCAAATCTCCGGATATCCTCCATTGCAGGGAACTGCTGTTCGGAAAATTTCCTGATCCCTGCTTTTAAGCCCGCATCTTTGGGCCCTTTTTTGATAATGATCCCGCCCGGGGCCTCGATGCTGCCCATGAGCGCGTTCAGAATCATGATGGAGCGTCTGAAATATATTTCCGTGGGATGATGGGATCCCCTGTAACCATAGTGAAAGATCACGGCCGGTTTTGCCTGGCTCGCTTCCTTGGCAAGCCGGATAATATCCTTGGCAGGGATACCGGTTTCCGCTTCTGCCCATTCCGGAGTGCAGGGATCAACAAACTCACTGAGTTTGTCAAACCCCTCAACCCAGCGGTCCACATATTTCATATCATAAAGGTATTCTTTGATGAGAACATGCATCAGCGCGTAGTTCAGAGCTATGTCCGTACCGGGCCGGATCATCATATAATGGTCCGCTTTTGCTGCCGTGATGCTGACCCTGGGATCAATATAGGTCAGTTTTGTCCCTTTGGCCATGGCATCAAGGAGAGCGTTCATTGCTTTGACTTCTATGCTCTCAAAAACATTCCGGCCATAGAGAATAACATGTCGGGCATTGGCCCAGTCCGCGCTGATCTGCCCGTCGGTATATCCGATCAGGGATCGGCATGCGGTGTTGACTGATCCCTTGCAGATGGTGTCATGGGAAAAATAGTTCGGGGATCCGATGGCCTTGAGAAATGTCTTGGAGATATCTGTCACCAAGTTTACTCTTTCACAATAGACCGCGCTTTTACCGCCGTATTCGGCAAATATTTCCTTGCATCGGCCTGCTGTGTAATCAAGAGCCTCATCCCAACTCACTTTTTTCCACTGACCCGCTCCCCGTGGCCCGGTTCGGATCATGGGTGCGCTGACCCTTTGCGGGTCACTGATCCATCCGACTGCGGCCGCGCCTTTGGGACATACCCCTTTCATGGCAGGGACGTGCGGATTCCCTTCGATGCTGACAATTTTGTCATCTTCAACAACCACTGCTATGGGACATCGCACCGAACACATGAAACATAAAGTGTACATCTTTTTTTTCATGAAATTTCTCCGTTTTTACTGTAAAAATATACTTCCAAAAACCAAGTTTCTGATCTGATTATAACGGATTCAGAGGAGGCAGATGATAAAACGGTTTAAACCGTTTTGTGCCAGAACCGTCCCGGTCTGCCGGAGTATGACGGTTTTGCAAATCGCTCCGGTCCGCCGTCGTCCGGGGCATTCCTAAATTTGTTATAATCAGGCGTTTTTTTTACTCATCGGAATTTCCTCCTTAAAGCTGAATTATGATCCGCTTTTACACCGGATTTTACGGATTGTCAATATAAAAAAGGGCCTCCCCCTGAATTCTGTTATGCTTTCCATCCCAAGACCGCCTAAGCATCCCCTCATCCACATCTCAGATAATTTAATCTGTGTCCCACACAAAGCGTGGGAACGAGCGGAAAATTGTGTCTGCTCAACTGTTATTCTGATTATATGATTCGCTCCTCAATATCGGCTACTTCCGGGCAGAGCCGACGAATACGGCGATAGTTTCTCGCTGCTTCCCTGCCGAGCGTTTTTCTGCCTTTGCCCGGTTCACTCAGGAGGTTGCGTTGTTTGGCAAAAGGTTCAAAATATACCTCCTTTGGATTGATTTCTTCCCGTATTTCTTCCCATTTCCACTCTGTAGGCAATTTTTTATGCCCCGCCAATATCCAGACCTCAACCTCCTGCCACGCGTTTTCCGCCAGAAATAACTTACCTTCGGGTAACATTTCAGAAGCTTTTTGTTCAATATTGTTCAATCGTTCCTTTCTTGTCTCCACACCATCTCTGTCAATGCAGAGCAAAAAAAGATCAATCATTCTGTATCTGTCAATAATTTTCTCAATGTTCTCCCATTTCAAAGCCTGACTGACACCTTGCAAGCGAGGATCCTTACAGACCCTCACCTTGGCATTCTTTTTGTTTTTTGCTTTCATCATCGCTTCAATCACTGGCTGAAGTATATGCTCATCATTAACAAAATCTTCTGGAATAATCAAGACTTTCATATCTCCTCCGCATCATCTGTGAAAAACATCGCATCCTCAAACCAGCCTGACCCATGGAGTTCCGCAATGTCCTGTTCTTCCATAAGTCTCTGAGCATCCGGAATATCTGCGATATGCATGATACGGCCTTCGGGAGTACCGGGAAGGCGATAAATCAGAGAAGCATGTTCAATCGTCTTCTTATTCAGAAATCTCAGCAACTGCGGAGAATGGGTTGTTGCTACGATTTGAATACCTTCTTCATGCGCTTTTTGTTCCATGATCTGTAGTAATAAATACAGGCGGGCAGGGTGAAGTCCGCTTTCTAATTCTTCAAAAAAATAGAACCTTTCAGGACCAAGTATGGCAGAAATTGTCGCCAAAAAGCGTAAGGTTCCTTCGGAAGCGCTATAAGCCAAAGTCTCTTGCCCGTTTTCTTCGACCAGAGTAAGTAAAATTCGGCCAGTCTGATCAGGGATAAATTTAAAATCGCTGGCATCCATCGGGGTTAATTCCCGCATCCATTCAATTAAAGCTTTTTTCATATGGGGATCTTCGCAGATTGTCTGTAAAACTGAAGAAAGGTTTTCCCCACGATCTCCAAAAATCGTCTGACCGGAAAAAGAGGGACGACATAAGGCGTCTGAGTTTAAATCAAAAAAACGCATTGAATTGATAACGCTGACTGTTTCTCTTGCACAGTCTATCGAGGTCTGGGCCTGCCGGTCCTGTTGTTCCGCTATAAGTGTGAGCAGTGGCTGATAAGGAGTTGCAGGACGGATATTCAATCCGAGCGATTCTATGTCAGGAGGTGCATAATCGAATATCTTCATATCATCAACACAGAGAAATTCTTTAACAACCCTGGGTTTTCCAATTCCGGTACCCGGCTCTGTTTCAATGGAGTAAGTGGTGGTAGTTTCATAAGTATTCGTAAATTCGATAGTAAGTATGAAGGTATCTGCCTGAAGATAAGTGGATTTTCGTATCCCTCCCCGAATCCCGCTCCATTGGAGAACACCGCCTTCAACATGTTTTTCCCCCATAATTTCGGCGAGGTTGTAGCCGCGTGAAATGCCATGTAAGAAACGGAAGGCATCTCGGATATTACTTTTCCCTGAGGCATTGGTACCGATCAGGACATTCAGCGGACCTAAAATAAGCTCTGCTTCTTCAAAGTTCTTAAATCGCCTGAGTTTAAGTTTTTTTAATAGCGGATATTTCATTATAATTCTCCTGTTTTTTGCAGCAATTCATCGGCTAAAGCCTCGAATTCGGCTACTGACCGAGAATTTCCTCCCCTGTAGTCAAATATGGACCTTGGGTGCGGTATTGCTCCGTCAGAGGTTACTTTTCCACGATTTTTATTTCTTCTTCTGTCAGCCCGTAAAGTTCACAGACCATCTGGTCTGTCTCCCTGTCCGTAGTTTCAATAACCGATCTGATTTCAGTCGCCTGTCCCATCATGGCTCTGAAATAGTCATGCCATTCTTTCCGTTCTCTGAGACTCAGATTTTCAATTTTCACTTTGCCTTTTGCCAGTTCCTTTTTAAACTGATCCCAGTCCGATTTAGGCCAGTTTTTCAATTTCTTAGTTATTTTATGAGGCTTTAACTCGCTTTTGACAAAATCGAGAAGGTCATTTCTAAGGTCCTGAAATTTTTTGTTTTCAGAAAGCATTATGTCGGTTTTCTGTGCAAGTCTGACATGTTGTTCCTCCGAAATTTCCGGAACAGGAAATGTCCTGAGTGTTTCAACATTGATTTTCGGAAAAGCCTTCCGATTCAGATTGATATTCTGTTTTTTAAGAAAGCCGGCACATAGCTTGGACATGATGATCGCTGTCAGCGATTTCAGATGAATGCTGTCGTCTCTGGGCAGAATGCTGATAATATCTGTATTGTTAATGAATGTCTCTGACAGATATGTCCCTTCCAACCTTTCGGCGGAAAGGATTCGCCTTACCAGTATCCGTTCCCCTTCAAAGAGAGCTTTTGTCCTTGGTGCGGCAAGATTGGGCCCATATTTGATCCAGTCATTCTCCCATAGTAATGTGTAGCGTCTTATATTTCTGGCTCTCAGGAGCGGTTCATAGCTTTCATCTCTTTTGGATTTTGCGTCATAGACCCTGTTTTTCATCATCTCCCGATCCTGCGGCGGATTCCCTTTTCCTTTTTCATAAGGCTGCATCCCTTTTTTAAACACAAAAAAATCGGATAATGTGTATCTTCCGCGTATCTCTATTTTTTTATCAAAATTAATTTTGGTGTCGCTGTTTTCATTATCAAACGAGACTCGGTTCTCAAAATACCACTCCTGATTCTGGACGGCCGCCAGCCGCTCTGAGATTGTCTGTAATTCAGGATTTATATTCCTTACCCATGTCTTGCGGGGAAAATCGGATGATTCTTTCTTTATTCCTGAAATAATGAGCGTGTCAACGGTTGCATCTTCAAACACATTAAACACATTCAGTATTTCCAGTGCATGATGGGTGAGAAAAATGTGTTTTCTCAACTTTTCATCATACCGGGTGGACAGCCAGTAATTTGGAATAATCAGGCAGTAATATGAATTTTCACGGAGAAGTTTCAGGGACTTTTCCATAAAAAGACCGAACGTGTTCAACTGATATTCCGCGGTTTCATAGTTCTGATAATAAAAGGTCTTATGCGCATCCGGAATGGCTCGGGACTGGACATACGGCGGATTCCCGATCACCACATCAAACCCCCCGTTTTTCATAATTTCCGGGAATTCCTCTTTCCACTTAAATGCCCTTTTCCCGGCCACCAGGGGATCGTCAATCAGCGAGTTTCCGCATTTGACATTCTCATCCAGCGCGGTCAGTTCGGAATGCTTATCCGCTGTTTTCAGCCACAGACCGAGCTTTGTGATTTCGACAGATTCGGGATTCAGATCAGCGCCGTAAAGGTTGTTCTTCAGAATATGCTCATCTAAGCGAAACACTTCTGTCTGACCTTTCCTGAGTTTTACGATCCGGTCATTCACATACTGCCCCTCTTTGTAAAGATAGTCAAATGCCTGATTGAGAAACGCTCCGCTGCCGCAGGCCGGATCAAGGACTCTGATATCTGACAGTCTTTCCTTATATGCCTGCCAGAAATCCAGGTGGTCTTTTATGTTCCTGTTCGACGATCTGATTCCGCCGGTTTTTTTATAGTATCTGACCGACCTGAAATCTTTCTCCGTGAGTTCGGGCAGCCTGTCATAACCGAGCTCGTTTTTTCTCTCTTCAAGCCAGCCCCCCACGGCCTGTTCCACAATATAACGGGTAATATGCTCGGGCGTGTAATAAATTCCCTCCTTTTTTCTCTTTCCCTTTTTCTTGTCATAAGACCGGCCCGCGACCGATGCCCTTATCTCCTCAATATCCGTGATGCTCTGTTCAAAGATGTGACCGAGCACGTTCACATTCAGATCCGAACCGAAATCATAGTCGCTGATCTCCGCCAGTTCGTCAAAAACATCATCAGCCATGACAAGTTTGCCGTCAAGAATCTCATCGTATTCAAAAAGCCCCCCGTTGAACCTGTTTATGTTGTGGCGCGGGCTTCCCTGATCAATGGCCCTGAAGAGATTTTTCATCTGGTCCCACTGCGTTACATCCGCGAACATTGCCGGATTCCTGACCGCCTCCGTCATTTTTCTGAAAATCCGCTCCGGCACCAGTCCGAAATCCTCGCAAAAGCACACGAAGATAAAACGATCCAGTATTTTCTGAGTCTTTTTCAACAATACCAGTTCGTCATAACCCGGGTTTTTCTCTCTGAGATGCTCATATAAGTGAATCCGCAGCCGCTTATATTTGTTGTAAAACTCAGTTGTTATTTTTTCCTGTTCAGCCTCATCGGAATCATAAAGCGTGTCAGTGATGCTCTCTGATTCTTTTTCAATCAGATTTTTCCTTGAAAGGATATCTGCCAGAGAAGCGACTGATACGGTGTTCAGAACTGAACCGAGTCTCTTCCGGTTAAAAAGATGTTGTGTGATTTGCGGCATATCACTTCCTGTATCGCTGCTTTTCTTTTAAGGTGTTTCGCAGAATCGGCAGAATCAGCCGGTCTTTTTCGCGGAGCATATCCTCTTTTAATCTGATCAGATGCTCAAGGCTCAGAATTCGGAGCGTTATCTCTTCTGTTTCTATCTCTTCCGAGAATGGTATCAGGTCATCATATCCCTCATTTTTGCCGATGGTCCCGAGCAGGTCAAGGGGTCCCAGACGGGTCATCAGAAGATGGTGTCCCGGGGATGAGAGACATTCCGCATCCGGCTTTAAAATGCGGGGATGTCCCCGGTAATATGCGTCCATCTCTGTCAGGGCCGCTTCGATGTGTCCAAGATTTTCCGGTTTACGGGAATAAACCAAGTCAAGATCAAATGTGGTAACCGGCGCGCCGTGAAGCACCGCGCAAACCCCGCCCACAATGACAAACTTGGTCCTGTATCGTTTAAGAACTTTTATAATTTCAAGTATTTGTACGTCTTGTGCCATTTTTCAGTTTGGAAATGGAAAGAATCTGCTGCTGTAACACCTGTAATCGCTCTGCCGGTGTCAGGGACAACATCCACCGGATAAGGGTGAGGTCAACACCGTCCTCACTGTAAATCGGCTGTTCTGTTTCTCCCGGAAAACAGACTGGATTTTCTTTTATGTCTTTCATTCGCAGAATCCATGTAAAAAAAGTCATTGTCGTTGCGGTTTTATTTCTGTCAAGGTTCTACACTCAATATTCACCGTGTATTCAAATTCTCTCAGCAGGAATTCTCTCACCGTTATCAGTTCAGTCTGACCTTCCACAAATATCGCAAACTTTCTCATGGCTTAATCCAGATAATCGGAAGAGAACAAATCAGAATTGCTCAGACCCGAATATTTGAAATCATCAAATTTGTCTTTGCTGTTTTTGTAGTTATACACCCTGATACGAGCATTCTCCCTTACCAACACGTTCCAATAACGAATGTTTATGACATCCATCAGGAAGCAGTCATTTGAGGAGACAATGAGCTGAACACCTCTGTCCCGGAATTTTTCAAAGATCAGTTTTCCCAGTTTCGTGGCCCGCTCATAGTCAAGCCCCTCGCACAGGTCATCCACTATTATTGTTTTGGCGTTATTCCTGTCTGTCAGATAATGAATGAACGTGATCAGAGAAATCGCTCTGAACATTCCCTGTGACAACAAATTCTGCCTCAGATCATAAGTCAGTTTTTTTTCTCTGACATATAAAATGTCTTTGTCACCCTCTTTCTTTGCATAGAAATTTTCAATATCATAACCGATCTCGTTAAATTCATCTATGACATCCTTTTTTGACGTATCCGTCAGTTCCTCAATAAGAGCCGGAACATCTTCCATGGTTTTAAGGTGTTTTTCACTTCTGTCACCTCCTGCAAAAGAATTAGGGTGAACCTGACCGAACTTGAAGGTGTGCGTCTTTTCCGCCCATTCAACAATATGTTCCAGAAACGGATATTCTCTCTTGTCCCTTCTTACATGAAGGACCAACTTTTTATCCGGAGGACTTATTTCATCAAAGTCCTGTTTGGTTTGAGAGTATAACTTTGTTACTTTATGGTCTCTTTCAAGAACAGATTTTCCGTCCACCAATATTTTCTCTCTGATCGATTTGAAAGAACTGTTGATATTGTAGCATATTTTCTGGTTATCATCAGCAATAAATGTAAATTCCCAATTTCCTATATATACAGAACTGTTCTGAGTTATCATGTCGGCAAAAGCCGAAGGCAACCTTAAAGTTCTTGATTTTCCGACAGCATTCTTCCCCACAATCAGATTAAATGATTGCAGGTCAATTTCATCCATGGTCCAGTCGTTAAATATGGGATGATCGGACCGCTTATAAGAATACTTGAGTAGTCTCATTTTTTATTTTTACCCTCCTAACGATCTGTTCGGATTAGCGGTATGCAGCTTTGCTTTCGTCATACAGACTCCCCTCTGTTATCACTTTTCATCCCCTTATAATTCGGATGCATTGGTTGGACACTCGCTTCACTCGGTTTTCTCTCAGTATCAATGTATGCCAGCAACGGTTTAATATCTTCATTGCTGACAATATGTTCGATACTTACTTTTTCAATATATCTCATTGACGTATCATTTTGATCATTCATAAAGAGCAATTAAATCATCCGCGCTTCGGAGTTCAGGATGATTTTTTCCCAGAGCATCTTCCAAATTCAATCTCATCTGAAGGGCATCATCTGCCCGGGCTTTTCCCTCCTGAATCAGAGCAAGGTAGTTTTTAACTTGGTCAGCAATGGCTGTTTGCTGATATGGTGTGTTCTGTTCAGCAAGTGACTCATCCACCGTCAGACCAAAGGTTTTGTTCATGGGGCTGATTTTTCCATCCCGCATAATAAAAACATTTGCAGAAAGGGTGGTAATAACAATCGGCGAATGGGTTACAACGATCACTTGTGAAAACTTATGATCACCATTTTGCAAATCCGGCACTAAATCCCACTGCCAAAACGGATGGGCAAAGGCTTCTGGCTCGTCAAGCAGAAACAAAGTTTCTTTGCCCCTGAATATTTCCATCGCTCCACATATTGCCAAACGCTGCTTTTCTCCCTCACTCAGTTGATCAAATTCAACAGGCTGTGTAACACCTTCTTTTTTGAAACAGATTTCGATTCCTTTTAAGTAGTGAGTCACATATAATGAATCCAAGATTTGGAACAGCCCGAATTCATAATTAAAATCACGGATAGCATCCTGACCCAGTTTTTCAGCATTGAAAAGGAAGTTCCATTGTTTTTCGCGTCCGAACTTTCTTTCCGACTTTTTGACAGATGCATACCTACGCAATCGGTCTATCCGGCTTTTTATGATTGCAGGCGCTTCCCAATAGCTGTTTTCATCTCCTTTATCGTTTGTCCGGGGTTTCCCGATAAAAATCCTGATTTCCCGCAAACCCGTTATGCCAAAATCCCGGGCAAGAAACTCATCTGTATCTTTCAGAGGTGATAAGAGCAGTGCGAGCATCACAGCCTTATAGTGTATGGGCTCATAACTTATCACGGTTCTGCCGGTTATTTTTCCATCACGAATGCCAAAACGAAACTGAGCGTTTAATTCTTTCAGGCTCTCATTGAAGCGGTTTGAAATACCGGCATAGTATAAAAAAATATTCTCAGGCATAATTTTTTCAGTACCGTGTCGGGTTTGAAAAGGTGAGGCAATTTTATCCAGAGGTATTTTTTCATGGTTTCGTCTGACGGTCAGATGATTGGCTCTCTTTTGTATTTCTATTAAATCTTTCCCGTTGTAACCGTATCTGTAGGCAAACTCAAACTCAGAATCTGTGTCAGTGTTCTGAACACTATCCGCACTATGCTCCGGATTCTCTTTATGCAAAATAACCTGCTGAAAAATATTCACAATCGCTTCCAGCAAGTTTGTCTTACCACTTGCATTTTTACCCACGATCACCGAAATGGGATAATCAGGATTGATATCCCAGTTAAAATCCTTCAAATTCTTGTAATCTTTGATATACAACTTTGTTATACGCATGGTGACAGCCCCTTATTTAACGATTCGAGAGAGTCCTCAATAGTCTCTGTTTTTTCAATGAGTTCCTCAGCAGGCTTAAACGACTGAATATCCTTTTTTAATTCTTCCAGTTGATATTCAATATCCAACTTTTTTGCAAGATCGGACCGATCTTGTCTCTATGTCGCTCATCTGAATTTTGAAGTGCCGCACGATGATCCGCCGCGTTTGCTGCCCCCGATACTGCCGAAAATTGAGAGTTTCTTTTCGGTTCTGGCCGAATGGCACGACGGGCAATGCGGATTCTTCTCAGCATTTATGGAAACGATTTCTTCAAAATCCGCTCCGCAATCTTTGCATTTGTATTCATAAATAGGCATAATGTTACCTCACATTTGAAAGGGTTAAGGGTTAAAAGGTTTTAAGGGATATCTCTTTGCGATGAGTATGCGACTTCCATCGCTCACGCTCACAGCTTCTGAATGGCCTCTCTGTACATCTTGTGCCATTTTTCAGTTTGGAAATGGAAAGAATCTGCTGCTGTAACACCTGTAATCGCTGGCCTCGAGAGCATCTAGCGGATAAGGCCGAACCTGACATTCATAACCTATACCCTGTCTAAAAAATTCTCCAAAACAAATATTTTCCGCCTGCGAAACCAGACCGGGCTTTCGACAATGGAAATGGCTTTCAGGTTTTCCATTTCTGAAACAAACCAGGGTTCTCCACATGAGGGAACATTCCAAACCCAGTCCGGTATTTCCAATTCAAGTTCGTCACAGAGACACTCAACCATTGAAGCCAAAATGGCGTCAAAGCGTTCGTCTCCGTTTTCAAAAGGTTCCCGGACAAGTGACGGGTCCTTGTGACGTCGGAATTCGTCCACAAAATCCATAAAAGGGATAAGCCAGTTTTCGGTATCCTGTTTTATTTTTTGCTTTATTTCTTTAATAGTCGTCATTTGTCAAACAATTCCTCAATAAAAAACTGGGTAGCCGGTTTTATATTATATGTTTTCTGGATAATATTTTTCAATTATAAGGTATGCCAGAAGCAGACCGGAACGGTGTTTTCCGAGATTTCCAATCTTATTCAGTATTTTTATGGGGTTCTAAGAATTTCTCACCGTCAAAATGAATTATATGATCCGGTGATTCAGCAATCCATATTTCTGTTTCCCAAGCCAGCTCTTTTACAAACTTTTGAAAAGTTTCCCTGTTCAGAAATGCTGTTATGAAAATAATATCTGCTTTGCACTTTTTGGCAAGCCGTCTGAGTTCGAGAAGCCTGATATCGCTGACAGGACCGGAGCTGTGAACTGCCTCTATCAGATAAAGCCAGTTCTTGTTTTCAGAATATGCGATAATATCAGGTAATTCTCCGTGTGATAATTCAAAAAAATTTAATTTTTTCAGCTTTGATTCATCCTTATAAAGAGATTTGTTAGCCGTATCGCCGACATATAAAATTTCACAGCCATAGCCATATCTGGGTAGCAATTCTTCAATTATTGCCTTTTGTAATAAATTGTGCTTTCCCGGCGAAAAGGTAATCTCTTCTCCGGAAGGTAGTTTTACCGGAATTTTTTGAATATCTCTATCTGATGACAATAAGTCTCTTACAGATTTTTTATCTTTTAACTTTTTCTGTACATCCGATTTCCATCTCGGATTCACTCCGGAGGTCAATTTTCTTAACAGCTTGGCATATAACGGGTTTAACGCGTAACCTCTTGTTGAATCATTTCTGGCTGAATCCGGATTGGATGGTAATATTATTTTTCCTAACACAAGTAATTTAAGATCCTTCCTTCTGATATCATCATAAGATCCGCTGGATATACTTTCTTCATACTTATCATTAAGAATCTTTATGATATCTCTTGTTTTCAAAGAGACCGAATCTGACAAGTCTTTTATATCGCTCCAACTATTATCAATATCTTTACCGGCAACAGTCAGAAAAGCCAGCGCCATTCTTTCTAATCTTCTGGCTGTCACTTTATCAAAAGGAATGCCAAAAATTTCAAGTATTTCAATCGCCTGACAGATAAGCTGCTTCAGATCATCTGATTTTGATCGGAACCAGCGAGATTTTGACAGAAAATCAGCGGATTTTTTATCTATGTCATTTTTCATAATTGCCATATCAGTTAAACATTTTTAACTGTTTTGCTCTTTTCAGAATTCTCACATTAGTCCTGCGAACAGGCCGATCCAGATAATTTTTCACAGACTGTGCAATGTGGTAAGAGAGCATCGGGGGTACGGCATTGCCAATCTGATAAAAAACGCTCTCTTCTTTTCCTTCAAAATGAAACCAGTCAGGAAAACTCTGAAGCCTGGCAGCTTCTCTTGGAAAAAGTCTTCTTCTCCTTCCGTCTGCCAATTTAATCCTGTGCATGTCACTTGTCGGGGCTGCTATATTTCTGCATGTCAGTGTTCTTGCCGGCTTATCCAGATATAAATCTCTCGGTTTTATGCAGTATGACGCTTTTTCATATTTCGCAATATATCGGTCCATGCTTTTCGTGAGAAATTTGGAACCGGCCGGTGCCTGATATGCTGACTCTCCCAATGCTTCCCCCGCGGTTATAATCCGATTGTTTTTCTGAGGAAATTCAAATCTCCTGTTTCTGTATCCTGCAACAAACAGTCTTTCCCTGTTCTGGGGAACATCGAAATAACGTGCTTTTAAGAGATTGTAATCTGTAATATAACCGATATTTTCCAATGCCTCCAGTATTTGCTCAAGATACCACCTATTCCTTTTAAATAAGAGTCCTCTCACATTTTCAAATAAAAATATCTTTGGTTTTATCTTTTCAACAGCGGATATGAAAATCGGAAAACCGTCTCTGGAATCCTTCAGCCCGAGTTTCTTTCCGAATGCGCTGAATGGCTGACAGGGGGGGCCTCCTATCAGAACATCGCACGAAACAGAATAGACTGTGTCAGTCGTTAATTCCTCATTATGGCAAATACCTTTCAGATTCCGGTTATATGTATCACAGGCATCCTTATTTTTTTCATATCCTATGGACTTAAAGCCATGGGCTTCAAATCCCAGAGAGAGTCCGCCGCATCCGGCAAATAAATCTATGACAGTTTTGTTTAACCTTCTGTCTTCTTCAGGTATCAGTATTTTGTTTATTTCGTCTATATATTCCATAACACGATAACCAATAAACTGAGGTGTGAATATGAATGCGAAGTTTGTCGGGTATCATCTGACTTGAACATCGAATTATATAAAAGAACACGCTTTAAAGCCTCATCAGGATCATCAGCGCATTTAGGGTTATTAATGGCTGCCAAAATTTTATCTTTATGAGGTGTTTCAGACATTTTTTAAGACTCCCTTTTCGTTGAATATCGGTGAACACTCAATTTTGTCAATCTGATGAATGACTTGTTCCATGTCTTTTTTCACATCATCTTTTGCTTGTTCGGCAGCTCTTTTTAAATGGTTGAGAGATATGCTTCTGGCCACCGGATTGCAATCCCTCTCTCCCTTCTTCGCTACAATAATATCCTCTTTGATTGTATTTCCGAAACGATTGGTGAATTGCCTTTCATGGGTGGTGATATCTTCAAAGCTTCCCATCTCCTGCATTATATCTTTTATAATCATACCGTTATAGAAAGGTATTCCCCTGACTTTGGATTCTCTTCCCACAACAAAAACTAAAAAAGCCCCGTTTTTCAGACTATGCCACAGACTTCTGAGACTCAGTTCGATTTCCAGGCTATACTGAACAACCGTTCTGAAGCGATTCCCACGATTTTTTCTGTTTGAACCGATTTCACTTTTCGCAACTTTTAAAATATCCCATCCCAAAGTCTCCAGTATCGCTCTGTAATTCTGATGATAATTGAAAACATTTATATAAGGCGGGCTTGTAATTACCAGATCCCCGTTATTTCTTATCATCTTATAAGTTGCTCTGGAATCACAGAGGCAGGCGTATATCGACCTTTCAGTAAATGGCAGTTTTAGCAACATGTTTGTAATATATTCATACGAATTCGTTATGGCAGAGTACAGAGTTTCATTTTTTTTGGACTCCGCGATAAATAACATGTTTACGGCAAGGAGATTTTGTACTTTGTCATCTGTTACTGAAAAGAGATTTTGTGAGAAATCAGTCAGATTGGAATATTGTTTTCTGTATTTCCGACTTTCCCGGAACAGAGGCATATCCTGATACGGATCTAATATGGAAAAGACTTTGCTTTTTAAAGCGGATATTAATTTTTTTCTGTCTTCAGGAGATTTGCCTGACAGTGTGAAAAATTTTGACATTGCATAAGCTGCCGGATTAATCTCAAAACCATAGCAATCCAACCCCCTCCTCGCACACTCATACAAAACAGTACCGCTGCCGGAAAAGGGATCAATTACAATATGGCCGGGTTTGGAAAAACTGGATAGCAGATAATCAATAAACTGAGGTGTAAACTGACCCCGCCAGTTAAATATATTGGAACGAGATTTGTCTGAAACATTAAGCCGGTCCTGATCCAAAGTTAAACGAGTCTGTTGCATCTGAAACCTTTCTGATTGAATATTTCTGATTCTAACGGATTTTGTGGTCTGAATCCGTTCTTTAAACGCGGAGCACCGCGGAGTCTCATCTCCGTAGTTCTCTGCGGCCTCTACAGCCTCCGCGCTTTTCTGTCCGCCTGAAATGATACAAAGCCGTTTTCCAACCGCGGAAGAGGCACAGAGAACCGCGGAGTCTTATCCGAATCTCCGCGGTTCTCTGCGGCCTCCGCGTTTCCTGACCGCCTGAAATGATACAAAACCACAAAATCCGTTTATTTAATGTAATAAAAATTTTGAATCCTTCACAAAAGCCGAAAGTAGTTTACACTTTTTTCCGATCAGGGGTTAAGGTTAGGCAGGACGGATGCGGGAAGCCTTGACACTTAACACTCGGAAGTGTAAACTGACATCGGAAGTGTAAAACTGACAAATGAAGGATACCAAAAATTTTAAGATTATCCCTGTAATCTTCAGAATCAGACTATTGCATAAAAAATCATTTAATGCAACAAAAATTTTAAGTATCTCAGAATTCGGGTCCGATTCTGTCACCGATGTGATGATCGGAACATTTTACCTGAACTGACATCTCTGGTCATCTTGACAGTTCATCAAACTATGGTTATACATACTGAGTATGGTTGCGGAGTCCCGTCAGATTTCCAAAAATAATTCAGTTTGTGTCAATGTTATATTATTATCAGTTATCAGGAATTCTGTAATTTCATAAGAAGAAAGGAAAATGTTATGATGGATTGTTCCATCTTTTCACGAAAATCAAAAGAAAGTCTGGGCGCGGCCGTAAGCTGTTTTGAAAACGAATACTATAACTCCTGTGTCAACAGAGCTTACTATGCAATGTTTCAGGTTGCCCTGGCCGCGCTCCTTAAATCAGGGGTGAAACCGAAAGCAAAGAAGATCGGTCATGACTGGGTTCAGGCTGAGTTTTCAAGGTTGTTTATTTTGAGAAGCAAGCAATTTCCCCATCTGAAAGGGCTTCTCACCTGGGTTCAGAAATGGAGAAACACCGCTGATTATTCGGATGAGGAAATTGGCAAAAAGAAGGCAAAGCGTGTTTTAGAAAGAGCTGAAGTCTTTGTCAAAGATGTTTCAAGGAGGATTGATAATGATTCTTAATCATGTACAGGAAAGGTTAATTGATGAACTGATGGCCTATGCTCAGGAAAAATATCCCGAAGTGAAATTGAACGCGATCACAGAGAGCCCGAGTGATGAAAAACATGTATGGGTGACTGTGGAGGGGATTGACTGGGATGACGATGACAGGGTGATGGATTTTACCGAATATTTATCTTTAAAAGAGGAAGATATTCTGGTTGAATACGGATATCCTATCAGCGTAATGCCTATCCCCATGCGGAAATCAGCGGATCAATAGGGAGATGAGCAAATATTCCTTGTTTCAGGGGCAGAACCCGGGTTTTTCCGAAAAAACCCGGTTTTTTTTTAAAAGAGCGATATATTCAGTCGCAACCAGACGCTTGGTAATATCCCAGATAAAATGCTTATGATTACTTTACTCACTTTACTCTGAAAGAAAAGAAACTTTACCCACATCCGGAGAAGCTGGGTTCCTGAAATTGTTGTCATCCGGCTGAGGGCAAGCTTCTTTTCATTCTTCACAGAAAAACACAATCTCATCTCATTATGAGATCAGCACCCTTCGTCATCCATAATCAGAGGCGGCTTAACCTATTTCAAAATTTCGTTAGGTAGTTTTAGAAAGTTCGGTCAACTCCCGCACAATTCGTTTTGCCTGAGCTATTGCTTTATTAACGGGCTTTTCACGCAGAATGTTGTGATAATCGGCTTGTATTCTGCTTCTGTGGAATCCTTCCATCTGATTTGCAATTTTTCTTTCTAATCTGTCGCCGCTTTTTCTCAGATGTTCCCTGACTTTCCGGTGTGTATCTGTTTTAAAGTTGTCTTTTTTATTCCCGCTCGTGCTACAGACATAGTCACACAGCATACCAAGAACAGCATAATAAGCCCTGCTGACTGATGTGCGACAACACGCTTCCTCATCGGGAAAACTCCCGGCATTGTCTTGTCATGTACTCAGCCAGTTCCAAGTATCCGGACCAATCGAATTTTTCCTGAATCATTATTCCGCTTCCACAAATTCAATGCTGAAATTGAAATTATCGGTTAGCAAATCAAAATTTTTGCTGATGTACCAGTTTTCAAACTGATCAAATTTTTCCATCCCTTCTTTGATATTATCGGCGGATTGTATCCATCCGATCATCTTCGGATTGCCATCATCAGGAAATATTTCCAGAACAACTTTGAGAGGTGTTCCGAAACAGTCAGCCAGGGCCGGAAGACTTTCTTTAATAATTGCCTGAATTTCCAAATGATCTTCAAGAAATTTTACAGTTTCCTTTTTAATCTGCCCAATATTTGGTTCTGATTCATTAAAATCACCACTAAAAATTATATGATCAAAGACTTTGATTTCTTTTGTTCCGAGGAATGACTGAATAGCCATTATTTTTCTCCGGTTAGATATTAAGGTTAAGGAGATCATGAACCCGCCGATGATAAAGACGATGGAACCGAACAGCCCTGATACCGGGAGGACTCGATCTTTCCTCCATATCCCTGATCTCCTGATTTTTAATCACTGATAGTCCATCGTGTTTCTCATCTGAATTTCGGCCTCGGAAAACTCTTCTATCTCATTATAATTCTCCTGTTTTTTGCAGCAATTCATCGGCTAAAGCTTCAAATTCGGCGACTGACCGAGAATTTCCTCCCCTGTAGTCAAATATGGACCTTGGGTGCGGTATTGCCCCGTCAGAGGTTACAATAATGCTTTCCATACACGCTCCCAAGTCCGATCTTTCAGAAATACAGGTATTCATTACAGGCAAACCATAATTCTGCCGAACATTCTCCATACGTTTGGGTAAGGTGTATTGGCGAAATTCGGAATTCAGAGGTATTTTGGAAGGTAAAACACCTAACACCTGAATCGGCCTTTTATTGAGAAGTTTTCTGAAAATATTGTTATCTTTAACAAAGTTTTTGACATTGGCGAGTACCTGATTTGCAAATGGCTTAAGATCGGAGGGAATAATCAGATAATCCGCTCCTGTCAGGGCAACTCTGGTGTACAAATTTAAAGCAGGCGATGTATCAATAAGAACGAAATCATACTGATTTTCAACAGATTTCAACTTATGTGAAAATATAAGTTCAGTCTGACGATTCCGACTGAGTTCATTCTCTTTTTCCATCAGCATAATATGAGAAGGCACCACATCAATTTCAGGAGTATTAAATTGAGATTTTCTGACAACTTCGTGAATAAAGTATTTGTCTTCCATCTCCAAGACATGCTGAATGTTGGCATTTTTTAAATCGTCGTCTTTTTCGTCTTCAAATTTAATGAGACCCGTTGCAAATGTTGCATTTGCCTGGCTGTCCAAATCAATGACAAGTATTCTTTTTCCTTTTTTGCTCAACGCGGCTGCCAGATTAACCACTATCGTAGTTTTACCCACACCGCCTTTATTATGGTAAACAGCAATAACTTTCATAATATACGCCTCTCTTCTTTTGGAAGATATCTTCGTAAGACAAACCGGGGATACATATCGGATATATATCTGTCCTCTGACTCGTCTGAGGAGCGTTTTCAAGACAGTCATCTAAACATTGCTTGGTCCAACAAAACAGATGTACCCCCCGGAAAGTCCGTCCGAAAAAAGACTTTCTGGTAAAGAGTCTCCAACTCTTTCAGAAAGTCTTTGCTATACAGACTTCGCTCCCTGATCGAATGCCGGTGTTGTCATTGCCGTCATCTTCATTTATGACAGACTTTCTGTTATCATTGTCATTTTCTGAACCTCCCTGTGAATCTCACCTCATTCTGAGATCAGCACCCTTCGTCATCCATAATCAGAGGCGGCTTCGGCTTAACCGCCGGAACATGCTCTGCCGGTTTTTCATCAATGGTCTTTCGGGGCGGAGTCTCGGTACTTGAATCCGGTGTTTCCGAACTCGGAAAATCCGTATCTTCCGGGGATGGCGCTGTGGAGGTCACAATGCGACCATGATTCCTGAACTGTTCAGCTACCGTATAGACAAGACTCAGATCATAATATGACCAGGCATCCTGGGAGGCAGGATCAGCCTGCACTGCCTGACGGAAGTATTTGTTAGCCTCCTCATAGTGGGATCGGGCAAAGGATTCCTTGCCTTTGCGCATCATCAGGGCGCAGCGATCCTGCTCCGGACGGAGTTCCTTTCCGGATTCGGCTTGCCGGGTGCAGCCTGTGCTTGCCAACATTATAATACCCGCCAGCATAAATAACGCTGCAAAAACAATGTTTTTAACTCTCATTTATAATCTCCTACCACCAGCTAACCACCTTGTCAGAAGAAAAGATAAGTTCCACCAACCGATCATAGTCGATCTCATCCCCATACAGTTCAAAGCGGGTTGTTTCATTCCCTTCGGAAAGGATTTCCACCAGTTTGAGGACATCCGGCACAGGCTCTGAACGAAAGATATGTACAAGTTTCATAGTATGTAAAACTCCCTAAAAAGGAATGATGTAATCCATCCCCCTTAATTTTCTGCCTAACTCTTCGATGGTGACGGGTTGAAAATCGTACTTCTCCATGTTTGCCTTTACATCGGAATATATTTCTCCCTCCATTTCAATAAACCAGCCCAGGCTCTCCCGATAATCGTCCGTCATTTCCACTTCATGGTTCAGTACAACCATGATCACCTCATTATTCTCAATTATCAAACCGAGACTGGAACGTAATCCCTCACGCTGTTCCTCTTTGGTGCGTATAAGAAAAGCCACCTTTTTCATATTCTCTCCTTAAAGGACCAAATACCGGTCACACTCCTCGATCATCTCTCCGTGTCTGGCCTGGGTGGCAAACCCGGTTTCATCCATTCCGGGCACCTGTTTGCCCTTAAAGCCGAACCCCTCAAAATTAACATTGCAAACAGAATAACGGGCGTAACCGGCCAATTCGGAAAAATCGGGATCCTGAGTGAGCAGAACTCCCTTATGAGTAAAGAAGATAACAACGTCCTTGCCGGCCTTTTTTGCCGCCTTGCTAATCCCAATCAGATGACGAAGATGCTGATCGGACGACACAAAAATACCCAGTTTTTCCGCCATAATTTCCTCCATTCAGTTGAGTAAAGATTATTTTCTCCGGACATAAAAACGTATGAACCCTTCGTCCTCAGTATCTCCCAAATATTCATGCCCCATCCGTTTGGCCCATCCCGGCAAGTCGTTTCGGGATCCCGGGTCAGTGCCCAGTATCTCCAGAACCTGCCCGGAAGCGAGTTTTTCTATCGCCTTTTTCGTTTTCAACAGCGGCATGGGGCAGCTCAGGCCCCTTGCATCCAGAGTTTCATCGGACTTGATTTCACTCATAAAAAAATCCTCCTATATAATTGTAAATTTATTCGTTTCTTCGTTCCAAAAAAGAATCATGTACCACACAAAAAGCACAAAAAGGATAAGGATAAGACTTCCGCTCCATCCAAAGAAATCAGGCAGGAAAATTGCGGACCCCAGCTTGCTCCGCCATCCCGAATAGTGCAGCATGGCTGTCATAAGGGAATTTGAAGCAGCAAATACAAAGAGCGCTATCCATAATTTCAGTTGTCCCTCAGCCACTCGCCAAAGCGTTCCGCTTCCGCATCCTCCCGCGATCACCATCCCGATTCCGAAAATGATTCCTCCGATCAGTCCCCCCCACCAGAACGCGGGAACCACATAAACAGACTCATTTCTGAACCCGTTCCATTTAAGTATCGCAACTCCCACAGAGCCGATGACAGTGCTGACGGCAACAGCCCCGACCATACCCGCTTCGCCAGTCATAAACGGATCGCGGAAGGCTCTTACAAAGCAGAAACGGCAGCGTTGGAGAACGACTCCGAAAGCGGTTCCGAAAAGTAACAGCCCCCCGATCTGAGTATAGGCAAGACTGCCATACAAATATGCCCACACCACCAGGCTGATAAAAATCAGAGTTCCAAACCATGGCTGGGAAGCCTTCCAGTCAAATCCTTTCTGCTGCTCCTTTTTTGTCGCGACAAAGCCTGTGGTTTCAGGTGGAAATCTTTCCAGTTCCCAGAGGATACAGCGAAGCCCGATATAAGCTCCGATGATTAATCCCGCCATCATGGGAAAGCCGCTGGCAGAAAGATTGATCAGAGGAGAATAGAATGCCCCCACGTTGCAACCGATAGCCAGAGAAGAGCCTACACCCATAAGTATTCCTCCGATGATCCCCTTGATTATTTCGATCTTCGGAGGTATTCGCAGCGCGAATTCCTTAGCCATAAGGGCAGAAGCAAATGCTCCCAAGATAAGCCCCATATCCATCACGGATGAGGAATGAAGAAAGGCATTCATCGGTTTTTCGGAAAAGACTCCGATACCGTAAAAAAGCCAGTCCGCCCAGTTGCGGATCCCTCCCACGATTCCCCATGGTCGGGACCATGCCAGTATAAGTATGGAAAGCAGACCGAGGAGGATACCGCCGGTCAGGGCCGGCCATTGCTGACAAAACAGGCTTTGATAGATATCCTTCAGCTTATTGGAAAAGGCATTGTGTTCACTCATAAGTTAATTCCGTTTTTTGCACAGTTATCCAGCCCTTCTTCGGGAGAAGGGCCTTTGAGCGCGTTAAGTGCCCGGGCCATATATTTTCAGACAGGGGTTACTGATTTTAAATGTCAGAAAACTCTTGATCGGGCACTTATTCGACTTAATACGGATGAAATTCACGAATATTATACGGATCTTTCTCCTTGCCCACATTGGGTCCTTTTTTGTATTTCCCTGTAAAATACTTGTGATATTCGGTCACCTGAAATTTCCCCATGAAATAATTGCAGAGCGGGTATCCGGCCTTGATCCAACCCACAATCCCCTCTTCATACAGCCAGACATTGGTGTAACCGTACATGGTCAAAAAACCGCCCACATAAGACCCGCGTTTGCGAGTTCTGCACCAGACAACGATCTTGGCATCTTTGTCCTTGATCTTTTTGGGGATGGTGTACATGCTACCGGAATGGACATGATCTGTTCCCTCAATGTGGCCCGCATAGAACTCGGGATGGGTGCGGGTGTCAATCAGATACGCCTTTTCCTCTCCGGCCATGACCCGGTCATACAGTTTTTTGAATTCATCTATCTTGATACAGCGTTCCTTGGGAATCTTGTTACACCACTCTTCCCATACCTTTTTTTCGGCTCCCTTGAGGGCCTCCGAGTCATCCGCATTTACACCGGGGATGGAAGCAAAGATAAACGCGAAAGCTGCCATCACAAGAATCCATTTTTTCATCAATCGTCCTCCTTTTTGGTATAAAGTTAATAAATTATTTCGACCTTCGTTTTCTGATTTTTTACAGCGAAAAAATCAGAAAACATAACCCACATCTTTGGAATTTCCTTTTGGCCCGTACCCCGCACACTTCAGGCATCTTACATATCTGAATAAACATTGTAAATCAGGAAAATCCTGATTCTATCCGGAAAATTTCTTAAACATCCCGGAAAAGCCTGCTATATTTCCTTTTGCCCTATGACTCACATTATTTGCCTCATGTCTGATTGAAAAAAATCTGTGTACAGGACAAAAAAATCCAGATGCCTGAAAAACGGGCATCTGTCATTCCGGGCGGAAGTGCCGGGAATCGGCAGGATTCCCGGCACTTCCGACCCGGAATCCATTTTTTGTCCTGTACTCAGGAAAAAAATATTACAAATCAGGGAAATCCTGATTTCGGACGGAAAATTTCTTAAATGTCCTCTGCATTGCAAAAGATAAAAAATTCTGAAGCCGGATTCTTTTTTATTACCATAATAAAATTGCTTTATAAACATACTATCCGAATGTTTGTCAAGCTTTTTCAGATTTATCTCAAAATGTATTTTTTAAATGTTTCAGAAACCGGATCTGAATAGCGACATCACAGGAAGATTTACAGGTTAAATTTTTTTAAACAGTTGTACACTTCCCTGAAAAAAAGCATTTGTCAGCAACTTTTCCGGGGTATCGGTTCTGACATGCGAAGCCACTAAAATCCGGTAATTATGCAAATGTTTTTCAAGTGTTTCTATCAGACGTCCAGCGTATGGTGAAGCAGAACATACCTTATTCGGATCAATTTTACCCAGGATCTCAAAAGAATGGTTGCCTTTTCCATACTTGCCTTTGGTCTTTGTATTACGAGTTGCGTTTTTTAAGCCAGACTCTAAGTGACTCGGTATCCAGACGCCCCATTGTCGTTGCCCCATTGTATTTTTCACAAACAACCACAGCATCAGGCTTTTCCGTCAGTTCATCCACAAGAACATCGGAATGGGTCGTGACAATTAACTGAGTTCTTTCCGACGCATCAGTCAGAAGCTTTGCAATATGAGGCAATATGTCAGGGTGCAGACCGAGTTCAGGTTCCTCAATACATATAAGCGGAGGCGGTTCGGGATGACAGAGGATAAGAAGAAGGCAAAGAAACCGGAGCGTTCCGTCAGAAACCCGACTAGCCGGAACAGGCTGATTTAACATCGATTCATGGAGATATGCCTGTACAGTTCCGCCGTGAATTTTTGTGGAAATATCATCAAACTCATCAGAAAACATTCTGAAATTCTCTCTTATCTTCTTCTTAACTTAAAGGTTTCCCCAATTTTTTCAACTAAGTTCCATTGCCCCGTGAAATAAGGGTTTGCCAAATTCGTCATCTGTAAGTGCCGATTTTAACTGATTTTTTCAGCCGGAAGATTTTTTTTTATGAAAAATCGGTCTCCGATCCTCAGAGGCTGACACAGGCCGGGGGTCTCGAAAGATACGGGGATGAGCTGAGATCGCTGCCTGAGGACGGCGAGTTTCACAAACCCCTGTCTGGCAGGTATGCGGGAGTTTGGAAAAAAGACGTGGAAACCCTCGGCAGCGGGGATTGGCAAGGTTTCATTTTTTCAGTTCCTTTGTTCACAGGTCATGACAGACAGCGAACTTTGTAAAGTTTTTAAAAACAAGGCTTGACAGCAATTTTTTTAAATTTCGGGAAACATTTAAGTCTTAATGTCCGGACGATGCTGCAAATCATTTAAAACGAGTCCGAGATTGCTCATATCTTCCAAAAGAAAATCTTCAGGCAGATCAGGATGCTGAGGAAGACGGGCCGGCGTGTATGGTCCCAGATTCCATTCTCTGTATAATCTTATCTTTGAAAACTGGTTTCCGACATATGTGAGCTCAGGATACTGATCCGGATCCTTTCTCTGGGACAGAACAGACTGGTTCATGTCCAAATCTTCTCTTTGAAGGGCGCGTTCGGTTCTTTCAGGATGTTCGGCATTCTCTGAGCGGATATTCTGAATATTTAAAACCGGATTCCCCTTATGATAACGGTAATAAAAACAAACATCGTCATGCCAATCCTGTGCCTTGTGAGCGCACTCAATCGCTTCATCAACAAGCTCCGGACGCTGATTAACCTCAGTGAAATTCAGTCTGTACCTGAGAGGGACCGGAGACATGGGACAATTCAAAGTGACATTAATCTCCGCAATCGGCGTTTTGTCCGCGCCTTTCCAGAGCCACTCTCTGATTCCGCCACCCTGACGGATCGGCCCTGGCAAATCTCTGTGCAAAGCCTGTAAGAGTCCCAGCGCCTCAATAAGATTAGACTTGCCGGATGAGTTCCTTCCGATAAGAACATTCAGAGCGTTCAGTTCTATTTCCTCTGCATTGCCAAAAGATAAAAAATTCTGAAGCCGGATCGTGCTGATAAATGTTTGCTGTTTCATATTCTTTTTTATTCAGGGTGAAAAATACACCCAAAACCAAGTTTCCATAACGCTTTTCGGGAGGCCGCTCTGTCCGTGTCCGTGTCCGTAAACTTAAACTTGAACTTGAACTCGAACTTGAACATTCAGTTACGGGCAAGTTCACATTCATATTCATGGGCTCCCAAATCCATTATAACCAGTAAAATTATTTTATAAACATACTATCTGAATGCTTGTCAAGCTTTTTCAGATTTATCTCAAAATATATTTTTTAACATTTCAGAAACCGGATCTGAACAGCGCCATTACAGGAAGATTTACAGGTTAAATTTTTCTGATTATAACGGATTTAGGGGAGGCTTTTTGCACTTAAACTTAAACTTGCACTCCGGCCTGAACGTGCTCCGTTAATGAATGTCCGAGGTCTGAGTACAAGTGCAAGTGTAAGCTCTTTATCTTGCTCTTGCTCTTGCTCTTTATCAGGATAAAGATAAAGAGCAAGAGCAAGATTAAGTTTACACTTATGGTGTAAGTTTAAGTGCAAGGAAAGAGCGGCCTCCCCTTAAAGCGTTATAATCAGAAATTTTTTTCAAACAGTTGTACACCTCCTTGAAAAAAGGACATTTGTCAGCGACCTTCCCGGGATCAGCACATCGGAGAAGCTGAGGAGTATGATTCTGTTTGGAATAGCGTTCCAATCGCTTATTTAACCTTAACGATTCTTCGAATACCGCATCAATGATCGCCTGGGACAGCTTCTCTTTACATGAATCTTTCTTTTCATCATATTCGGAAAAAGATTCCGGGTTATCAAAAGGAACATTATAATTATGGCTCAACCTGTATCGCAAGCCTTCATGAAAAGATCGGAAATCAACATGCCCTGCAAATGTGTTTTCCCAGTCCGCGATAATCCACGCCTCCAGTTCCGGTGCGGCAAAGCCGATAAACCGACTAATGCCTGAAGCATTATTCACGCTGTCAATCGCGGCGGAAAATATTCTTCTCTGTTTGTCGGCATCCCTGCAATCCAATATCAAAATCAGATCACAGGATCCGGATAAAAGAGCGACTGCCAGAATGGTTTTTATCTGATCTGCAAACCCTTTGCCTGTCAGACCGGGGCCGTATGTCTTTTTTCCGGGTTTCGGCCCTTTTTTGATTCTGGCCGGCGTCAGTCTCTCAAAACGGCAGTGAGGAAAGTTATCTCGGAAAAACGGCACAAGCCCCTCAATTTCGGCCTCCCCGCCGCCTGCAAAGAGCCAGACTACCATGGCCACCCCACAGCATGATCTCCGACACGATAGAGATCGCCTAATTCCCAGCCATCATCCAGCCGGGCCTTCAGCTCCGCTTCAGGTAATCTTTTGGGAGTAAAATGGGCTTTCCCGTCATACTCAAAACAGAGAACATCCTCATACCTGTCGGTAAAATGATCCAGCAGATCAGAGGAGTGAGTGGCAATGATAACCTGGGTCTTTTCAGACGCCGATTTTATCCATTCGGCCAGCGTTCTCATCCAGGCAGGATGCAGCCCTGTCTCCGGTTCGTCAATGACCAGCAAAGAGGGCAGCACAGGCGAGTGAAGAACAATGGCCCAGCACAGCATTCTTACCGAACCGTCAGACATGTCGGTTAAGTAAAAACGCTCATTCATCCCCTTCACATACCATTCCGCAGTCAGCCTCAGACGACCTGAATGAACAACTCTTATTTTTATCGTGGGAGGTAAAATCTTTTTCATCGCGTTATTGATTGTTTCCTCAAAGAGAAAATCCTTCCGGATCAGATTATCCAGAACCAAAGGCAAATTTTCACCGGAAGGGGAAAGAAATATGTCAGCCGGGCCGATCTTCGGCTCCGATTTGCGAATCGCCTTTAAGTTCATATCATTGGCGTTGTAGAAACGCCATCCGGATATGAGTTCCGTCATTTGTCGCCGCACCTTGTAAGCCGGCGTATCTTCAGGGGAAAAATTACCGAGTTCAGGCAACTCCGGAATCGAACTTAATGTCAGCCGGTTTACCGGCACGTCATGCAGCTTTTCAAAACGGCTGCTTTTCCGGGATGTATCATTATAAACAGAAACAACTCCTGTACCACTCTCAGGATCATGCGTTTTATAATAGTAAAACGGAGTCATCTCGCCAGGATCGGGTTGCAAATCACAAAGGACCTCACGTTTTACTATCGGATTGGTATTCGCTCCTTTTAACATAAGGTCCAACTCAAAATGAACCCCCCTTCGAGTCATTTCGGCAGAATCGAACCCGAGTTCAAATCCGACCACCCCGGGCGGCGCAACCGTAGAATCCAAAATCCTGGCATCTCCCAGTTCGATAACAGCCTCCTCAAAATCGGTAACACCTCTTCCAGGGTCAGGGCTTGATAACAGGCAATCTCTCATAAATTTGAGAACACCGATCAGATTGCTCTTTCCCGATCCGTTCGGACCGATAAGGATATTCAGACCATTCAGTCGAAGGCTGTTTTCGATTCTGATATTTTTGAATTTCTTCAGCGTTAATTTTGAAAGTTTCAGCGGTTTGCTCATAAATACACCTGTGCTGCATGTTCTTCTCAAGTGGAAAAAACTTCATGTAAGATTCGGTTTTCGGTTTGTTCTCTGCCGGCAAGGACAGATCAGGCAGTTGCCAATTCTCCCTGACGCCACGTTCCTTTTATCAGAAACATAAGTTTCTGAGCAGATTCCTTCAGAACCTCTGCCTGAGAATCCATCAGTTCGGCAGATGATGCCAAATCTTCCGCACTGACTGCGTTTTGCCGGATCACGTTTTCTATCTTCTCAGACGATTTGCTTACCTGTTGTATCATTCGGAACTGTTCATCTGAAGCTGCTGTTATGTCATTAATCAGATTTCCGGCTTTGACAATGCTCTCAATTGCCTGGGAAAATGTCAGATGAGTTGTCTCTGCGATTTTTGAACCTTCATGAACTTTCATGACAGTGCTTTCAATAAGATCGGATGTATCTTTGGCCTCTTCTTTTACCCGTTTTGCAAGATTTTTCACCTCGCCGGCGACAACAGCGAAACCGCTTCCCGCTTCTCCCGCTCTGGCAGCTTCGACAGACGCATTCAGGGCCAGAAGATTGGTCTGGAAAGCAATCTGATCAATATTCTTTATGATCTTAAATGTTTCCTCACTCGCTTCGGAAATTTCACTGATAGCTGTGATCAGTTGTTTCATGGCTTCATTTGCCTTGCCGACAATACAACTGATTTCCTTCATCAGATGGTTTGTCTGACTCGCATTGTCGGCGTTCTGCTTGGTCATGGAAGATGTGTTTTCCAAAGCAGAGGATGTTTCTTCAGAGCCGGCAGCCTGCTGAAAAGTACCCTGGGCCAGAGACTGACTGGCTGAGGAAATCCGGCCCGAAGCAGATACAATTTGTTCGACAGATTTGTCAAGCCCTGTGGTAATCTCAGTTACAGGACGAATCAGATATATTTTTATCGTCAGATAGAGCACTGTAAACAAAATGATATCCAGTAAAACAGCATTCAGAATAATACGGATCATATTATCTCTGAGCTCTTTCCGCATAAATGCGGGCGTAAAAAAAAATTCGGCACTGCCTAATTTTCTGTCATTTTTTATAATATCTTTGCGTTTTACAATGAAATTACCCTCAATGTCATCTTTGTTTCTGACGAGATTCCACTTGTTATCCCGCTTACAACTCTGAAATATCCGACTCCGCTTGTCCCTGACAACAATTGCATATATACTTTTTTCGATCATTTCGGAACGTATAATCTCTTCAGCCGAGTCTTCATTTATATCCCACAAGGCGCTTACCATATTGTTTGACATCCGGTTTGCCGTATTTTCTGAAAGGGTGAGGAGTGTAAGGTTCAGTTTGGCCTTCATCGTTATAAAATCGTGACATGCCAATCCTGAAAACAGGACGGTTGTGACAACCCCGATAATCAGACTGACTTTCACCTGAATACTGCTTCGCCATTTTTTCATGATGGGTGTAATTCCTTTTCAGGCAGGCGGGTTTGCACAGAGTACCCCACCCTGCCTGCGGATGATGTTTACTTAAAATACTTATCCTCGATCTTTTGAATTACCCCCTCCTTTTTCAACCGGCTCAGTGTCCGGCCGAATTTTTCAGCCAGAATTTTGCATTTCTCACCTTTCGCTTTGGAAAAGGCCACATAAGACGGTTCTTCGGATAAGACATACACGACTTTGAATTTGTCAGCGAATCCGAGCCGTTTGCTGAAAAATTTGAAAGGTTCCTCGGAAGCCACCGCCACGTCCGTATGCTGTTCGGCAAGCTTTTTTACCTGCATTATTTCATCACGGGAATAATCCTTGTTCAGTCCCTGATAATTGTCGAATTTCGGTCCGTATGAATATCCCCTGTTCACGCTCACCAGTGGCTTATTTTTCAGATCATCAAGCCCGCTTATTCTGATACTGCTTTCCTTTGGGGCAAAAATGACAGTTCCTGTAAGATTTGTCAAGAATAACTGCGTTAGTTTGTCAACACACGCTGCATGGCAGCTTCCGATGGCGGCCTTATGAATAATTTCTCCCCTGATAAGTTCCAGATGATCATCTTCTCCCAGAATACCAGCTTCGACCATACGGTGATATTCGTTTGCGGTAAATGTTTTTCTTCGGATTTGCGGTAACATGGGCTTATTTCTTAAATCTTTTTATACTCAATGATCAAGTTTTTTAAACATGCCTGACCGTCAGAAAGCTCTCAGAAACACAGCGAATCCGCAGAGATGTGCAGAAACCGGGGCCTCCCTGGAAATCTCTGTGTTCCCTGCGGTTTTTAAATTAGTACTAAAATCCACTTTGACAACCTCCGTTTTTATACAAAAATGCTAACCGATCACATCACAGAGTTTCTGTCGGAATGTTAATACCTGAACAAAACCAGTTTTTCAATCTTTAACACCCTCATCATCGCCAATAATTTTTATATCAGACATCTGTGCACAGGACAAAAGCGCCGACAGATGCTGTTCTTTTCAGGACATCATAAATTTTCATAACAAATTGGTATGATCTTTTTCTCCTGTACACAGATCAGGTATTATCACGGCCGGCTCAGGTTTGATCGCTTTCGGACCACGCCCGTTGAATTGGCTTGGACGGCCTGAAGGAAATAATATCCGGCCTTTTTCATTTTTAAGTTTTTAAAACATACCATTTGCCGATTGGCGATTGCCAGTTCGGATTTACCAATCGAACTGAACAGAATTGTGAAGTGCCGATGTTATTTGATTCCCGTTTCTTACATTCTTATTATCTGAAGATCAAGAGTTTTTTTGTTATACAAAAGGATTTCATCGGGAAAAGGTTATGATGAAAAGCAGAGTCCGAAAAACCCTTTTCGGGTAAAAATGATTTTGCACCCCGAAGTAAAAAATGATTTGCACTCCGAAACATATTATTGGGCATCCAAGTTCGTAGTTCCGCCTTTAGGCGGCACCCATAAATGAAGGATGAAGGATGCCATAAAGTATTGCATACAAAATTATTTAATGCAAGAATGTTTTGTGATAAATCTCAAAACAAATCGAATGCAAGGTTCTTGTACCAAGCTATATGAAAAGGAATCTTTACTTCAAAGTTTATGCCATATATCCCTTTACAATACCTGCATAGTTCTGTATATAGTTTAAGAAACGATTGAAGTCCGGAGTGCAAAGCTTGCTTTGCGTATGTGCGTGTCTGAACCATATCAGCGCAAAGCAAGCTTTGCACTCCGGATTCGGATTCGGATTCGGATTCGGATTCGGATTGCTGAAACAGAAAATGATATTAAAAATGAATGACACCCATTGGAAAAATCGGATTGTCCCCTCTGAGAGGGTGCTTGAAAAGATCAGGCCGGGGATGAACATTTTTTTAGGAACCGCCGCGGCCGAACCCCGGACCCTGGTGAAGCATCTGATGACCTCGGACGCTGCGAATCTGCTGGATCCGGAGCTGTCCCAACTGGTCAGCCTGGATGCCATCTCTTTGAAAGCGTATCATTCCCGGAAATACCGCGTTAAGACCTTCTTCTCGGGATGGCAGGCCAGTGAGGCGATTACCGCGGGGCTTGCGGATCTGATTCCGAGCCGTTATTCACAGATACCCCAGGTGATCCGATCCGGTCAGATTCCCGTTGATGTGGGCTTTGTCCAGATCACGCCTCCGGATAAAGCCGGTTATTGCAGTCTCGGCGTATCCGTGGATGTGGCCAGGCAGGCTATGGAACTGGCTTCACTGACTGTGGGTGAAATCAACCATCCCTTTTGAAACAGGTGACCAGAATGGAAACGCAATTGGACAAATACATAACCCCGGCTTTGTGGCTGTCCGCGGCGTACTCTCTTGTCGCCTGCCTGTCATGGAACCATATTGTGCTGTTATGGCTCACGATATGGCTCATTATCTTTAATTTCAGCGTGTCACTGGCCTGTCTGTTCTCCCGGGGGAGAATTACTTCCGCCATTATCATACTCAATCTGCTCCAGTTGTCTCTGTTCTGTCGTCTGCATATTCAGATATATGAGATTCTGGGAGCGGCCCATTATTCTTATGCGTCACCGCCCTGCTGGTATGACTGGACGGAACTGATCGCAGTCCACGCGCTGAGGGCGGTCGATTTGCTGGATGCCATTGAAGCTTACGGGATTCGTTTGCAGAATGTCAGAAACCAGAGCGCGCTTTCGGGCATCGCGCTCTTCAGTATGCATGTCATGGTGGATATTTTTATCCTGGGGGCTGTTTTTAGCGCTATCGACCGGCGTTCATCAGCAAAAGCGAACCGTCCGATGACAAACCTTGCGGGAGAGTTCGTCGATTTTCTGGCAATGCCCCGGAGTGTCCGCCGCTGGGGATTGCTTGCGGCAACCGGTTTGATGTGCGTGGCCGGCTATGTTGAGGATTGCATCCGAGGTCTCGACATACCGAGAAACTGGTTTTTTTATCCCTTGGATAACATCCTGCGCACCCTGGACTTCGGGGATGCTTTTCAGATATTCGGCTGGCGTCTTCACAGTCTGGAAATGGGTAACGGACTGGCAACCCTGGCGATTTATTACCGGCTGCTGATCGCTTCCTATACCATCGTGCTGGCGAATCGTTTCTATCTGCGTCTTTTGGAAGGACATGGCAAGACCGTTGAGGACTTGGCGATGATCTGCGTATCCTCTGAGTATTCCATGGAGGAGCGCATGATCGCGGTCAAAGCGTTGGCAAAATTCGGCTCGTATCCGGTTTCGGTGATTTCCCGACTCGCGGAATCTCTGGCAGACAGAAAGAAACATCGGGATGCCGCTGCAATTTTGTCGGAGATCGGGCCGGCGGCAATTCCTCATATTATAAAAGCTCTGACACACAGAGATGAGAGCGTCCGAAGGAGCATCACCGACCTCCTGAACAAAATTGATCCCTGGTGGTATCAGAGTGAGGACGCCCGCGGCGCAGTCTTTCATCTTGTGAAGTCCCTGGCTTATGGCGATTCAGACCTCCGTTTTGCAATTTTCGAAGTTTTGGAGGAGATTGATCCGCGATGGCCCCGGAGCGAGGGTGCCTGTAGCGCGGTGCCCTGTCTCATAAAATCGCTGTCAGACGATGACGCCGGCGTCCGCATTGCCGCCGCTGATGCCTTGGAGATCATCGGCCCGGCAGCATCAAGAGCGGTTTTTCGTCTTGTAAAATTGCTGACAGACAACAACAGAACTGTCCGGGAAGCAGCAACTGACGCTCTGAAAAGAATTGACCCCCGATGGCCCGAAAGCGAAAGCGCGTATAATACCATCCCCTATCTTGTCAAAGCCCTGACAGACATGAACGGGAATGTGCGTATCGCAGCCATCAGAGTTCTGAGAAAAATCGATCCGCAATGGCCCCGGAGCGAGGGTGCCCGTAGCGCGGTCCCTTATCTTATGAAAGCGCTGACAGATACCAGAAAGCCAGTCAGAACTGTTGTCAGAGAGGCGCTGAAGCAAATTGATCCAGGCGGTGAGTTAAGAGTCAAGGGTTAAGAGTTAAGAGTCAAGAGTCAAGGGTTAAGTTTTAAGGGTTAAGGGTTAAGTTTTAAGGGTTAAGAGTTAAGAGTTAAGAGTCAAGGGTTAAGTTTTAAGGGTTAAGTTTTAAGAGTTAAGAGTTAAGGGTTAAGGGTTAAGTTTTAAGTTTTAAGAGGTAAGGCTGGATATCCTCTGCATACGACCCTTAACCCTTAGCCCTTAAAACTTAACCCTTAACCCTTAACCCTTAACCCCTTAACCCTTAACCCCTTAACCCTTAGCCCTCAAAAAGGAGAAATTAAAAAAATGAGTTTGAACCGATATCTCAATCTGGCCATATTGGTATCCGTGGCATATATCGCCGCGGTCTTTTTTATGGGGGACCAGATTGCATCACTACTGAAAAATCAGATGCCGCTATTGTGGGGAACAGCCATATTAACGGCCATTAATATCGGCTTTCTGATTTACGCGTTCTTCTGGGGGAGAATGCTTGCTTTCAACGCAATTCTGCTCTGTTTCATCCAGTTGGCAGTCTTCTGCCAAATGCACATTCAGCTCCATGATATTCTGGGAGCAACGCATTATTCATATCCTTCACCGCCCATCCTGTCCGACTGGATGAAATTTATTGCGGCACATACGCTGAGAGCTGTTGATCTGCCGGACATGATCAAAGCAAGCAGCATCAGCTTCCAGAAAATCTCCCACCAGAGCACCCTGGCAGGAATTGCGCTTTTAAGCATGTCCGTTATGGCGGGGTTTTTTACACTGGCGGTGATCTTCAGGGCGGTCCGCGGGGCTTCACAAATCGAACCGGTATCCAAAGTGATGAAATGGGTCTGGCCTGCCGGCCTAGGCGCTGCAATACTGCTGATGGTCTTAACAGGATGGAGGAGTCAGTGGGGTCTGAACGACTGGTATTTATGGCCTCTCGATAATATCCTGCGGACGCTGGACTTTGACGCGCTTCAGATTTTCGGCTGGCAGATTCACACAGCGGAACCGGATATGAATTTGTCGGCGATCTTTTTTCGCGTGATGATCGGCGTTTGTGCTGTCATGCTGACTTACCGCCTCTATTTGCGTTCCATGGAGGGACCTGTCAGATCCGTCGAAGAACTGGCCGCCTTATGTGTATCCCCTGAATGTTCAACCAGCGACCGGGTGATTGCCATAAACGAACTGGAACAATTCGGCGAATTTGCGGTTTCAGCAGTCCCTGATCTTATCAAAGCGCTGGCAGGCAGCAACAAAACCGTCCGAGATGCGGCCGTATCGGCTCTGGAAGAGATTGACGGCCAATGGACGCATAGCGAACACGCGCGGAAAGCGATTCCCCAACTGGTGAAACGGCTGACAAGCGATGACATACGGACCCGGATCGAAGCTGCTGAAATTTTGGGGGAATTCGGAACCGCCGCGGAAAAGGCCGTTCCCAATCTTGTCAAAGTGCTGACAGACAGCGACGTCCTCAGATCGGCGGCTCAGACACTGGGGAAAATCGGGCCGGCAGCCATCCCGGACCTGGTAAGGGTTCTGGTCAATGAAGATGAGCATGTCCGCCATGCCTCGGTCCGGGCTTTGGAGAGAATTGATCCCCAATGGCAGCAGACCGAAAGCGCGGCCAAAGAGATTACCCATTTTGTCAAAGATCTGGAAAAGACGGACGGGCCCGAGCGTTCTTCAGCCGTCAGGGCTCTGGGGGAAGTCGGTCCGGCCGCGGCACCCATTCTTGCGGGATTGCTGGCGGACAGCGACGTCCGCAGTCTGGCCATCAAAGCTCTGGGGGAGGTCGGGTCGGCAGCGGAAGAGGCGGCGGTTCCCTTTCTTATAAACATCTTGGCAAACCGTGATAAGGAAGTCCGTTATCTGGCGGTTCAGGCTTTGGGAAAAATCGCTCCCGAGTGGCAGGAGAGTGAAAACGCGCTGAACGCGGTTCCGTTCTTTATGAGCGCTCTGCGGGGCTCGGGTTCCGACGAGTTCGAGGCACCTGCCGAGGCTTTGGTGGAGATCGGGCAGGCTTCGATTCAACCGCTTGTGGAGGTGCTGGCGGAAGGCAATAAGGAGGTCTTTAACACCGCAGCCCGGGCATTGAAAAGAATTGATCCCAAGTGGCCTGAGAGCGAGGGTGCTGTCAAAGCAGTCCCCCGCCTTTCGGGTGGATTGAAAAACGGTCAGTGGTATGTCCGCCGCGTCTCAGCCGAGGTTTTGGGAAAAATCGGGCCGGCTGCAAGAGAAGCAGTCCCCCATCTCGTCAAGGGGCTGGCGGACAGCAATAAAAAGTCCAGAACAGCCATGAAAAACGCGCTGGACAAGATACTTCTGAAAGGAACCCCTCATGTCCAAGAAGAGGAGGAGGTCACTTCGGAAGATCGCAAAGGGATCATCCGCCTTGTGAAAGAACGGGCAGATGCCGGCGGTCCTGCCAGCACCAAAGCCGCTGAAGCCCTGGGGGAGATCGGGCCGGCCGCGGAAGAGGCCGTCCCTCATCTCGTAAAAGCACTGGGGGACCCGGACCAGACCCTTCGCAGCGAAGCGGTTCAGGCTCTGGGAAGAGTCGATCCCAACTGGCAGAAACATGAAGCCACACGGAGCACTATTCCGCTTTTCGTGAAAGCGCTGACGGGCGCTGATGTCGGATTTCCTTGCAGCATGCCCGGCGAAGCATTGATGGAAATCGGGCCGGCGACCACCCGTTACCTTGTGGAGGCTCTTGCAGACGCGAATAAGGATGTTGTGAATTCAGCGGCTCAGTTTTTGAAGGAAGCGGATCCCCAGTGGCCCCAAAGTCAGGGTGCTCTGGATGCTGTTCCCCGTGTTGCAGAGGCGCTGGGAGACAGCCAGTGGTTCGTCCGCCGGGCCGCGGCCGAGATTCTGGGGAAAATCGGACCGGGCGCGATAAAGGCGGTTCCTTATCTCGTGAAAACACTCGCGGATCAGAACAAAGAGGTTCGGACTGTGAGCAAGGCAGCGTTGGATAAGGTGACGGTCAGAGCTTGATGTTGGATGATGCTTGATGCTTGATGCTTGATGCTTGATGCTTGATGCTTGATACTGGATGTTTGATGTTTGATGCTTGATATTGGATGCTGGATGCTTAATACTCTTGGTTCAAGTTTCAAGCATCAAACATCAAACATCAAATATCCAGCATCAAGCATCCAGCATCCAATATCCAGCATCCAGCATCAAACATCCAGCATCAAGCATCCAACATCCAACATCCATCAATCTTTGCACCGCAATAGGCGCAGTGACCGTTCTTCACCAAGTTCTTCCTGATGCTGAATCCCCAGCGGTCAATAATGGTTCTCCCGCAATTATAACAGAAGGTATCCTCCCCTTTCTCACCGGGCACATTTCCCACATAGACATATCGGAGTCCCGCACTGATGCCGACTTCACGGGCCATAATCAGGCTTGAAACCGGTGTGGCCGGCCGGTCCGTCAGATGATAGGTCGGATGAAAGCGGCTGATATGCCACGGTGTTTCAGGTCCCAGTTCTTCAGAGATGAACGACGCCAACTGCTCAATCTCCGCTCTGTCATCGTTCAGTCCCGGGATCAGCAGGGTCGTGATCTCCACAAAAATTCCCAGGGATTTCATTTTTTTCAGACTCTCTCTGACCGGATCCAGCTTTGCTCCGCAGAGTTTTTTGTAAAAATCGTTATTAAAGGCTTTTAAATCCACATTGGCCGCGTCCAGATAGGGGGAGATCATTTCCAGCGCCTCCGGAGTCATATATCCGTTGGTGACAAACACATTTTTAATTCCCCTCTGATGTGCGATCTTTGCGGTGTTAAAGGCAAATTCAAAATATATGGTCGGCTCGGTGTAAGTATAGGCAATGCTCTGACAGTTCTCCTGCTCGGCTTCCCGGACAATCGCTTCCGGTATGCAGTGATCCCCCATTATCATTCCGTTATTATCCGCCGGCATCTGGGCAATGTTCGCGTTCTGGCAGAATCTGCACTTGAAATTACACCCCACCGTCGCGATGGAATAGGAGAGACTCCCTGGAAGAAGATGGAACAGGGGTTTTTTTTCGATGGGGTCGATGTGCCGGGCAATGAGCTTTCCATAAACCAGGCTTTTCAGAATACCCGCCTGATTCTCCCGGACATGGCATATCCCCCGCCTGCCTTCCTTTATAATACACCGATGGTTGCAAAGATTGCATCTGATTTTTCTGTCCTCTGAAAGTTCATAAAGGTATGCTTCCATGATTCTTATCTCCATTTTGTCCTTGCCAAACCTGTCGCCACGCCGTCCGCGGCTTCCGCGGGGCAGGGAAGTTCAAGAGGTCTGGTTCTGAAACGGGGAACAAGTGTGACCTTGATTCCTGTGAATGCCCCGAAAGGGAATCTTTGTACCAGTTCCGAGCATTCTATTCTGTTAGAGATTCTTCCCCTTGCTGTTGAAAACTGGCAGATGGTCCGCCAGGATATGGGAACATCCCCCAGGATTGTCCGGATGATCTGTTTCAATTCCCATATGCTGAAAAAACGGGCGTGTTTATAAATGGTATCTGTAAATATCCTTTTGACCCGCAATCCGGTCCCTCTGAGAGAGTGTCTGTTCATCAGGCCGATAAACACTCTGTTTTTTGCAACCCGGCACGCCTCTTCGATGGCTTTTTCGGGGTCTTCGGCAAATTCCAAGGTCTTCACAAGGCAGGCATTGTGAAAGGAATTGTCATCAAACGGAAGTTCTTCGGCAAATCCGCTGAACAGATCCACGCGGTTCCCCAGATGATCTGATGCAATATCAAGCATGTGTTGTGACGGGTCAAGCCCTGACACAGAAAGACCCGCTTCAAGAAAAGGAAGTAGACTCCATCCGCTTCCGCAGCCGATGTCGATAACGGTCTCCCCCCGCATCGGTTTGAGCATATTAAGCATCAGTTGGCCCTCGAGTTCGGTGACAAACCTGTTTTCAGGCTTGTCAAACCACTCTTCGTAAGCCCCCGCGTCTTTTGAATTGAAAACGTAACCCATGGAGATAATGTTTAAAGGAAAAAGTTGATTTTATCAAGGGAAAAAGGGAAGAAAAATCGGGCATCCTTCATTCGGGGGTTTTCTGACGGACATTCAGTTTGTGAATCAGCCCCGCGATTTCAGACAACGCCCATATTTGCAACAGCTTACAAATTTGAGCCTGATATCGGAAATTACAAATTTGTAAGAAAGTGTAAACTACTTTGAAGGATGCCAAAAATCGGAAAGGGATTTTCAAAGTTTCAAAACTGTATTACATTATTTACCCGCTTCCTCCAAAGCGTAAACAGCTTCGGGTATGCTGATCCTGTCATCGTCGTTCACATCCGCGTACACATTAACATCTGAAGGCAGATCTGCTACAACCTTCAGGGCGTCTATGGCATCACCCAGATCAACTTTTCCGCTGTCGTTCACATCTCCCGCGAGTATTATCCGAACAATATACGGGATGTCCGTGTTCTTAAAATGAATCCACCCCGCATTTTCCGACCACGCATAGCCCTCAGAATTGCCATCCGAATCAACAGTCACCTTTTTCCCCTGAAGATCAGCGGAATTGAAGTTGATCCAGCCTGCTGTCCCCCTCCAGGCATAGCCGGAAAGCTCCCCGGTGTCGCTGACCCGGTTCACTCCCCAATTGGTTGCGCTGTCATTGGCATAACACGGGGTGCTTTCCCCTGATCCGGTGCCGCCCAGCTTTATCCAGCCGATGTTTTCAGCCCAGGCATAGCCGGAAAGATGGGTTTCGTGGACAGTCGCCCCTCCGTGGTCCTGGCGGAAATTCACCCAGCCTGCATTTTCCGACCATGCGTATTTTTCTGTGTCGCTCCCCTCAGCCATGGCCGAATGCAAAAGGGGCACTCCGAAAACCAGCAGCCAAATCAAAGCAAATTTTGTAAAACGGGTAATCATTGTTTTCATCACAGTCTCCTTATTATCTTCTGCCCCTGTCGGATTGCTAAATCCGACAGGGTTCGGATGTGCCAATCCGAACCGAGCGCACTCTATTCAGCTCCCCGGGGATTTACAAATGCCCCCTGTGTATTTTCCAATCCGCACCTGGGCACAGTTAAGTCTGGGGTTTCGAT
>JAUCGI010000143.1 GCA_030378035.1 Desulfobacterales bacterium HSG2
ATGGATATGATTATAAAAATGTCAGATCAGTTGATAGTCTCCATGTGCGGAAGGCGGTTGGCAGATTTGATAGTACGTTTAAGAAGTGGCGTGATTTGCATGATATTGTCTTGCCCGTACAATTAATTGAAGATAAAGTGGAGGTGATAAGACTATGAAATTGAAACTGCATGACACCACCATATATTTTAAAGTGTATGCTGACTATGATACACTGGGCAAAGAATCTTTTCTCCGATTATGCAACAAGTTGGAAAATTTTCCCATGAACAAAATGCATCCTCATCATATTAAAGGATTGTATCTGGAGGGTGAGTATTATTTCAGAAAGATACTCTTTTCCGAAGCGGGTGAGGTTGCTCCTGAAGAAATCAGAAAGACAGAGGAGATAACGCCCATCATTGAAAAAGGGCTTATTCCGTTTATCCTGAACCAGGGTTGTTTTGAAGTGAGCATTCCCACCAAGGGCAACAGTTTTGAAGAACTGATGAACTATATTTCTCAAATTGACGCCTACCTTGGCAATCTCTTTGAGAATAGCACAGGCAAAAAGATCGAGATCCATTTGAAGGGAGCTTCGGGAACACATCTGCTGAAACAAATTATCAGGGAAGCCCTCCCTCGTCTGGGCGGAGGAACATACCAATACGATGCTGTTGCCAAAGAAAAAAGGGGGAAGGGGAATATTTTGCTGCCAACCGAGTTTTCCAGACTGCCGGAGCATGTCAGACGCCTTGGCGAGATCGAGGTTGTTTGCAATGACTATTCCCTCAAACTGATTCAAAAGAAAAATAGGCTCATCCTCAGGCCTCTGAAAAAGATACTGCTCGCCCTGTCTCTTTACAGCGATCAGTGCGAATGGTTTCAGAACACCTTGCGGACTTTTGACAAAGCAGAATTATTTGATCGAATCACAGATGAAAAAACATACCTTTCTCTGCCCCGTATGTGAGCAGAAGAGCGAAAGAACTGAAAAATGACCAACACCGGAAACACACGATTCATCACCTTCTATTCCTACAAGGGAGGTGTCGGCCGAACGCTGGCCCTTGGGTAATATGGCATGGGGAGCCGCCTTGGAGGGAAAACGGGTGGTCATCATTGATTTTGACTTGGAGGCCCCTGGCATTCACGTTCATGTTCATAAGATAAAAGGATCAGTGAATTTATGACATCACCTTTACTTAAAAGAAAAGCATATTCTTATGCAGATTACTTAGAATGGTCGGATGACAGGCGATGGGAACTGATAAACGGCACACTCTATGATATGAGTCCGGCACCTTCGACCCGGCATCAGGATGTTTCCTGGGAACTGGCAGGGCAGATTCATCATTATTTGTCCGGCAAAACATGCCGGGGATATGCCGCGCCCTTTGATGTCCGGTTTCCGGAGGGGGTTCGGGCGGATGATGAAATCATTGATGTGGTTCAGCCTGACATTCTGGTCGTCTGCGACCTTTCCAAACTTGACGACAAGGGATATCAGGGCGCTCCGGATTTTATCATAGAAATTATATCTCCCTCCACGGCCAGCAAGGACTATGTTACGAAACGGCAACTGTATGAAAAAAACGGGGTTAAGGAATATTGGATTGTTCATCCCATTGACAAAGTTGTTCAGAGATACCTGCTTGAGAAGGGCAAATACAATATTTCAATTCATGAAGGAAAGGGCAGACTGGAAGTTGTGACACTGCCCGGGCTGGTTATCGACCTTGACCTTGTTTTCAAGGAAGTCTGATTGATGAAACAATCAATAAAAAAACTGACAATGGAAGGATTCAGATCCATCCGGAAACTCGAAGATTTCCGGCTTCGGGATGTGAATATCCTGATCGGTGCCAACGGTTCCGGCAAAAGCAATTTTATCGGTTTCTTCCGGCTGATCCGTGAAATGGCCGAGGGACGGCTTCAGTTTGCCGTCAACAAACACGGGGGAGCGGACACAGAGACACACGGACTTTCCCTTTCATCCGAGCCAGCTTTCGGACGGAACCCTCCGTTTCATCTGCCTGGCAACAGCCCTGCTTCAGCCTGACCCGCCGACGGCAATGTTTTTTGACGAGCCGGAACTGGGACTTCATCCCGAGGCGATCCGGATTCTGGCGGGTCTGCTCAGACAGGCTGAGAGCCGGACACAGATCATTGCGGCAACCCAGTCCGCAACATTTTTAAATTATTTCAGACCAGAAGATGTGATTGTGACAGACAGAGAGAACGGAGAATCCGTTTTCCGCCGTCTCTCATCGGAAAATCTGAACGAATGGCTGGACGAATACTCGCTGGGCGAATTGTGGCAGAAGAACGTGTTTGAAGGGGGGCCGGGATATGAACAGAGTGCTGGCCTTGGTTGAAGGGCAGACTGAAAAGAAATTTGTCTGATTATAACGGATTTAGGGGAGGCTCTGAAACCGCGAATGACACGAATGAACACGGATCACAGGGAAGAATCACACCGTTCCCCGGTCGGGCGTCCTCCGGATCCGGGGATACCCGGCCATCATTCCGGTCACACGGTTCTGTGTCCATTCGCGTTCATTCGCGTTCATTCGCGGTTCGGAGCCTCCCCGAAAAGCGTTATAATCAGAAATTTGTCAAAGAATATCAGCGCACAGCGGATAGGATTAACGACAATGCGTACTCATTTCAATGAATGGATTACAAAACTGGAATCACTTACTTGACAATTAATTTCCCGGACGCTCCCGCCGGATTGACAAATCCGTCGGAATTGTCAGAAAAAAAAACGATTATGAAATGTAAACATCTGATTATTGTTTCAGTGGCTATTATCGCTCTTTCCGCAGCAACGCCGCGTCATCCGGCTGCCAGGAGCCTGACAGATCAACTGGGACGGCAGGTCGTCCTGCCGGATGACCCCCAGCGGATTGTATCGCTGGCACCGAGTATCACAGAGATCATTTTTGCCCTGGGCCAGGAGCATCGGCTGAGAGGCGTGACCCGTTACAGTGATTTTCCTCCCGATGCGGCAAAGTTTCCCAAGGTGGGGTCTTATGTGTATCTCGATCTGGAAAGAATTGTGGCCTTAAGACCGGACCTTTGTATCGCAGTCAAAGACGGGAATCCCAAAAAGGTGATTGACAAATTGGAAGCGATGAAAATTCCTGTGTATGCAGTGGACCCCAGAAATTTGGAGACCGTGGCAGAGTCGGTCATTGAAATCGGCAGGCTGCTGAATGCCGGCGAAAAAGCGGATGCGCTGGTGATGAACATGCGTTCCCGGATTCAGCGGGTGATATCCCTGGTTGCAAAGACCGCCTACCGTCCCCGGGTCTTTTTTCAGATCGGGATATCCCCTGTGGTTGCGGTGGGGACGAACACCTTTATTCATGAGCTCATCACGTTTGCAGGAGGCAGAAATCTTTCACAAGGTCCCGTCCCTTATCCGCGGTATTCCCGGGAACAGATCATCACTCTTTCTCCGGAAGTTTTCATCATTACTTCCATGGCAAGGGGCGAGGTCTTTGAACGCGTAAAAGCCGAGTGGCAACAGTGGGCTGCTGTGCCTGCTGTGAGGAACAATCGTATTTTTCTTGTGAACTCCGACATATTTGACCGGGGCACTCCCCGATTGGCAGACGGCCTTGAACTGCTGTTCCGACTGATTCATCCCGAACTCGCCGAGGAAACCAAATGACCCCTCAGACTCCGTTCCTGCTGAAACGGCTTTCAGTTGTCTCTTTTCTTCTCCTGATATTGCTTGCAGCGGCCATGCTTACGGGCCTTTCCATGGGGTCCTCTGAAAGCGGGGTGAGGGAGGTGTTTCAATCCCTGCTGGGGATGAAAGAAGCGGCTCCCCCGCTGAACGCCATCATCTGGCGGATTCGATTTCCGCGGGTGCTTATGGCGGCTCTGGTGGGCGCGACTCTTTCACTGGGAGGGCTTGTTTTTCAGGCGCTTCTCCGAAATCCTCTGGCCGAACCTTATATCCTGGGGATTTCAGGGGGAGCCGCGGTGGGAGCGATCATCGGCATTCTCATGGGTTTTTCCCGTTTTCCGGGTGTCACCGCGACCGCATTTGCAGGGAGCATGACCACGCTTGTTCTGGTTCTCTTCATGTCATCGGGTCAGACCATGCTGAAAAAGGATTCGCTGCTTCTCTCCGGCGTGATGCTCAATGCCTTTTGTTCGGCGATTATCATGTTTCTTGTCTCCATGACCCAGGACTCCCGGCTCCACAATATTCTTTTCTGGCTCATGGGGGATCTCTCCATCGCCGATATCGGGCATGTGGGAATACTCGCGGCAATGCTTCTCCCCTGCTTTGTTCTGCTGTTCTGGCTCTCCCATGCCATGAACCTGCTTCTCATGGGAAAGGAGATGGCGGAGACCATGGGGGTCAGTACAAAGGCGGTGACAATGACGCTCCTTATCGTCACTTCGTTTATGGTGAGCACAACGGTTTCCAGTTGCGGGCTTCTGGGGTTTGTGGGACTGGTGATGCCGCATCTGCTGAGGCTTATTCTGGGTCCTGACCACAGAGTGCTCACGCCGGCGTGTGTGCTGGGCGGCGGCGCATACATGGTCTTATGTGATATGATGGCAAGGGTTCTCCCGGAACAGGGGGAGATGCCTGCCGGAGTGATTACCGCCCTGATCGGCGCGCCGATTTTTATCTTTTTGCTGAGACGATCCGGGCGATGAAGTTTTTTAAAAACTACAGAGAACAGGAACCCTTTTAACCTTAACCCTTAACCCTTAACCCTTAACACCTTTAACCCTTAACACCCTCGGAAGTGTGATGCAAAAATATTACAAGATAAGAGAGACGCGGGAATTACGAAGCTTGCTGGATACGGTCGATGATCTGATGTTACGGATTGACAGCCGGAAACCGCGGTGGGCTGCGATTCAGGAAAGACTGCGTATCGACTGGACTTATGACTCCAATGCCATTGAAGGGAGTTCCCTGACAAGAGACGAAACTCTGTTTTTCCTGCGGGAAGGGCTGACGGTGGAGGGAAAGCCTTTCAAAGATTTTCTTGACGCCAGAAATCACGCCGAGGCAATTGATTATCTTTATGAGCTGACAAAAGAGGAACGCCCTCTGACCCAGGGGGTTATCAGGGAACTGAACGCGCTGCTCCTGTCAGGCGTGAATTACACCGAGGCGATAAACGAGACCGGACAGAAGATCAGAAAACCCGCGAGTCCCGGAAAATATAAGACATTGCCCAATCATGTGTTGCAACCGGACGGCACAATTCACTTTTACACGGATCCGCTTCATGTTCCCGATGAGATGGAGATGCTGTGCAGGTGGATCCGGGACAACTTGGACATCCGGCATCCGCTTGTCACAGGAGCGGCTGCCCATTACAACATGGTCCGAATTCACCCCTTTGACGACGGAAACGGACGCGGCGCGAGGATTCTGATGAATCTGATTTTAATCAAAAGAGGATATCCGCCCGCGATTATCAGAAACAAAGACCGCCGGCGTTATATCACAGCACTGAGCCGGGCGGACAGAGGCGACATGCGGCCTTTCCTGAACCTGACAGCGGAATCTCTGATCAGCACACAGAAGATCATCCTTAAGGAACTGGCCGCCGGAATCCCATGACTTCCCGGCGTTCGGGGATTTGCCAACCACCCGCCGGAATCCCATGACTTCCCGGCGTTCGGGGATTTGCCAACCAGCCGCCGGAATCCCATGACTTCCCGACGTTCGGGATTTGCCAACCAGCCTGTCATTCCCGCCATCGCGAGAGCTCAACTTCCTGACCTGAGCCACTTCATCATCAGACCACTTATTGACGAGAGCGGGAATCCACTCTTAATAGGTCATTCCCGCCATAGCGAGAGTTCAGCTTCCCAACCTGAGCCACTTCGTCATCAGCCCACTTATTGACGAGAGCGGGAATCCACTCTTAATAGGTCATTCCCGCCATCGCGAGAGATCAGCCTCCCGACCTGAGCCACCTCGTCATCAGCCCACTTATTGACGAGCACCCGCAATTCACCAGCCAGCCAGAGGCCCGTGGGGCCGACATGTTTGTAGCATTCCGGCATTCTGACCCGGAATCCATACATGGAATTTACGGGAATCCCCGGCGAGCCCGGCGTTGCAAAAAGATGTCATTCCGGGCAGGATGTCAGAAGCCGCAAAAGCTGTCATTCCGGGCAGGATGTCGGAAGCCGGTTTTCCCCAGACCTTGGTTAACCCGGAAACCGGCTTCCGGCATTCTGACCCGGAATCCATACATAGAATTTACGGGAATCCCCGGCGAACCTGGCATCGCAAAAGCTGTCATTCCGGGCAGGATGCCGGAAGTCGCAAGAGCTGTTATTCCGGGCAGGATCCTGGTTAACCGGAACCCGGCTTCCGGCATTCTGCTCCCGCCGCATGGTTCGGATTTGCCAATCCGAACCATGCGTTTATCTGATGCCCGCGCCCGTTTATGCTCGCGGGGATTGACAAATCCCCCGCCCGCCGGGTTCGGATTTGCCAATCCGAACCGAGCGTTTGTTTATGACGGGTTCGGATTTGCCAATCCGAACCGAGCTTCTATCTGATGCTCGCGGGGGATTGACAAATCCCCCGCCCGCCGGGGGTTCGGATTTGCCAATCCGAACCGAGCTTCTATCTGATGCTCGCGGGGGATTGACAAATCCCCCGCCGCCGGGTGAGCGTTTGTCGGATGCTCGCGGGCGTTTAATCTGATGCTCGCGGGGGATTGACAACGATCCCCCGCCCGCATGGTTCGGATTTGCCAATCCGAACCGAGCGTTTGTCGGATGCTCGCGGGGGATTAATTCGGATGCTCGCGGGGGATTGACAAATCCCCCGCCCGCCGGGTGAGCGTTTGTTTATGACGGGTTCGGATTTGCCAATCCGAACCGAGCGTTTGTCGGATGACCGTGGTTTAATTTCCGACGATGCAGCGCAGCGCCCGGATCGCTCCCTCCAAGTCACCCTGTTCCAGGGCCTGAATCGCATCTCCCACGCCGATGACACCGTCTCCGTCCGGATCATCCGTGATCAGATCATATTCTGTCCCGAGGATGAGGCGCTGCGAAACAGCACCGCCGATGTAAAATCCGCCGGACAGCCCGGAATCACGGGTTTTGTCATGCCCGTCGGACACAGGCGTCTCATTGCACTGAAACTCCGTGAATTCGAGAACCGTTCCGGGCCTCGTTCCGACAACATCGAAGCTGATGAAAAGGACTGGTCCGTCCCCTGTGAACAGGTTCCCGGTGAGGGCAAAGAGAGCAATGCGGATCTGACCGTCCACGGGATTTGCGATCAGCCTGTAATCCTCATCTTCAAACATGCCGTCCGCCAGTGTCACATCTGCCACTTCGAGCATCTTTTCATCATACCCGATGTTGATGTCAATGCCTTCGATCTCGGTCCCCCCGTTCAGGACCACAGGAACGGAGAGACTGCTGAGACCTCCGAGGTTCTGACGAAGACCTCCGAGGTTTTCAAAACCTCGGAGGTCTGCTGCTGAGAACGGAGAATAGTTCCCGGATATGTCTCCGAGCACCATGGCGGCGACATCCTGATTTTCCATGTCCGAGCTCAGATCCGGATATGGCAGCGAGGCAGGCGTGAATATCCAGCTAATGCCGGCCTCGTTCATCTCCGGTATCAGACCGACTCTGTATCTCGAAAGGTCTGACGCGTCCACGCTGGAAACACGGCCGTTTTGGTTCACATCCGCCGCCTCTCTCTGAAGTTCATCAAATTCCAGGTCTCCGACGACATATCTTGCGATTTTCGATGCATCCCCCGCACTTATCGTCCCGGTTCCGGGGTCCGCTTCCTTGGAGAATACGGATACATAATGACCGCCCGGGGGGATGCCGGAAAAGATATAATTGCCGGCCTCATCCGTGAGAGCCTCGGCGGAAAAAGTGCCGTCATCGGACTCAAGCGTCACAAGCACGTCGGGAACCGGAGGATTCTCGCCGGCAAAATACGTGACCTGTCCTGAAATCTTATATACTTTGAGGACCGTGAGGGTGAACGACTCTTCTGCTGTGAGGATTCCGTCAGTCACCGTCAGCGTGACCCCAGTCGTCCCGTGGGTATCGGGCGCGGGGGTGATTATCATCATGCGATCCTTGCCGGAGCCGGTGAGGACGACATTTCCGTCCGGAACCAGATCAGTATTCGAGGAAACTGCGGACACGGCCAGGCTGTCTGCCGGAATGTCCGGGTCAGACACAGTGAAGCTGATCAGGTCCGTCGGAGAGTTCCTGTCAGTGGTCTGATCCTCAATTTCGGAAATCACCGGCTCGTCATCAGCCGGACTCACGGTCAGAGTGACTGCGGCGGCAGTTTCCGCATATCCGGTCCCGTCATGGCCGTTCCAACTGAAACTGTCCGTGCCGTTGTAATTCTCATCCGGCTCGAACACGAATCCGCCCAGATCCGCTGCCGGGATTTCGTCATTCAATGCCGCGGCGGTACCGTTCACGCTTAATGTGCCGTGCCCCGGAAGCGCGGTGATCCGGATTCTGTTCAGGATGTCGCCGTCAATGTCACTGAAGGCATCTGAAAAATCCGAACCGGCAAACCGGACCCCGATATCCTCATCGCCTGTTCTGCTGATATCCGTCAGGATCGGGAGGTCGTTCACCGGCATGATCGTGATGGTGACACCGTTATCCTCGGACCACACAGCGGCCTTGCTGATCCGCCACAGAAAATTCACGGAACCGCTGAACTCCGGGTCCGGCCTGAACCTGAGTTCTCCGGCCAGCAGTTCGCTCATCAGCATCATCTCCTGCCCCTCGGTTATCGGTGTGCCGGCAAATTCATGATCCGGGCCTGCTTCCGATGAATCAAAGAGCAGGACCCCGTTCTCCGGCAGGCTGACAACTTTCACCTTGCTGTCATATCCGTATTCAAAGCCTTCCAGATCGCCTGCATCGAACATTATATCCTGATCTTCGGGCCCGGTTTTGAAAATCGGTTCCAGCATTACCGGGATGGCGGCAACGGCAATGCTCATGTTCGCGGATGTGTCTGACCACGCATTCCCGTCAGATCCCTCCCATGTGAAGAGAGTTTCTCCGTACCAGCCCGGGGCCGGCTCAAATATGAACGCGGCCAGATCCGCTGCCGTGATTTCATCATTCAGCGCGACCGCGACACCGTTCACACGCAGTATGCCGTCTGCCGGGAGAGTAGTGAACCGGATTCTGTTCAGAATGTCGCCATCAGCGTCACTGAAGGCATCTGAAAAATCCGAGCCTGTGAAGAAAAGCGTTGTTCCCTCGGTTCCGCTTTTGGAGACATCACCCGCCGTCGGCACATCGTTGACCGAGGCCACTGTGACCGTGAAGGTCTCATCCGCAGTTTTGCCGTCCGATGTGCCTCTCACAGTTATTGCGGCCTCGCCGTGCTGATTCGGCAGATATGTCAGTGTCAGCGTGTTGCCGGCGATATCCACGGTCACCAGGGAGGGATTGCTGTTCAAAAGCACGGTCTTGGTGATGGCGGAAATGTCGCTGTCAACGTCTCCGAACACGCCGCCCAGGTCTGTCACCGTGGGGGCGGCATCCTCGTCAGTCGTGACATCCGCCATCTCATTGGCGACCGAGGGTGCGTCATCCACCGGATTCACCGTTACGCTGAGATAATGATAACCGCTGGTTGCCGCTCCGTCATTCACCCTCACCGGAACGGACAGTGTGCCGTTAAAATCGGGCGACGGCAGTATGGTGGCAGGGTTCTCTTCTTCGGAGGCATAGTTCGTTCCCCCGTAAACGGTCAGCGTGAAATCAGTGGGATAGGAATTGTCCACATCTGTCACTGTCAGATGGGAGAAGGCCACCGTGAGCGGCAAGTCCTCCGGAACAGGCACCGGCTGCTGACCGATGATGACCGGCGCATCGTTCACCGCGGCCACATTCACCGTGACAGTTGCCGACGGGGAATCGTACTCAGTGTCATTCACCTTGAATCCGAAATTTCCGATACCGTTGCCGTTGTCATTTTCCGCAGGATAATAGACCACTCTGTGACCCGGATGGGTAACCTGGGTGCCCGGAGCGGTGATCTCGGCGCTTCCCGTGCTTCCGTTATCTGTCTGCCAGAGTGTCCCGCGCACGGGCAGGGACGTGATGTGAAAGGTGAGTATCGGCTCGTCGTCGGCATCCCTTCCCACGAGGGTGATGACACTCCGATTGTCCTCGACGCCGGGAACGGTCTGTGTCTCCGCAACCGAAATCTGGACATTCCAGCCTGTGTTGTTTCCGGAACTCACACAGTCGTCCTGGGTCGTGTCCGCTTTTGCGGCATTGACATTGTTTGAATCCCTCACATCCAGCCAGGCGAGATTCCGGGTCCCCTGCGGGTCGAGCTGCCACTGAACGCCGTCGGAATCGCTTCGCAGGGAAAGCCGGCTGTCAGCATCCGCACCCTGCAACGTCAGGGTGTCCGTGATGGTCTGGGCTGTGCTGTTCTCAAAGGTCAGTGTTGCCGACAGAGTGACATCCTTGGTCAGATTGCTGAAAGTCGTGCTGCCGCGAATCGTCTGGTCATCTCCGTCAAGGGTCACGGTTCCCGCACCTGCCGTGAACGTGCCGTCATTGTCCCAGTCCCCGGCCACGGAGATGTTCTGCCCCGCGGCATCCAGTGTTCCCGCTGCAATGGCGAGCGTTTCGTCAGCGTCAAGATCGTCAGAGAGTGAGACCGTTCCTCCGGTTTTGTCCACCGTGAGGTTGTTGAATGTCCCGCCGCCGCTCTGAAGGCTCTGTGCGGCGGCTCGGTTGAAAAAGACGGTTCCGGTTCCGGCATCGAATGTTCCTCCGGTTTTTGTCCAGTTCCCGCCGACGGTCAGGTTTCCCGCAGCCGAGATGTACGCACCGCCGGAAATCATCACATCACCGCCGATATCCAGGGAATATCCGTCCGCGGAAAATCCGCCTGATATCAGGGTCAGCGAACCTGTGAGGGTTCTGTCGGCATGAAGCGTCACGCCGCCCGCGCTGCCGAGTGTGAGATTCGCGGGGCCGGACAACGCGGGAAATTCGTCATCTGCTGTCGTATAAGACCCGGGGCCGCTGTCGCTGTATT